>NZ_JBHSPC010000015.1:212065-267588 GCF_042656345.1 Streptomyces incanus
CGCCGCGCTCCGACGATCAGGTCAGACGCGTCAGCTTGGCCGGGAAGCCCGGCTCCACAAGGTCCTCCTGGAGGGCGACCGGGACCTTGACGGCGCCGCTGTCCGTGCCGTCGCCCACGGTGAGCGAGCCCACCTCGGTACCGGCCTTCGCCCGGTGCGGGAGCTCCCCACCGGTGAACGTCAGCTTCACCTTCAGCCCCGGCCAGCCGACGGCCTCGACGTCCTCGGTGAGGGCGACGGGCGTACGGCCGCCCAGCCCGTCGTCCACGTATCCGACGACGGTTCCCTTCTTCAGTGCCGTCGTCGACTCCAGCGCGTCCTGCGCCGCCCGGATCAGCCGGTCGCCCGCGGAGAGCGCGCCGGCCAGGATCGTGTTGTCGGCGCCGCCCGCGTGCTGGCGCACCACGGCACCGACGATGGTCCGGGTCTCACCGTCGACGTCCTTCTTCGCGGCGAAGACGAGGTTGCCCAGCGCCGAGGTGGTGGTGCCGGTCTTGATGCCGACGACGTTGTTGTGCCCCACCAGCTGGTTCCAGTTGGAGTGGTTGACACCCTTGTAGTCGTCGTACGACATCATCGCGGCGATCTCACGGAAGGCGGGCTGCTTCATCGCGGCCCTGGCCAGCTTCACCTGGTCCACGGCCGTACTCACCGTGGTGTCGTTCAGACCCGAGGGGTCCGTGTACGTCGTGTTCGTCATGCCGAGGTCCTCCGCGGCCTTGTTCATCTTCTCGACGAACGCCTCCTCGGACCCCGCGTCCCAACGGGCGACCAGCCGCGCCACGTTGTTCGCGGACGCGATCAGCACGGCCTCCAGTGCCTCCCGCTGCGAGATCTCGTCACCGGCGGTCACCTTGACGGTCGACTCCTGCCCGGCGTCGGACTGGTCCTCCGCGGCATCGTCGATCTTGATCATCGGACCCTCGGCGCCGCTCTCGAGCGGGTGCTCGCGCAGGATCAGATACGTGGTCATGACCTTGGCGACACTGGCGATCGGCACGGGCTTCTGCTCACCGGAGGAGCCGAAGGTGCCGATGCCCTGGACGTCCAGCGCGGCCTGCCCGTCGGCCGGCCACGGGATGTCGACCTTGCCGCCGTAGAAGGTGAACGCGTCCTCGGCGGTCAGCTCGAGCGTGGGTTCGGGAAGCGCACGCATGTTCTGCACGACAGCGAAGGCGACCACCAGAAGCGCGACCAGCGGCGTCCAGATCTTGACCCGCCGCATGGTCGTGCGCAGCGGGGTGTCCGGCGGCGGCGGGGTGTTGGTCAGCTCGGCCAGCAGGTCCAGCGGCGGCTTGGGTGGCAACGGCTGCTGCCGCGTCAGCTCCGGCCCGACCTGCGAGACGGAACGGGTGCCGTCGGCCGGGGGCGCGGTGGGCCGTGCCTGAGCCGAAGGAGGCAGTCGCAGCGAGGTGGTGGCGGAGTCTCGCCTCGGGGGCTTACGGGACTCGGGGGCGTCCGGGTCCTTGAGCGGCACGAACGTGCCGGCGCGCTCGGGGACGGACGGAGAGGCGGACCCGGGGGCCGAGCCGGGTGCGGCGTCGGGGGCGTCCCCACCCTTTTTCCCGGAGCCGGGCCTGTCGACGCTCCCGGCCTTGCCGGCCGCCTTGCCGGTCCTGTCGTCCTTTTCCGCGTCCTTGGCCGCGTCGCCCAGCTTGAGCATGGTGGTGGGCTGGTCGACGGCGGGCGCGGAGGGGCGCGGGGCCTTGAAGACGGCGGTGGGCTGATCGGTGGGGGGCTTGGCGTCGCCGGCGCCCTCGCCCTCGCCGTCGTCGGTCCCGTCGGCCTGGTCCGCGCTCGGCTCGGGGGTGGCCTTCGGGTCCTCGGGCTCGGCGTCGGCCCCGGGCTGCGGCTCGGGGCTCACGTCCGTGTCGTCGCGGTCGCTCTCGGATGTGCTGTCGCCGTCGTCCTCGGCGGTGGGGGCGGCTTCGTCCTCGGGGGCTGTGTCGGCGTCAGCCTCCGACTCGGCCTCGGTCTTGGCCTCCGCGTCGGCGTCGCGCACGCTCTCGGGCTCGTCCCCCGCGTCGGCCCCGTCGGACTCCTCGGTTGCACCGGCATCGTCGGCCGGCCCGCCCTCGGGGGCTGTGTCGGCGTCAGCCTCCGGCTCGGCCTCGGCCTTGGCCTCCGAGTCGGCGTCGCGCACGCTCTCGGGCTCGTCCCCCGCGTCGGCCCCGTCGGCCCTCTCGGACTCCTCGGTCGCACCGGCATCGTCGGCCGGCCCACCCTCGGGAGCCCCGCTGGAGCCCTCGTCCCGGCCCGCGCTGCCGCCCCTGCCGCCCTCCGGGCCGCTCTGGGCACCCGTGCCGCCCTCGGTGGCGTCCTCGGCCTCCTGGGAGCCCTTGGTGTCCTCGCCGTCCTCGCCCTGATCCACCTCCTCGGCGGACCGTACCCACGCCGCGACGACCCCATGCAGCCGCTCGTCACCATCCGTGGCGGAATCGTCACGCCCGTCAGGCGTCCCGTCCGCGGATCCGGAGGCCGCGGATCCGGAGGCCGCGGCCTCGACGGAGTCCTCGGCCTCCTCGCCGTCGGTCCGCGCGTCACGCACCGACAGCACTCGGGTGGCCGTGTCCACGCCCCCGCGCTCGCCCGCGGAGGCCGTGGCCTTCGACGACGTGGACGAAGCCGAAGCCGAAGGCGTCGATGACGGCGACGGTGACGAAGTGCCCCGGGTCACCGCCAAGCGGGGGTCCCGCTTCCCGGCGGCGCCCCCCTCGCTCCTGGCTTCGGGAACCGGACCCGCGCTCCCCGGCGTCGGTTCTGCCGACGACTCGCGCTGCTTCGACCTGTCGGGGGACTCGCCCGCCACCGATGCCTCCATCCATGCGCCGCGCGTCGCGCGTACGCCAACCGAACCGTGAAACCGTTCCGCCACCCACGACAGCGCTCCGCGGCGCTGCCCGAACCATCTACCAGTGTCCTGTGCGTGGACTTCCCCTCCGTGGTAGACGAGAACGACATACCTATCGGTTCCCTTACAAACCAGTCACGTGCTCTCGACAGACCAATGTGAGAGGGGTCACCCTGTCATTCATCCACGCGGGGAGGCATGGATGGGCAGGAGCCGCAGAACACTTCCGGAAGAGCTTCTGCTGCTGGCGTTGGACCCGACCACGGGCACCACCGCACAGCCGCAGTCGCTCGACCTCGGTCTGGCCGGAGCGCAGCTAGTGGAGCTGGCGCTGGCCGGACGGATAGCCCCAGACGGGGATCGTATCGCCGTGGTGGTACCACGGCCGACTGGAGATCCGACATTGGACTGCGCGTTGGAGTTGCTGCGAAGGCGCGGCGCTCCGGTCCGGGCGGTCAACTGGATTGGCGGGCCGCGACTGGGGCTCCGCCAGACCTACCTCTCGCATCTGGAGCGGTGCGGCATGGTGCATGCCGTGGCCGGTCAGATGTGCGGGGTGTTGCCGACGACTCGCTACCAGGCGACGGACAACGAGATCAGCCGGGAGATCAGGGTCCGGCTGGACTCCGCGATCCGTACCGGCGTGCCACCGGACCCACGGACCGCGGCGCTCGCCGCACTGGCGCACGCCGTGGGCCTCGGCAAGCACCTGTACCCGGGGAACGAGGGTCGCTCCTCACGTTCCCGGTTGCGGGACCTGATCCGGCACGACCCGATGGGCGGCCTGGTGGCGCACGCCGTGATGGACGTGCAGAACGGTGTGGCGGCCCAGCCACGCCGCAACCCGGCCCCGGCAGGAGGCCGTCAGGCCGCCACCGCCGACGGCAGGGTCGGACCGGAACCCGCCCGTGGCGTTCCGGCCCAATCGCGCCACGGATCCATGGCGCGCGCCGTGGCCCATTAGGCCCACCGACCGGCCACGGCACCACCGACCCGGTCACGGGAGCGCCGTCCGAGCGGGGCGGAGAGAGTGCGCGCACTCTCTCCGCCCCGCTCGGCGTGCCGGAAAACCGCAACCGTAGCGGCTCCGCACCGGTCCGGGCCGCCATCACCCCCCGAACCGGGGTGAACTCGCTGGATATCCGCTGTTTCCCAGCGGCAGGAAGCGCCTTGGTGGCAGTCTGCTCAACACCAGATACGCAAAGTGGCAAGTACGAGTAAGTACGAGGCACGCAGCCGGAGGTGCACGTCCCGTGGCGTCCAATGTCAATCCCACCGTCAGGCGACGCCGGCTGGGCCAGGAGCTGCGCAGGCTCCGTGAGCTCAAGGGCATGACGGCGGAGGAAGTGGCGGAACGACTGCTGGTGTCGCAGTCGAAGATCAGCCGGCTGGAGAACGGCCGGCGCAGCATCAGCCAGCGTGACGTCCGCGACCTCTGCGGCGTCTACGAGGTCGAGGATCAGCGGATCGTCGAGTCGCTGATGCAGATGGCCAAGGACTCGCGCCAGCAGGGCTGGTGGCACGCCTTCGGCGACATCCCGTACAGCGTCTACATCGGCCTGGAGACGGACGCGGAGTCGCTCAGGGTCTACGAACCCCAGATCATCACCGGCCTGTTGCAGACCGGGGCGTACGCGGAGGCCATCATCCGGGGCGGTTCGCCGGAGGCGTCGGAGCAGGAGAACGACAAGCGCGTCGAGGTGCGTCTGCGCCGGCAGAGCCGCATCACCGCCGAGACGGACCCGCTGCGACTGTGGGTGGTCCTGGACGAGGCGTCGCTGCGCCGGGTCGTCGGGAGCCGGCAGGTCATGCGTGAACAGCTGGAGCACGTCATGGAGTTGTCGCAGCAGCCGCACATCACCGTGCAGGTGCTGCCGTTCGAGGTCGGCGCGCATTCGGGCATCAACGGCCAGTACTCCATCCTGGAGTTCGCGGACGCGGCCGATTCGAGCGTCGTGTACATCGAGGGCGTGACCAGCGACCTGTACCTGGAGAAGCCGCACGACGTGCAGAAGTACACCGTGATGTACGAGCACCTGCGGGCCCAGTCGCTGAACGTGGAGCAGTCCCGCCAACTGGTCGAGCGGGTCGCGAAGGAGTACGCGCGCTGACGTCCCGGCAGGCCGGCTACGGCTCTCCGGCAGGCAAAAGGGCGGCACCGTACACCGTTGACATGCCTCGCTGGATGTCTCTCCTGAAATATGCCACCCGGTCGAGTGAATGGCCGCTCCGGAAAAGGATGTTGGCGAGTAGCGTCGATCACGCCAACCGTCAGTGAGGGTTGGCGCAATCCGTTCTGCGGTTCCCCGCCGGAACACGCGGCCCGGTGACAGCGACTCAGCAACTGGCTACGGAGCGAACATGGCAATTCGTCTGGGCGCCACGGAAACGTGGACGACGTCCTCCTACACCAACAACAACGGCGCGTGCGTGATGGTCAGGTCGGCCACCGAGGAAGCACTGGAACTCGGGGACACCAAGATCCCCGAGGGCCCGAAGCTGGCCTTCCCCACGGACGCGTGGAGCGCTTTCGTGGCCTCGGTGAAGGCCTGAGAAGGCCGCAACCGCACGGGGACGGGCAACCAGGGACAGACGACAGAGGCAGACAGCGGGCCGTCGGCAGCCCCGCCACGACGGACTGCCTGCCGGTGGCACCCACCACAAGCCCGGCCCCCCCGGCACGACTGAAGAGCCCTCTCGACGAGATCGCCGTCCTTGCCGAGAGGGCTCGGCCTGTGCCCACGTTCCACAGCCCTGGCTTCGGCTTCGGCGGCTTCGCTATCGCACAGCTCTCACCGCACCGCCCTCACCGCACCGGGAACGCCACGTCGCACACCGGGTCCTCGGCCCCCGCGGCGCCCCAGTCCGCGAAGTACACCTCCCGGCAGGGCCCAACGGCGGTCAGCCCCTCGGCCGCCATCCACTGCTCCACCGCCTCGAACGCGGCCAGAATCTGCGGATGAGCCACCTGCGCCTTGGTGATCCGGGTGTAGGCCAGCCGCTGGGCCGGCTCCACCCGCACCGCCGTCCGCCGGGCCCGCCCCCGCGCCTCGGCCCAGGCCCGAGCCGCCGCCTCGTCGGCGACCGGCACGCACGCCTCGGCCGGACCGTCGCTTTCCATCGACACCTCGGAGTGATAGGCGACGAACGGCACCCCGGCCACGCCCCCGCACGCGGACGCGGCCTCCTCCAGTCGCCCCAGCGCCGACCCGATCCACGCCGGCAACTCGTCCGCCAGCGTGTGCCGCGTCTCGGTGATCAGCACCTGCCGCGGCACGTCCACCGTCTCGACCACGAACTTCCCGTACATCTCGGAACTCCTCCCGGAGAGTCGTCCACGGAGGTACTCGGCGAGCGTCCGCTGTCCGGCGATCCGCGCCTCGACGTCCGCCCAGTAGGCGGCGAGCCGGCCGGCCGCCACGGCACTGTCGTCCGCATCGAGGATCTCGGCGATCCGGGCAAGCGGCATGTCCAACTGCCGCAACAGCGACACCGTCCGGGCCCGCTCGACCTGGCCCGCCCGGTAGAACCGGTACCCGGTGACCTCGTCGACCCGCGCCGGAGCCAGCAGCCCCAGCCGGTCGTACAACCGCAACGCCTTGGCCGACAACCGCGCCCGCGCCGCGAACGCGCCGATCCCGAGCAGTTCCTCGTCCACCGCGCCATCCTCCGCCGCCGGGCAGCCCTTCCGCCCGACGGCACGAACGCTCACCCTTGCCCCAGGGGCAAGGTCAACGCCTCGAGGGATCCGAGGGCGCTCTGTTCGAGGCCGCTCCACTCCGGGAAATTCGGTCCGGCTCCGGCTAGCCGAGCGCGCCCTCGACCGCCGCCACGACCTCCGCCGCCTCCGGCTCGACCTGCGGCGAGAAACGGGCGACGACCTTGCCGTCCCGCCCGATCAGGAACTTCTCGAAGTTCCAGCGGATGTCCCCGCTGTGTCCCTCGGAGTCGGCGAAGCCGACCAGCCGCTCGTACAGCGCGTGCCGCCCCTCCCCGTTGACCTCGACCTTCTCGGTCATCGGGAAGGTCACGCCGTACGTCGCGGAGCAGAACTCGGCGATCTCCTCCGAGGTGCCCGGCTCCTGCCCCATGAACTGGTTGCAGGGCACGCCGAGCACCGTGAAGCCCTTCGCCGCGTACTGCTCGTGCAGGCGCTCCAGCCCGGCGTACTGCGGGGTCAGCCCACACTTGGAGGCCACGTTCACGACGAGCACGACCTGGCCCGCATACTGCGCGAGCCCGGCGGAGCCGCCGCTCAGAGCACCGATCTCGACATCGAGGGGGGAAGAACCGTTGGTCTCTACAATTGTCATAACCGGATGCTAACGCCGCGTCCCGACGCCCCGCTCCCCGGCCGGTTCCGACGAGCACCTCCCCGGCGGCCGTCCGCACAGACAGCCCGGAGCGCCCTGACCGGGCACGGCGAGGGCCGGGCACGGCGAGGACCGGGTACGGCGAGAGGGCGGGGGAGCCGACCCGTATCGGCTGCCCCGCCCTCTCGTCTGCCTACGCCTTGCGCGCCACTCCGCAGTAGGCGTCCACGGCCGCCCCGTCGTCCTCGCCCGGTGTCCCGGCCTCGGGCCGCCACTCCGGGACCTGTACGACTCCGGGCTCCACCAGCTCGAGGCCGTCGAAGAACCCGGCGATCTCCTCGACCTGCCGGACGTAGTACGGCACGGCGCCGCTCGAGTTGTACGCGTTCGACGCCGCGATCATGCCTTCGCTCGTCGCCGTACTGTCGCTGATCACGAGGTAACTGCCCGAGGGAAGCCCGGCCATGAGGCGGTTCACCAGGTCACGCGCCTGCTCGTAGTCGGCGACATGGCCGAGCGTGTTGAGGATCATCAGGGCGACCGGCTGGGACAGGTCCAGCGTCCCGGCGGCGGCCCGCAGGACGGACTCCGGGTCATAGAGGTCGGCGTCCAGATAGTCGGTCCGGCCCTCGGGAGTGCTGGTCAGCAGCGCGTTGGCGTGGGTCAGCACGATCGGGTCGTTGTCGACGTACACGATCCGCGCGTCCGGAGCGACGCGCTGCGCCACCTGATGCGTGTTGTCGGCGGTCGGCAGCCCCGTACCGACGTCCAAAAACTGCCGTACCCCTTCCTTCTCGGCCAGATGGGTGACGGCCCGCCCCAGGAACCGCCGACTGGTGTGCGCCACGTCGACCAACCCGGGGAATATGTCCTTGATCTGGTCCCCGACCTCCCGGTCCACCTCGTAGTTGTCCTTGCCCCCGACGAAGTAGTTCCAGAACCGCGCCGAGTGCGGCTTCGTCGTATCGATGCGGGCACGTGTCTCGAAGCCGGCGCTGTCCTGGGTAGTGTCCTCCGCCACGGCTGAGCCTCCTGTGATGAGCGCGACCAGTGGGGCCAACGTAGGTGAACGTGACGGTTTCTGTGCCCAGTTGGCGGCAAACCCAGTGGTCGAAGTACCTGTTCCAGCCACTTCGCAGCACGCCCCGGCTCCCTCTGCCCCCTTTGCGGGTACGCCGGCTGAGGGCCATCCCCGCAGGCGTCGAACGGGCCCTGCGCACCCGGCCGGCGGACGCGGCAGCTGAACGGGCGTGGGCGTGTCAGCCGCAATCGATCCCGGGTATGCCGTGCTGCGTGACGGGACCGGCGCTGGTGCCGTCGACACGCAGGATGCCGCCGTCGCGCTCCCCGTTCAGCTCGTACGTGCCGAAGCGGAAGAGGCGATACCGTCGTCGACCGTCCACGAGCCGATCGTGACCTCGGCGCTCCGAACGTCTTCCGGTCCGTACTCGCGGCCGGACCGACGCGCGACGACGGCTTGGCCACGCCCCGGCTGCGTCGGTGGCCGTACAGACCGTTCCTGATCAGTGAGCAGGAGTGAGTCCTGGGCCCGTTCCTGCTCACTGCGGACATCCCGAACGGTGTCGGGTGTCCTGGTCGCCCGCGTACTCGCCGCGTCCGGCGGCACGGATCGTGTCCGTGGTCCGGGAACGCGGGGGCGGGGTTCCTCACGCCCGGGGGCACGCCGGTCGGCCTGGACGGTCCGATGCCCGTGCACATCGCTCCGGTGTGCACGGGGCGGTGTCGTCTCCCCCGGTGCCTCAAGGGCCTGGGAGGTACCCCCAGCCGGATCGGGTGCCCCTGGGCGCGTCGCCCGATCGCGATGCTCGCCGCATCGATGGGGGCACCCCCTGCTTGAGCGCAGTCGAGAGCTCGGGGGAGGGTGGTCTCGCGCTCGTTCGATGCCATCGGTTTTTGCCAGTGCCGGGCGCTCCGCTTGCTGGTGCAGGCCGGGTCCACGGCGATGATCGCGATACCGGTGGCGTCGGTCATGGAGGCCGGCCGGCCGCGCGACCTGCACGGCTTCGAGTGCCGGGGTCAACTGGGCGACATCGTTGCGGTGGCCGCCGGCCGGGGCGGCCGCGTTTCCGGCGCGTCATGCCCCAGCCGGAGCCGAGCGGCTGCGGCGGATGGGCACTGGTGCAGAAGCTTTCACTCGCGCGGGCTGAAATCTGTCGTGACTGCTGTAGACATGCATGCGCGAGGGAGTTAATGTGTCTGCTGTAACCAGGAAGTCAGTGAGGCGGGGCAGACACGAACTGCCCGCGTGGAACACAGGTTGTGGCACGGCGGTGGAGTGGTGGGGCCGGAGTAGGCTTTGGGTCCCCTCGCTGATCGCCGGGCCCGGTGGCCTCTGAGGGCTGCCGCAGTACGCAGGATCCGCAGGACCAAGAGATTTGTCAGAAGGAAGAGAAAAGGAGGCGGACGCCATCAGGATCGCCCGGGCGAGAACGGCCCGCCCGGGTACCGCAGGTCCCGGAACGGAAGGTGGTCCCACGGTCACGCATCCGCGATCCCCGCACTCTCCGCCCCCCGTCGGGGGCCGGTGCGGAAACAGAAGGCCGGCCTCGCAGTAAGCCGGTCGATGGTGTTACAAATCCCTCGGGGCCTTGGTGCCGTACGGCACCAAGGCCCCTCGACGCATTCCCCATCAGAGGTGCAGATGACCGCAGACACACCGCTCGACCGAATCGACGACGACGACTACCCCGCTTACACCATGGGACGAGCAGCGGAGATGCTCGGTACCACGCCCGCCTTCCTGCGGGCCCTCGGTGAAGCGCGGTTGATCACGCCCCTGCGCTCCGAGGGCGGCCACCGCCGCTACTCCCGCTATCAGTTGCGTATCGCCGCTCGCGCCCGGGAGATGGTTGACCAGGGCACCTCCATTGAGGCGGCTTGCCGCATCATCATCCTGGAGGACCAGCTCGAAGAGGCCCAGCGCATCAACGACGAACTGCGACGCGGTGACGTCGGGTCCAGCCACAAGGCGGACGCCTGACCCGCACCTCACAGGGGCGGCAGCCCCACCAGGCCCGTGGCCGGCGGCGGATCGGGCCGTGCGTCGCAGTCCGGCCCGGGACGGCAGCCCGAGGAGACGAGTGGCCGGCGCCGCCGTGCCGGCGTTCGGACCGGCAGCCGATTCCCACCGCCCGGTCCGCACACGAGGTGCTGGTCGCGCAGGCCGCGGCTCACAAGGTGTCCCGAGGGGAGCGCCCGGAGCCGTGGTCGCCCTCGCGCCGGGCTGATGCGGCCGTGGACGCGCGACCGCTCCGGGTGTGTCACCCGGAGCGGGGCGCAGATCGACGGCGACGCCGTAAGTGACCACGCCCACCTGCTCGACCGGCTGACGAGGACGGAGGAACAAGCCGGCTCGGGCCCTCACCGCTGTCCCGGTACGGGGGCTCGTACCTTTCCCGTCGGTCAGATGGACAGGGGGGCACCAAGCATCGCGGAAGCCCGCTGGAGCGGGTCGACGATCTTCGCGGCCGCCGCCTCCGCGGCATGGGGAACGGTGCGGCAGGTGAAGCCGAGCTGGGCCATGGCCCGGAGGACTTCGCCGCCGCTGAAATCACGGCGGTCCTGGCGGGTGATGACCTGGCCGACCTGCTTGACGGGGTAGTGGCGGCGCCCGATGATCACGGAGTCGCCGGTGACCGGTTCCGGCTTGACGCCCTTCATCGCTTCCAGCACGCCACCCTTGGTGAGCTCGAACGGAAAGCGGGCGATGACACAACGCACGATGCCTCACAAGGAGAAGAAGGAGAGGGGCCGACCGTGGCGAGGCGGTTCAGCGGGAGAGGGCGAGGACGCCCGGGGTGGTGCCGCGTCCGTCGGCCAGGGGCAGGGCCCCGAGCCGCCGGTGGCGCACCGCGTGCCCGGCCTCGGCCACCGTGGTCGGCGGTGAGGCGGAGGGCCCGCCGTCGTCGGCGATGTCGCGCAGGCGGACCCGGTCGGTGTATCCGGAACCGTCCCGCACGGCGGTGAGCCGGGCCTGGGTGACCAGGTCGGTGTACTGGCCGTCCTCGTCGCAGACGACGAGGTGACCCGTACGGGCGGCGGCCATGACGGACAGCGCCACCTCGACGGTCATGTCGTCCCAGACCTGGGGCCCGGCCGCGTCCACGGCATCGGAAACCGTCCCGTGCACGGCCACGGCGCGGGTGCTCGTGGAGCGGGAATGCATCTGGACCAGCGTCAAGAGGTGCCTCCTGCGGAGATGGGTCAGCTTCCTGATCAGGACGGTTCCAGGCTTCGGATGTCGGGTTCTAGGCTGCCGCGTCGGAGACGGACCGCCGTGCGGGCACGCGCCGGGTCGCCGAAGCCGAGCGGCGCCGGCCGCGTGAGGTGGCTCCGCGCTTGGGACGTTCGACCACCGGCGCGGTGATGACGACCGGGATGCCGGAGGGGGCCTGGGCGCCGGTGATGCGGTGCAGGGCCTCCGCGCCCGCGCGGACCTGGGTGGTGTGCGGGACGATGCCGGCCGTTGCCATGAGGCGGGTCATGGCGCGGCGCTGGTTCGGAGTGACCAGGGTGACGACGCTGCCGGACTCGCCGGCGCGGGCCGTGCGGCCGCCGCGGTGGAGGTAGTCCTTGTGGTCGGTCGGAGGGTCGACGTTGACGACGAGGTCGAGGCTGTCGACGTGGATGCCGCGCGCCGCGACGTTGGTCGCCACCAGCACGCTGACGTGCCCGTCCTTGAACTGCGTCAGCGTACGGGTGCGCTGCGGCTGCGACTTGCCCCCGTGCAGGGCGGCGGCCCGCACCCCGCTGTTCAGGAGGTGCTCGGTGAGGCGGTCGACGGCGTGCTTGGTGTCCAGGAACATGATCACGCGGCCGTCGCGTGCGGCGATCTCGGTGATGGTCGCGTGTTTGTCGGCGCCGTGGACGTGGAGCAGGTGGTGCTCCATCGTCGTGACCGCGCCGGCCGACGGATCGACGGAGTGCACGACGGGGTCGCTCAGGTAGCGGCGCACGAGCAGATCGACGTTGCGGTCGAGAGTGGCGGAGAACAGCATGCGCTGCCCCTGGGGGCGGACCTGGTCGAGCAGGGCGGTGACCTGCGGCATGAAGCCCATGTCGGCCATCTGGTCGGCCTCGTCGAGGACGGTGATGGCGACCTGGTCCAGCCGGCAGTCGCCGCGTTCGATGAGGTCCTTGAGCCGGCCGGGCGTCGCGACGACGACCTCGACGCCGCGGCGCAGCGCGCCGGCCTGCCTGCCGATCGGCATCCCTCCCACGACCGTGGCCAGGCGCAGCTTCACCGAGCGGGCGTACGGCATGAGCGCGTCGGTGACCTGCTGCGCCAGCTCACGCGTCGGTACGAGGATCAGCCCCAGCGGCTGCCCGGGCTCCGCGCGCTGCCCAGCCGTACGGGCCAGCAGGGCCAGCCCGAAGGCGAGGGTCTTTCCGGAACCGGTGCGTCCCCGGCCGAGGACGTCACGGCCGGCGAGCGAGTTCGGCAGCGTCGCGGCCTGGATCGGGAACGGGGTGGTCACGCCCTCGGCACTCAGGGCGGTCAACAGCTGCTCGGGCATGTCGAGATCGGCGAAGCTCGCCGCGGCGGGCAGTGCCGGGGTGATCGTCTTCGGGAGGGCGAACTCCCCCTGGAACGAGGCGGGGCGGCGGCTGGGACCGTTGGAACGAACCGGTCCGCCGGAGCGGCTCGGGGACGATGAGCCGAACCGGTTGCCGTTCTTCCCGGGAGCGGCGCTGCCGTTCCGAGTGCGGGCGAAGCGGTCGTTCGTGCGTGTGCGGTTCATGCGGGACCTTCCTTGACGCGGCACATGTCAAGGAATTCCCGCAGCAGTGAGCGACATGGGGAATTGCAAGAATGAGCCGAATGGGACACGGAAATGAATCGTGCGCCACGATGTGATCGAGAGGGAATGCTCTTGCATTCCCGAAAGGGAATCCGTGTGCGTAATTCCGCGGATTCCTCGCAGTCATCCCGCAGGCGAAACCACTGCGGGACGTGCATACAGCTGGGGCCCGCACCCCGAAGGATGCGGGCCCCAGCTGTACGTGTGCGTCGGCGTCAGGCGGGAACGATGTTCTCGGCCGTCGGGCCCTTCTGGCCCTGCGCGATGTCGAAGCTCACCTTCTGGCCTTCGAGCAGCTCGCGGAAGCCCTGGGCGGCGATGTTCGAGTAGTGGGCGAACACGTCAGCGCCGCCACCGTCCTGCTCGATGAAGCCGAAGCCCTTTTCTGCGTTGAACCACTTCACGGTGCCAGTAGCCATGTCTTGCTCTCCTTCGGGGCAGTGAGTCGGCATCCGCACTGTACGGATGCCGTGTCGCCGCGATGATCACCCCGCCGGAAAAGACCGGTGCCAAAAGGCACTTCCAGTGGCGAAGAAGCCGACTGAGAAGAACTTGGAATTTCGGGAACCACAACTGCAACTGAGATCGACAGTAGCACGTTGCGGCGGTCCGTGTGCGTCGGATAATTCCGCTCCGATCGTTACTGCAAGGAAACTGCCCGCACGGTTCCGTAAAACTCTCACTCCGCGGGTACAGATATAATGTTGTCCAGGCCCTGCTGGTCCGTAAATCCCCGACTCCGGCCACGAGGACGAAAACCGGAGTGACCGGCGCGATCGTCGGGCCGCGCACGATGAGACACCTCGACGACCTGCTCGCCGGCCTCGACGTGGCACTCGCCGACGAGATCCTCGACCGGGCCGACGGGATCGTCCCGCCCGGCACCGACGTCGGCACGCTCGACCAGGCGTACGCGCCACCGGCTCCCCAGCGGACGAGCCTTTGCCGCCGGCCCGCCGGCGAACGCTCCACCGCCTGACAGTTCCCGCCCCCGACGGCAGGGCTGCCGACGCGACGGCCGCCCGCCCTGTGCCGCAGACGCGAGAAGCTCCGCTTCTCGTGTCACGGTCCGGGCCGTGCCCATGCCGTTCTCCCATGACGGGAGTTCGGCCCGGCCGGGTTCTCGGCGGTGCGGGATGACCGGGCAGGTGCCCCGGTAGCCGCCGTCCGCGATCACCGTGGTCCTGCCGACGGCGTCCTTCGCGCCGGACGGCTCCCACGCCTCGCAGTCGTTGCGGTCGCCGGGCAGCGGCCGGCCGACAGTGACGACGAGCCGGGTGTCGGCGTCGATGACGACCTGGTGAGTGGTCGAGTACCGGTGGTTCTTCGACTGCTCGGCGACGCTGTGGTCGCGGGTGGGACCAGGGCGCCGTCGACGATCGGCACGGTGTCCTTGCGGAACCGCCTGCGCCGCTGCAGGGCGAGCGCGGGCCCGGGGTGGTCGATGATGCGGTCGGCCGCGGGCTTGGAGCCCCGAACAGCGGGGCAAGCTGCCGCATGGGCAGGTTGGTCGGCCGGTACGCGGCGACCGGCAGGACCCGGCCCTCAGGAGGCGGGCTCCACGGCCGGCCCTTGCGACAGGGGCGGCGCCCTTTTGGTGCAGTACCGCGGTCAGCTTGCCGAACTGACGCGGAATCAACCCGGTGAACGGGCTGGCCAGGACGGCTCCGACGCCGCGATCACAGCAGACGTATCAAGATCACCTCACCCCGTGAACAGCGGTCACGGGGCAGTGCTCAGGGTCTGCCGGGAATCGACCTGTGGGTTTTGAGGCTTCGCCTCGCAGGTCGGCGCGCCGCTCGCCCACATGTGGTTCTCCAGCAGGCTCTTGGGGCCAAACCTCATTCGTTCATGGTCCCTGTCCCTGCCGCGCCCCTGTCCCTGCCGCGCCCCTGTCCCTGCCGGGCAGCCGGCGGAGGAGCCGGGCAACAAGTCCGATCGGTGGATTTATGTATCCATATGGTCGTTAAGAGTGGAAATGCAACGAGGTGACCCGTAGCGTCAAGTCCATGAGGAAATACCAGGCCACATGCCTTAGTTGCGCCATCGCGCCCCTCGTCGTCGGCATGGGCGCCCTCGCTCCGGTCGCCTCCGCCCACAGCGCACCCGAGCAGGTGGTCCGTCCGAACCAGTCCATCCAGAAGGCCGTTGACGCGGCCAAACCCGGAGCCACCATCGTCCTGACGCGGGGCACCTACCGCGGAAGCGTCACGATCACCAAGCAGCTGACCCTTCGGGGCGCGGGCAAGCAGACCGTGATCGTGCCCGGAAAGAACGAGAAGGCGCGGAGTGCGTGCGCCCAGGCGGGGAACGGCATCTGCGTCACCGGCACGGACAAAAACCCCGTCACCGGGGTGCGGATCCGGTCACTGACCGTCGAAGGGTTCAAGAAGAGCGGCGTCTTGGCCACACGCACCGACCAGATGGAGGTCCACCGGGTGACCGCCCGGGACAACGGCCAGTGGGGCATCGCGCAGGATCGTTCCACCCGCGCCTCGTTCCGCCACAACACCGCAAGCGGCAACGGCGACGCCGGGCTGTACACCGCCAACGTGTTCGAGGCTGACGCGGAGAGCAAGACCCTCGACACCCGCGGCACGGTGATCAGCGACAACCGCCTGACGGGCAACCGGATCGGCGCGAGCACCCGTCGGCTCAGGAACCTCACCGTCGAGCGCAATGTCATCACCGGGAACTGCGCGGGTGTCTTCGTCGTGCTGCCGCGCACGGTGGGCGACCTGACCGTCCGCCGCAACGCGGTCTACGAGAACAACAAGTACTGCCCCGCCACCGCGCGCCTGCCCCACCTCCAGGGGGTCGGCATCGTCCTCGTCGGCACGCAGAAAGTGCTGGTGACGCAGAACGCGGTCCGCGGCAACGTGGGTGACTCACCGTACTCCGGCGGGATCATCGTGTTCGGCAGCATGGACGGCATCCACAACGAGGGGAACGTCATCCGCGAAAACCTGGTGCTGGGCAACCGCCCGGCGGACCTGGTCACCCGCGACGACAAGGGGAAGGACAACAAGTTCATCAACAACGTCTGCCGGACCTCCGAACCGGCCGGTGCATGCTGACCGGTGGGGCCGCGGCGGCCCGGGGCAGCCGTCTCGGGGAGACACAAGCGCGATGACGACAGGGGAAGACACCCTTCCCCCGGCATGCGGCTACGGGCGGTGTCGCACCGCGGGATCCGCACGTCCACGGCTGCGGCACACGGGCAACCACGGTCTCCACGGCCGGGGCCGGCACGTGGCAGCCGATGACGCGGACGGGCCGCAGCAGCTCGCGTGCCGCGGTGCTCCACCAGCACATGACCAGTGACCGTGACCGGGCCGGCGCCGACCGCCTCGGTGCCATGATCCGGGGCGGTGGGGGAGCGGCGTCTGGCTCCTCCGAAGAGAGCGCCGAACGGACGTAGTGGCACGCGTGTGGCACGACGCCCGGAACGGCGCCCGGAACGACGAAGGGCCGACCCGGGAGGGAACCCCTCCTGAGCCGGCCCTTCTCTCTGCGCCCCGGCGGGATGCGAACCTGCGCCCCCGTCTTATGCGTTGAACCCGTTCTGAACCGGGGCTGCTCGCCAGACGGCCGGCAGCGGGTCTTCGTGAGGGACGCGAAGACCCGGCGGCATCACCCTCGAGGTCTCGTGCCGAGGGGCCTCGATCCACCTTTTCTTGTCGGGCAGGGGGCCGGTCCCTTCAGGGACGGGGTGAATGCCCGGTCCCGCGGAGCGGGGCAGAGGTGGGCGCATCGCCTTCGGGGCGATGCGGCGTCCCGGAGAAGGTGGCGGCGGGTTTGACTACAGGGATAGGTGTGGCATGCGCGGCTGTGGGCTCGGTCGCTCGTTCGGGTGAGCAGGGCCGGATACGAAGAGGCGAGCGAGGGGCGGGACTACGTTGGACGGCATGTCACGTTTCCGGATGTACCCGACTACCGCGCAGGAGCAGCGGATACTGCTGCACTGCGCGCACGCCCGGTACGTGTGGAATCTGGCCGTCGAGCAGCACGCGCACTGGAAACCGGGGCGCAGGTCCGCTCCCGGGTTCGCCGAGCAGTGCCGCCAGCTCACCGAGGCGCGCCGGGACAACGCGTGGCTTGCCTCAGGGAACGCGGACGTGCAGCAGCAGGCCCTGCAGGACTTCGCCAAGGCCAAGAACGTCCGGTTCGCCTCCGGGTTCGGCGAGCCGGCCTGGCGCAGGAAGCATGTGCACGAGGGCTTCCGCGTGATCGGCACCGACCGGGTCCCGGAGTCGCATCCGGACGGTTCGCCGAAGCTGAACGCCAGGGGCAGGCAGGTCATGGGCCGCTCGGTGGTGGTGCGGAGGCTGAACCGACGCTGGGCGCGGGTGAAGGTGCCCGGCTGCGGCTGGGTGCGCTTCCGCCTCACCCGCACCGAGCTGCCGGTGGCGAAGACCTTCCGGGTCACCTTCCGCAACGGCCGGTGGCACATCGCCTTCGCGGTCATCCCCGACCCCATCGACGCGCCCGGCATGGGGGAGGTCATCGGCATCGACCGGGGGGTGACGATCACCGCCGCCCTGTCCGACGGGCAAAAGCTGAACTGCCCACAGCTCACCACCCGGGAGCGGGCCCGGGTCCGCAAGCACCAGCGCCGGGCGGCCCGCGCCCCCAGGGGCAGCGAGGCCGAGGCCGCCGAGCACGCGAAGGCGGCCGGGCTCAAGGCCCGCGAGGCGGACCGGCGCAAGGACTGGTGCGAGAAGACCTCCACCATGCTCGCCAGGTCGTATGGTCTGATCCGGTTCGAGAAGCTGAACGTCACGACCATGACCCGTTCGGCGAAGGGAACCGTCGAGCTGCCGGGCAGGAACGTCCGCCAGAAGGCCGGGCTGAACCGGGCGGTCCTCGCCCAGGGCTGGGGCCTGCTGCGCCGACGGACCGGGGAGAAGGCGCCGGGCCGGGTGGAGGACGTGCCCGCCCCGTACACGTCGCTGCGGTGCAGTGCCTGCGGCTGGATCGAGAAGGACTCGCGCAAGAGCCAAGCCGAGTTCGTCTGCGTGTCCTGCGGGTTCAGCTGCAACGCGGATGAGAACGCAGCGGTCAACGTCGCGGCAGGACAGGGCGGGGTCCCCCGCCCCCGGCGCGCAGCCGGTGCCGGAGGGGTGACAGCGGCCACCGGCCGCTCGAGCGCCCGTGAACCTCGACCCACCCGGGTTGGAATCCCCCTCTTTTAAGAGGGGGAGGATGTCAAATCGATGCCGTACTCCTGGACCAGTTCCTCCAGGCCGCCTCGGTACCCATTGGAGCGACGGCTCATGCTCTACAGGCCCTCCCCCACCGGCGACTCGGCGTGCGTGCACGTGTCCTGACCCCGTGACCAGCAGTGAGGGGACGACCTTGGTCGGTAACCGGCCGCGCGCCCATGTCCTTGTCTCAGATGACCTCTGCTCCGTTCCCACCCGCGCATAGTCGGAGAGGAAGCGGCGGACGCCGGCGGGACGTGGTCCTCCTGTCCGGGCGGGAGCCGTCGCTCAGTGACGAACCGTCTTGAGCACGCCGGCCTCCGGGCGTGCTGAGGCGGTCCCCACGTGTTCACGGCGCTTCCCGTCCCCGTCCCCGTGCCCGGGCCTGCTGAATCACTGCCGGTGGATGCCGTCCGACGGAGGCATGGGGTGCTCGGGAAAGCGAGCGAGCGGCCGGGGCGGGGTACGGCGTGCACCAGGGCCGGGGGTGAGGCCGACGGTCTGCGGGCTGGTCCGGGTGCGGCGGGCGCGTGGGAAGCGCCCCAGCTCCTCGCCGCTGTGCTGCTCGGGCGCCATGCCGCCGGTGTGCCTCCGCCGGCACGGTGACACGCCCGCCGAGGGCGCCCTGTCACACCCCCGCCGGCCGCTCCCCCGCACACCTCGGCCTGCCCGTCGTCGGCATCGGCGGCAGGGTGGATGACGTAGCGATGCGCACCCGCACATGCGAGAAAGGACCCCACCATGCAGACCGTCACCCTGAACAACGGAGTCGAGATGCCCATCCTCGGCTTCGGCGTCTACCAGATCCCGCCCGAGCAGACCGAGCAGGCCGTCGCCGACGCCCTCGCCGCCGGGTACCGGTCCCTGGACACCGCGGCGGCCTACGGCAACGAGGAAGCCGTCGGCCGCGCGATCAGGAGCAGCGGCATCCCGCGCGAGGACCTGTTCGTCACCACCAAGCTGTGGATCTCCGACGCCGGCGAGGACAAGGCGAAGCCTGCCTTCGACACCTCGCTGCGCAAGCTCGGCCTGGACTACCTCGACCTGTACCTGATCCACCAGCCCTACGGCGACGTCTACGGCTCCTGGCGGGCCCTGGAGCGCCTGCACGGGGAAGGCCTCGTCCGGGCCATCGGGGTCTCCAACTTCTACCCGGACCGGCTCGTGGACCTCATCGACCACAACGAGGTCACCCCCGCGGTGAACCAGATCGAGACCCACCCGTTCTTCCAGCGCACGGCGGACCAGGACCTCATGCGCGAGCGCGGGGTGCAGATCGAGTCGTGGGGGCCCTTCGCCGAGGGCCGCAACAACCTCTTCACCGACCCGGTGCTCAGCAAGATCGCCGCCGCGCACGGCAAGTCCGTGGCACAGGTCGTACTGCGCTGGCTCGTCCAGCGAGGCGTCGTCGTCATCCCGAAGTCGGTGCGCGCTGAGCGCATGGCGGAGAACAGCGACATCTTCGGCTTCCAGCTCACCGACGACCAGATGGCGGCCGTCGCCACCCTGGACACCGGAGCGTCGCTGTTCTTCGACCACCGCGACCCGGCCATGGTCAGCCGGCTCGGCAACGTCACCCTCGGCTCCTGAACCACCCGGAGGGAAAACGAGGACGGCCTGGAACGACTCGGACCTCGGCAAGGCTGGCGCGGCGGAGGAACTGAACCCGCGGTCCGAACGCGCCGACGGCACGCTCCGCGACCCGGTCACCATGCGGGCGGTCCGCGCCGGCGGCCACCTTTACGTCCGCTCGGTCAAGGGCACCGACGTCACGCAGTACGTGAAGCTCTGGGAACCGTGGCTCGGCTTCCGCCGACAGGGAAGGCGCGTGCTGGATCCGCCGGGTGCACGCGGGCACACGTCGACGCCATCAGCTGGGGAAGCTCGGGCGATCCCAGGGCAGGAACCTTGTTGACCTGCGTGGGAACGGCGCCGGTGCCCGATGGCTACGGACTGTGTTCCCCGGTGTTCCCCGTGGTTCCCCGGTGTTCCCGGTGGTTTCCCGCACGATCCGGCACGGGCCTGGCACGGCTTGCGGCTGTACGGCGCGTGTCACAGACGACGGAGGCCCATCTCGGTCATGCCGCCGCCTGTGAGGTTGGGGGCCAGCAGGGGCACCCAGAAGACGGCGAGCGCGAGCGCGAGCGAGGTGAGGCCGACGACCCGGGCGACAAGACGGCCCCGCGGCAAGCGTTTCTCTGCGGTGATGATGGCGGCCAGGCCCACCATGGCCCAAAGATTCATCACACCGAACGCCGTGAGCAGCAGCATCAAGGACCAGCAGCATCCCAGGCAGAACGCGCCGTGATGCGCTCCGGCACGTAGGTGGCGCGAGGGGCCGCGGTACGACGCGTAGCGCAGCAACAGGCCGATCGGCGAGCGGCATTTGGTGAGACAGAAATCCTTGAGGGCGGTGAGCTGGTAGACACCGTTGACGGCGAAAACGGCGGCGGCCGCCACCGTCCCCGCCGTGGGATGCGTGGTGGCGACGTGCGTAGCGCCGACGGCCAGGGCGTATGCCGGCAGCCCGGCGGCGGCCCAGACCAGCACGTAGCCGACGGTGAACGCGATCATGCGCGGCGCCCGGTGAACGGGGACCGTCCGCGCGTACAACGAGGCGACAGGTGCCGTGGCCGGCAGCATCATCGCGGTCATCATGATCGTCCATGTGCCTGTGAAGGCGGGCAGCTGCCCGGCCATGGTCCGGGACCCCATGTCCCCCCAGCGCAGTGCCACCCACGCCCAAGCTGCGGCCGCCGTGAGCAGCACCAGCCCGGAGTAGCTCGCGCTGTGCCGGACTGTGATCGTTGTCCTGGTCACGCCGACCATGAGAAGGGCGCCGAGTGGGCGTTGCGGCCGGTGAAGTCCCATGAACGGCCGTGTACGGCATTGCCGATGGCCCGCGTCGATCGGGCGATCGTCAACGTGCTGTTCGCCGGGTGGAACATGCCGGTCAGTCCCATCACGGGACCGTCCTCGCCGAACTGTGGAGCCACCTGGTCCTCGATCTCGACGTCGATGGCGTCCGCCACCCGCACCGTGTGACGGCGACCGTCGTCGTGGAAGTCGATGGCAACGCGTTCGACGCCGAGGACCTCGCCGATGAGGGGGGCGAGCGCCGCCATCGGTCCGCCCACCTGCCCGGAGAAGACCCTGCCCAGCGCGTCCGCCTGGCTGTCGTCGGCCGAAACGTCGACGTACAGCACGACCTGCCAGCCGCCGTCGGCCATCACGCGGGGCGCGTCGGCGAAGACCACGACGCTGTGGTCCGACACGTCCACGCCGTCGACCTCACCCCGTGCGACGTGGAACGCGAGAGTCACCTGGCAGCGCTCGTGGTCGGCGGGTGCGGTCAGACCCGAGGTGGTGCACGGGCACACGGTGTCGCAGTTGCAGCTCTCAAGATAGGTACCGTTCACATTCCAAGCCATCCTCGTACTCCTGCCTGGTTCACACGCCTGTCGGTGATGCGAAGTGGCGCCCAGCCGGCAGAGCGAAAGGCCTGATGCGAGCGCCGACCTTGTGCGGGCTTCGACCTCATGAGGAAAAACGGGGCCGTGGGCGCGTGCCGCGCGCCGCTTGGCCCAAGAGCGACGCCAGGAAAACTCCTTGGCCCGAACGGCCACCCGAGTACTTCCCAGACTAATCCCGCACCCGCACCCGCACCCGCATCTGCACACCCACACCACGCCCGTCACGCCCGCCTGCACGGCCTCCGGCGGCGACAGGCGCAGGTATACGAGATCGTTGCCCTTGTGGTGAGGGAAGCGGACGAAGCTGCACGCCCCCCTCGCGCGGCACGGCGGCGAGGAACCGGAGCCCGGGCAGCTTCGACGCGTATTCGGCAGAAGCCAGTGACTGCTCCGGGGCGGCGGGAGCGCCGGTGGAGGCGCTGTGGCTGCGGCACCACTGATGCGGACACCCCGGGCCGAATCTAGACTGGCGAAGGCAGGAAAGCCCCGATCAGGGAGATGTGCGCCATGGCCAAACGAGCCAACAAACGACGCGGCCGTAAGAAGAAGAAGGCCAACCACGGCAAGCGTCCCAACACCTGAGCCGACCGAGCGCGCCGCCGAGGGCAACCACGCTGGAAGCGCCCCGGCGGGATCAGTCTGCGCCCACGGCTCAGGAGGGCTCTTCCGGCTCCAGGCGTAGGCGTAGGCGCAGGTCACAGCCCTCTGATGGGTGAAATGAAGGTGTCCCGCCCACAGTTGGCCCGCGCCGGCGTGACTGCGCGACATCCCCTCACCGATCTTTTTGCTGACGCCGGGGCGCCGGTGCGGTGGGAGCACAAGGGACTTCGTGGTCCGCGAGTGACACGGACGCGACCGGCAGGAGGGCCGGTTCGGTGAACAAGCCCCTCGGACACCCGAGTCAGCTGTCGCGGCCGCCATGAACCAGCCTCGGGCCGGAAATCCGGTGCTGCCCCCGGTCCGGGAGCAGACGACCCAGCGCCAACCGTGCCACGCGCGGCCAGTCGGCCGCCGCTCCGCTGCCTCGCAGCGTGTGAGGGCGGCGGCGTGGCACGCGGACCCGGAGTGCACCGGGCGCGCTGCGGCACACGACGGGTGACGGCAGGACGACGTGTTCTCCGTCGATGCCGACCGGGAGGGTGGCCGTGCCGGCTTCGACGACGACTTCTTCGGCGTTCAGCCGGACGAGCCCTCCGGAGCGCGGACCGCGCACGATTCGCGCCGCCTCAGCGGTGCTGCCGACCCGCACGCACACCAGGCCGAGGAGCCCTGAGTCCAGCCGCTCCCTGCGCCCCGGGCGGGCCGCGTCGACGGCACGTCCGTAGGGGTTGTTGCTGACGAGCAGTGCCTGGAGCCCGTCGATGTGCGTGGGGCCGGCCCGTGTCCGCAGCCTGAGCGCGTCCTCGCCGGTGAGGAGGCCGGGGAGGGTGCGCAGGGCCGTGCGGGCCTTGGCGTCCCGGTACGCGGGGTCGGTGACGACGGACGCGTACGTTCCGAACGAGGCGTTGTTGACGAAGACCCGGTCCGCGGCGTACCCGAGGTCGATGCGGAGTTCGACGCCGTCGGTCAGGGCTTGCAGGGCCGCAGCCGGATCGTCGCGGTCGAGACCGAGATCGAGGGCGAAGTGGTTGCGGGTGCCTGCGGGGATCACCACGAACGGCAGGTCGTGGCGCGCCGCGACCTCGGCCACCAGTGCCTGGGTGCCGTCGCCTCCCGCCACCGCCAGCAGGTCGGCTCCCTCGGCGACGGCCTGCCGGGCCAGCTCGGCGACGTCCTGGCCCGCGTCGAGCAGGACCACCCGGCAGCCCGCCGCCCGGGCCTTCTCCGCCAGCTGGAATCGGCCTACCTTGCCGCCGCCGGAGTGCGGGTTCATAAGGATCCAGGGGGCGTGGGGTTCCTTGACGACAGCCTGTGCGGAGAGGGTGTGACCGTGTGCCGGGACCGTACGTGCCGCCGTGACGGCCAGTGCCCCCAGGGCCAGGGACAACAGGGCCGGTCCCAGCATGCCGAACGAGGCGTACAGGGCAAGCACGGTGACCGGCGCGGCCACTGACAGGACTGTCCCGAGGACACGGAGCACACCCGTGTGTGCCAGGACCCACCACACGCCGACGGCGGCGAGCGCGAGCCCTGCGATGCCGACCAGTACCCACAGCACGCTCCGCAGACCGGCGGTGACGAGCGGCACCAGGATGCTTCCCAGAAGGGCGAGCAGGGCGAGGCGGGCCCGTCCGGCACCGCCTTCGCGTGCGGTCGCGGACCCTGCCTCATCCGATCCCCTCGTGCCACCTCTGTGCCGTTCCACCTGTCGGCCCTTCTTCCCGCCCTCTCGGGCATGCGCCGGCCTTGTCCTCTCACGGTCCTCTCACGCCGTCCGCGCCGTGCCGGGGCTGCCTCACACGTTGCGGGGCGGGCGCTCTCCGGACAGGTCGGAGAGGTTGCCGCGCGGCACCACGCACAGGGCCCAGATGATGAAGACCGAGATGGTGATCGTCACGACCGACCACACCGGGTAGTACGGCAGGGAGAGGAAGTTGGCGATGATGACGAGTCCGGCGATGGCCACGCCGGCGACGCGCGCCCATGCCACGGTCCAGAGCAGTCCGATGCTGACGATCATGGCGACCGCGCCCAGAACGAGGTGGATCCAGCCCCAACCGGTCAGGTCGAACTCGAACACGTAGTGGGGTGTCGTGACGAAGATGTCGTCCTTGGCGATGGCCATGATGCCCCGGAGGATGTCGAGCAGGCCGACGAGGAAGAGCATCACGCCCGCGAAGACGGTCAGACCGGTTGCCCATTCCTGCCTCGCCGTGTGTACCGGCTGTGTGTGCGTCGAGGTCATCCTGCGTCTCGTTCCGTGGTGTGCGGGTGCTCGGCGACCGGGCTGCGGGCGGTGGAGTCCGAGCGCTCCGCCGGGCCGTGGCCGGTCAGGACCAGTTCCTTCGCCCTGCAAAACTCCTCGTCCGTGATGGCGCCGTGATCGTGGATCTCGGACAGCTCGGCGAGCTCGTCGACGCTGCTGCTGGGCCTGCCGCCGGCCGCGGTCTCCCTGATGTAGGCGTTGAACTCCTCCTGCTGCGCACGCGTCTGCGCCACCTCCCGGCGGCCCGTGTTCTTGCCGCGGGCGATCACGTAGACGAACACGCCCAGGAAGGGCAGGACGATGCAGAACACCAGCCAGCCGGTCTTCGCCCAGCCGCTCAGACCGTCGTCACGGAAGATGTCGGTGATGATCCGGAAGAGCAGGATGAACCACATGATCCACAGAAAGAACCAGAGCATGGTCCAGAAGGCGCCCAACAGCGGAAAGTCGTACGCCAGGTAGGTCTGCGCGCTCATGTCCGTCCTCCGTCCCGGCCGCTCGCCCGGCAGCGGTTCTGCGCCGTCCTCAGCGTGCCCACGGCAAGCATCGGGCGGCCTCCCCCGGCGCGGGTGAGTGTGCGCACCGAGTGAGGAGCCATCGGCGGACGGGTTCCTGCCCTCGGATCAGGGGCCGGACTCCCCGTGGCCTGGACCCAGGCCACGACGACGGCCAGGGGGAGCGAGCAGCAGGGCCGGCAGAAGGAGGATCGAGGAGCCTGCCGGGCGTACCCGCCGGTGTCGCACCGCCGCGTGACGGCGCAGCCGCTCGTACTCCGCTCGTTCGTCGTCGGTGAAGGCGTGCTGCGGGTTCGCGGCTCCGTCGGAGTCCGGCGGCCCGGGGGCGTGGCCGGGTTCATGGGCGCTCCTCCGCGGCGGTCGCGGTGTCAGGCCGTCGGGGCGGGCGTGTGCGGCCCCGCGGTGTGCGTCCTTCGGAGCGCGGCCCGCCACGCGAAGGCGACCACCACCTCGGCCAGGCCGAGCAGGACGAGCCACAGGCCGAGCAACCGGGTCAGGGCGCGAGCCGATTCGGCCGGCAGAGCGAGGACCACGATCCCCGCGACGATGGCGAGTACGGCCATGCCCAGGACGACGCCACGGTGCGGCAGGTCCTGGGTAGCGAGGGCCGTGTAGAGGGTGAGGACGCCGGAAACGAGCCAGACCACCCCGACGATCAGAGAGAGCGCGGTGATCGTCTGCAGCGGGTTCCGCAGGCACAACACCCCGGTCAGGATGTACAGCACGGCCAGGAGCAGCCCCGGGAGCCGTTCGTGCCCCACCCGCGCGAAGACGGCCACGAACCGGAACGCCCCGACCACCAGCAGGTACAGGCCGATGAGGACGGCCAGGACGTGCAGGGTCGCCTCCGGCCAGACCAGTACAAGGACGCCTGGCACCAGCGTCACGATGGCCGAGCCCAGGAGCCAGGTCCACGAACGGCCGAGCCGCGCGAGTGCGGATGCGGGATCGCCCATCGGATCGAAGGCCATCCCGCCGGGCTGGTATTCCGGTCCGGCAGGCGATGCCGGACCACGCGGCATGGACATGGCTCCTCCTCACATGATCGGTCGGTCGCTTCCGGATGCGCCGACGGGCGGTGTGTGACGGGCGGTGCGTGAGAGGCGGTGTGCGAGGACCTGACCGCTCCAGGGTCACGCCGGTCACCGGGTGCCGGGATCACCCGCCACAGGTGATCCGTCGAGGCCGTCGTGGCCGTGAGGTGGGAGCCCCCGGACGCCGGGCCCACCGGCCGTCCGGCCCACCGGCTCACCGGCTCACCGGCCCACCGGCTCACCGGCTCACCGGCCCACCGGCTCACCGGCTCACCGGCTCACCGGCTCACCGGCTCACCGGTCCGTCCGGCTCACCGGCTCACCGGTCCGTCCGGCCCACCGGCTCACCGGCTCACCGGCTCACCGGTCCGTCCGGTCCGTCCGGTCCGTCCGGCCCACCGGCCGGACGGAACGAAGAGACACGAGATGAGCGCCCCGGGCACAGCCCGCGCGGATCGAACCCCGTCCGGACCGCCCCGGCACGAGCCGACGCCCGAGCGAGCCCACGTCCGCTCGGGCCCACGTCCGCTCGGGCGATTCCCTCGCCCTCGCGGCCTACCTGGGCGGCAGCGACCGTTTCGACCGCGCGCTCGCGGAGTTCGCCCAGTCCTATGCCGACCGGAACGAGCGGGATGGCGAGCGGCGTTTCGAGGCGCCGGGAGTCGCCTGCCGCTCCGGCCGGATCAGGGCGGAACGACACTGCGGCCCCCGCCTGGCCCCCACGCGGGGCACCCGGTCGTCCGGCACCGCGCACCGCCCGGTCCCGTCACTCCGGAAGCTGTCGCATCTCCACGACGCGCAGTCCCAGTGACTGGCAGCGCGCCAGCAGCCCGTACAGGTGTGCCTCGTCCATGACCGGACCGAACAGGACGGTCTGGCCGGACATCACCACGTGGCCCAGCTCCGGGAAGGCTTTGGCCAGCGTTTCCGACAGGTGTCCCTCGACTCGGATCTCACAGCGCACGGGCTGTCCTCCCACGGACTGCCGGGGACGGGCGGACGGCACCCTTCCCCGCGATCGTCCACCTCCTGCTCCCTCTGGGCATCACCCGGTACAGGTGACCCCTCGCCCGGCGGCCGACACCCCGGGCCCGTGCGTTCTCAATGCTTCAGGACGATCTTGAAGGAGATGATCAGCAGGCCGAGCAGCAGATTGACCGACGCGGTGGCGGCCATCAGCCGCCGGGGAGCACCGGCGCGGTGTGCCGCGGCCACGGACCAGCCCACCTGCCCGGCCACGGCGACGGAGAGGGCCAGCCAGAGGGCGCCCCGCACGTCCAGGCCCAGGAGCGGGCTGACGGCCACCGCGGCGGCCGGCGGGAGAGCGGCCTTGACGATCGGCCACTCGTCACGGCACACGTGCAGCACCACCCGGCGGTCCGGAGCCCGCTGCGCCAGCCGCGCCCCGAACAACTGGGCGTGTACGTGCGCGATCCAGAACACCACGCCGGTGAGCAACAGCAGCAGCACCAGCTCGGTGCGGGGGAACGCGCCCAGCGAGCCGGCGCCGAGCACCACGGAGGCCGCGAGCATGGATCCGTAGACGCCGCCCGTGTAATCCGCGTGGACCCGGCGCTCGGCTCGGCGCGCCCGCCGGCCCGTGGCCGGGCCGGTCCTGGTTCTGCTCCTGGTTCTGGACACGCCTGACTCCCTCGGTCTCAGAGCGTTGAGCCGGTCGCCTCGGTCGGGGTACCGGTGGCCGGCTGCCGCGGACGGCTGTCCCGGGTGGTCGGCAGGTGCGGTGTGACCAGGAAACCGGCGAGAGCAGTGCCGCCGGTGACCAGGATCGCCGCCTTCGGACCGTCCCGCTGTGCGGAGGCGTAGGAGTCCGCGACGCCGTCCACCTCGCCGAGTCGGCCCGGTACGCCGGTGGGGCCGGCCGGCGCCCGCTGCTTTGTTCATCGCACCCGAGGCGCGCGCCCCGTGCCTCACCCGCCACGGGGGAAGGACCGTGCCCGGTGGTGCTCTGCCAGGGGAGGGTGCGGGCGTCAGACGCTCTCATCGGCTCATCGACGCGCGTTCACAGCAGCCCGAGGTCGCGTGCACGGCGCATCGCGTCGCCTCACCGGTGTACCGCGTCGCCTCACCGGCGCGCCGGCTCGCCTCCGGCTTCCGGTACACGCTCTCGAGGTGGGTCTTCACCGTGTTCACCGGCACGTCGTGTTCACCGGCGCGTCGTGTTCACCGGCGCGTCGTGTTCACCGGCGCGTGGAGGCCGGCGGCGGTCTCCACCGTCGACATCATCCGGCCAGTGGCTCCAGGACGTCGCGCTCGCATCCGCTCAGCTCCACCGCGAGATGTCGAAGGCCCCGGACCGTGATCGGTCCGGGGGCTCGGGCCTCACCGCTCGATCTGGAACAGGCCGTCGTCGCCGATCTTCGGCAAGTCCCCGTCCCCCCCCAGCCCTCGACCATGCCAGGCCACCCATCAGTTCACGGCTGCCGGGACCGACCGCCCTGGCAGGAAGCGTCTCGAACGCCGGCCTGCCAGAACCGGCAAAGCCGGCTCGGAGTGCCACATGGCAGTGGTTGGAGTGTGCCAGGATCACGTCCACGGACGTGACCTCGTGTTGGCGGAACGGCGCGATGGGCCGGGGCGGGCAGAGTGCCACGGTTGCGGCCGTCACCGCCGTTGGATCCGCGACGTTCCGGCTCGTGATCCCGCTGGTGGGCGGACTGCGCAGAACCGAAGACACGAGCGGGACGGGCAGTGCGGCGGGGCGCCGGCGAGAGGTGCGCTGGGGCTCCTGGTGTACATGCGGAGTTCACCGTATGAACCCGAGCCGGCAACCGGGCCCTTCACGGAGATCGTCAAGGTGTGCCCAGCCCCGTCGAAGCGAGCACCGGTACGGCGGCCGATTACGCTGCCGAGCCGCTGCCAGGAGCCCGCCGTCATGATGGACAAGCCACTCCCGAAACGTGCCGCCCCCGTCTCCACCGACCGCGCCGGCGTGGCGGGCCGGGCCAGGAATCCGTGGTGGGACAACACCCGGTTCCTCTCCGCCACGCTGATCGTGATTCTGCACACCGGCGGCAGCATCATGGCGCGAGAAGAGGTACTGCACTCCTTCCACATCGCCAGCTGGGCCTTCCGGGTGCCTGCCTTCGTCATGTTGGCCGGTGTGTTCAGCAATGCGGGGCCGCTCGGACCCCGTTCCCTGCGCACCCTGCTGCAGAGCATCGTGCTGCCCGCACTCGCGTTCAGCTTGCTCTACTCACTGGAGAAGTACTGGCTGGGCGACGAGTTCATCGTGCATGTCGTCCAACTGCCGTGGACTCTGTGGTTCCTGATGTCCCTCTTCTTCTGGCGGCTGCTACTGCCGTTGGTGGTCCAGCTACGTCACCCGCTGCTCGTCACCACGGGCGTCGCCCTCGCCGTGGGGTACGTCGAGGAGTTCGGGATGGCCTTCTCGGCGAGCCGCACGCTCGTCTACCTTCCGCTGTTCTATCTCGGCTGGCGGATCGGCCAGGGCTACCTGAACACCTGGTTCACCAGCCGCTGGAGCCTGTTCGTGGCGGTCGCCGGGATCCTTGCCTCCTGCGTCGTGGGGTGGCTGTGGCACTGGGACATCAAGGGCAACTGGCTTTCCATGCGCCATCCTTACTCCGTCGCCGATCCGCTGGGCCTGGAATGGGCCTGGGTCATCCGGCTGCTGGTGCTGGCCTCGGCCGCGGCTCTGGTGCTCTGTCTGCTGCGGCTGATGCCCCGGCGGCGGCTGCCGCTGATCACCACGCTGGGCGCCGGCGGGTTCACGATCTACCTCCTGCACCCGCTGGTCATCCTGCCGGTCCGGGAACTGGGCTGGGTATCACGGGTGAACACCTCGGTCGAGATCGTTGGTCTGGTGCTGTGCGCGGTCCTGCTGACGATGGTGCTCGGGTCCCCGCCGGTGCGCCGCCTGGTCCGTCCGCTGACCCGGCCGTCCACCGGCTGGCTGTTCGCCCCCGCCACGCCTGGGCCGCCGCAGCCGGAGCGGGCACCTGCCCCCGTACCACCCGTACCGGAGCCCGCACCATCCGTACCGGAGCCTGTGCGCACCCCGTAGTCCTCCGCGGCAGGCTCCTCGTCACTCCTTGAACGTGGCCCCATGCCGGCGACGACGGCAGAGCTCGCTGCGGGGCCGACCTACGGCGGAGGGGTGTCGACGCCTGGTGGGCGGGTTCGCTGATTCCCCGGTGTTCCCAGCGGCTCCCCGTACGATCCGGCACGCGCCCGGCACGAACTCTTCGCCGAACCACTGGCTGCACGGTCATTGCGGTCCACAGCGCTGACACCGCGGTCGTCGAGGGCCGTTGACGGTCAGCCGCGGGTGTGGCGGTGACCGCAGACGAGTGCGCTGGGGGTGCGGCGGCCCCAGCGGCAGCAGCAGTCGGACTGACGCGCATGCGAACGCGGAGGGGCCGGGAGGACGACCCTCCCGGCCCCTTTGGCGTGCTCAGGGATGTGCTCAGACCAGGGCCGGCCGGTGAGGAAAGCCCTCCTGAGCCGACCCTTTCTCCTGTGCCCCCGGCAGGATTCGAACCTGCGACACCCGCTTGAGGAGTGGGGTCGACTCCTTGCCGGGTGGTGTTCGTTCATGTCGGGTGCTGCTGTCCTTACGGACCAGAGGCGCCCGGCATGATCCTTGATCCGGCTCGGGACGGCTGCTGCTCGGTCATCCGCGCACGCACCGCGCACGCACCGCGCACGCACCGCGCGCGCTCGGGCGGATGCGGTGGGCGGCCCTGACCAAGCCCTACGAGCCCCGTGCTCACACTCCAGCCCGGAAGACATCGTGCCGTCGCCCGTGCCGCGGTCCACAAACGCCCGAGTGCGGTCCCTGTCGCCGGATGGATAGCATCACGGCTCCGGCGTGGCTCCCAGTAGAGGCGACGATCATGGATTCGGCTGCGGTACCTCCGCTCACAGTGGGCATCAGCCTGCGCGAGTTGCTGATGGCACTGGGTGATTCGCTGGTGGAGGTGCAGGCCGCTCCCGCCGGATTGGGCGTCGAGATCCGCGGAGTCGCCCTGCTCGATCCCGAGGACCCGTCGACCACTCAGCCGGGCGAGCTGGTTCTCGTCATCGGTGCCCGTGGCCGAGCCGCTTACCCCGCACTGCGGGCCGCCGGGCGGGACGGAGCCGCCGGCGTCGTGGTCAAACTGGATGGTCCCGGCCAGGCCGCGGACCTCAGTGAGATCGCCGCCGAGGCCGGGGTCGCCCTGCTCTCGTTGCGCAGCGAAGCGCGCTGGGAACAGGTGAACGCGCTGGCCCGCGCCGCCCTCGAGGACGCGCCGCCGGGCCGCCCGGGCGAAGGGGCCGCGGAGGGCGACCTGTTCTCGCTCGCCCAGACCATTGCCATCCTCACCAGCGGCACCGTCAGCATCGAGGACGCGGCCAACCGGGTGCTGGCGTACTCCCGCTCCACCGACTCCGACGAGATCGACGACCTGCGGCGACGCTCCATCCTCGGCTGGCAGGGACCGGAGGCGTATCTGGTGAAGCTGCGCGAGTGGGGCGTGTTCCAGCACCTGCACTCCAGCGACGAGGTGATCAGTATCGACAGCCATCCCGAGCTGGGGATCCGCCGCCGGCTCGCGGTGGCCATCCGGTCCGGGGACCGGCAACTGGGGACCATCTGGGTGCAGGAGGGCTCGACGCCGCTGTCCGAACGCTCGGACCAGGCACTGCTGGGTGCCGCCCGGGTCGCCGCGCTCCACCTGGTGCGCCGTCGCCGGGAGCTCTCGGAGGGGCTGACGTTCACCCGGACCCTGCTGGCCGGACTTCTGGAGGGGACCACCGGGCCACAGCCGCTGGCCACCCACCTGGGATTCGACGCGACCCGCCCGGCCGCTGTCCTGGGCTTCTCGTACGGAACCGCGGAGGCCGTCGCCGCACCGGAACTGACCCATGCCGAAGTCACCAACCTGGTCTCCGTGCACATAGCCGCCCGGCATCGCAGCGCGCTGGTCACGCAGGTCGATCCCCGCATCTACGTGCTCCTGCCCCAGTTGCCACGCAGCATCGACATAGACACGCTGCGCGGCTGGGGCCAGGAGATCACCGACGCCGCACGCCGCCACCTGGGCCTGCCGCTGCGCGGCTCGGTCGGGTGCGTGGTGTCCGGGCTCGGGGACGTTCCGGAGTCACGCCGGGAGACCGACCGCATCCTCGACGCCATGCTGGGGGCCGACGTACCCACCGCGGTCGCCGCGCTGCCGGACATCCAGGCGGAAGTACTGGTCAGTGAAGTGCTGACGCTGCTTTCCGCCCGTCCCGAGATGCGGGATCCACGGCTTACCGCTCTCGTCGCGCACGACAGCCGGCACCAGGGTCGCCTGGCGGAGACCCTCCTGACCTACCTGAATTCCTTCGGAGACGTACGGGCCGCCGCCGCCCAGCTGTATGTGCACCCCAACACACTGCGCTACCGCATTCGCCGGGCCGAGGAGCTGACCGGTCTCGAACTGAGCCGTCCTGACCAGCGTCTGCTTGCCATGCTCCAGCTGCGGCTGCAGCCGCCCACCACCTGATCCCGCTTCCTTCCGCATTGGCCGGCCGTACAGCCATCGAAGGCGGATCTGTCGTACTGCACAAACACATCACCTCATGACCCCCCATACGCTTGCGCAAATCCATCTCCGCACGTGATGCGGACCGCCTCTCACGAGGAGACGGAACGCCTCTCACGGGGAGACGGAGCGCAGTACCGACGTGCGGTGACGACCCCATCACCTGCACGGCGTCCGCGCTCCGCATCGTGAACGCTTTCGAGGATTCTCAGGGCCATGGCCGACCCTCCGCCAGGCCGGCCTGCTCGTCCCCGCTGCCGAGGCGATCGGAGATCGGTGAACCAGTGGCCCGGTGAACACGGCAGCCACTCCCCCCGCATGACTCCCCAACCCCACTTTGGACGGATGTCGACATGACCACACGCGCCCCTGATTCTCTGGGTACTGCCACCGCTCCACCCGCCGGCGGTCAGCCCCCGGAGCAGGCAGGTCTGAAGGCCGGTCTCAAGAACCGCCATCTGTCCATGATCGCCATCGGCGGTGTGATCGGCGCCGGCCTCTTCGTGGGCTCCGCCTCCGGTATCGCCGCCGCCGGGCCCGGCATCCTGCTGTCGTACGCACTGGTCGGAGCCCTGGTCGTCCTCGTGATGCGGATGCTCGGCGAGATGGCCGCGGCCAACCCGAGCTCCGGCTCCTTCTCCGCCTACGCGGACCGGGCGCTGGGCCGCTGGGCCGGGTTCTCGATCGGCTGGCTGTACTGGTTCTTCTGGGTCGTCGTGCTCGCCGTGGAGGCGACCGCGGGTGCCGTGATCCTGGAAGGGTGGGTGCCGGCCGTACCGCAGTGGGCCTGGGCACTGATCGTGATGGTGGTCCTCACCGCCACGAACCTGGTCTCGGTCGGTTCCTTCGGCGAGTTCGAGTTCTGGTTCGCGGGCATCAAGGTCGTCGCCATCGCGGGCTTCATCCTCCTCGGCGGCCTGGCGATCTTCGGTGTGCTGCCCGGCTCCGACAACGCCGCCACGGGCTTCGGCAACCTCACCGCACACGGCGGCTTCCTGCCGGACGGGCCCGGAGCGATCCTCACCGGCATCCTGCTGGTCGTCTTCTCCTTCATGGGCAGCGAGATCGTCACCCTCGCCGCCGCCGAGTCCCCGGACGCGCAGCGGGCGGTCGCGAAGGCCACCAGGAGCGTGATCTGGCGAGTCGGCGTCTTCTACGTCGGTTCGATCCTCATCGTGGTCTCCCTGCTGCCGTGGAACGACCCCACGATCCAGGAGAAGGGGTCGTACGTCGCGGCCCTGAACTCGATCGGCATCCCGCACGCCGGCGAGATCATGAACTTCATCGTGCTGACCGCCGTGCTGTCCTGCCTCAACTCCGGCCTCTACACCGCCTCCCGGATGGCCTTCTCCCTGGGCCAACGCGGCGACGCCCCGCAGTCCTTCGTACGGACGAACGCGCGAGGTGTCCCGCAGGCCGCGATCCTGGCCTCCGTGGCCTTCGGCTTCGTGGCGGTCGCCTTCAACTACCTGTGGCCGGACACGGTGTTCCAGTTCCTGCTGAACTCCTCGGGCGCGGTCGCGCTCTTCGTGTGGCTGGTCATCTGCTTCTCGCAACTGCGGATGCGGGGAATCATCCTGCGCGAGAACCCGGAGAAGCTCGTCGTCCGGATGTGGCTGTTCCCGTATCTGACGTGGGTGACGATCGCGATGATCTCGTTCGTGCTCGTCTACATGCTCACCGACGACAAGGAGGGCGGCGGACGGAGCCAGGTGCTGCTCTCCGTGCTCGTGGCCGCGCTGGTGATCGCGGTCTCGTTGGTCCGGGAGCGGACGCGCCCGAAAAGCGCCGAGGACGCGGTCGCGCCCCGGTAGCCACCGCGGACCGCCCCACGGCGTTCCAGGCTCCCCGCCGTCCTCGGCGGGGAGCCGTCACCGTTCCGGGCGGGGGCCGCGGCCGGCGGGCGGTTTGTCTGCGAGCGCGGTGTGTCCGCGGTGGTGACGGCAGGTGTGCAGCCAGTCGGGAATGTTTCACGTCGTTCGGCTTCTGAGCGGTGGGGGCGGGCATGGGCCCACTCGTCCACCAGGGCGCGGTTGAGGCGTTCGACCTTGCTGCTGGTCTGCGGCCGGTGGGGCCGGGTGCGCTTGTGGGTGATCCCGGCCTTTTGGAGGGCGTCACGCCGGCTCGGGAGCGGTAGCAGGCCCCGTTGTCGGCCGGGACCCGTTCGGCGGTGATCCCGCGGGCGGTGAGGGGATGCCTGGGCCCGGGTCCAGAAGGCGGTGGCGGTCCCCTTCTTCTCGTCGGTGAGGACCTCTCCGTGGGCCAGGCGGAGTGGTCGTCGACGGCGGTGTGCGGGTAGCTGTGGACGGCGGCGTCCGACGTCGGTCGGGGCAGCGGCTCACGCTCCGTCTCGTCCCGCTCCTCTGCTGCGGGCGCGGGCGGCGGAAGCCAAGCTGCCGAGAAGACCGAAAGAGCGGCGGACCCCGGTAATCCCTTTCACCGCCTTCACACCGAGCGGCCGGACCATGCGCCCTCGCGTGCTCTCCGCGCCGGCGGAGGTGGGTCGCACGGCTGGACGGAGGGCAGCGTAACTGGCCGAGTTCCGCAGCCACTGTCGCGTACGTGCGCTTGGGAGGAGTTCCGGCGCCTGGCGATCAGCCCGCTCACGCGAACGGCCCCGGACGAGGAGCCCGAGACCGAACAGAGCGCCTCCCCTGGGGGAGAAACCCCAGGTCAGCGGCATATCAAGTGGTGCCCCCGGAAGGGTTCGAACCTGCGACACCCACTTGAGGAGTTTTCCCTGGGCAGGGCTGCGACCTGCGGAAACGTCGACCTTGAGGTGCCTGGCCCGAGAAAACACCCCTCGGTGGTTCTCGTGCGTTCGCGGGGTTTCCCGGCCTCATGTGGGCTGAATCCGTTCCGGGAGGGGGCTGCCCGTGAAGGCCGCCGGCCTGCCCCGGCCGCTCACCGCGTTCACGGCCGAAGGCTTGTCCGCGCAAGGCTTTCGGCTTGAAGTGCTACCCGATAGCACCGGGTGCTACCGTGGTGGATATGAGCGTTCAGCCCGAAATCACCCAGCGGGATCTGCGCAACCGGTCTCGCGAGATCATGGACGCCATACAGGGCGGCCAGTCGTTCACCGTCACCCGCGACGGACACCCGATCGGTCAGCTCGTCCCGCTGCGGCGACGCCGCCGGTTCGTCTCCCGCCAGGAGTTCGCCGCGATGTCCAGGACCGCCCCCGACATCGACCTCGACACGTTCCGCGCCGACCAGGACGCCACGGCCGACACCTACCTGGACGATCCCTATGCGCGCTGACCGCTCGGTGTACGAGCAGGGCCTCCTCGACACCGACATCATGATTCTGCGCCGGTGGGTGGCCCCCGAGGAACTGCCGGACGAAATGGCGATCACCGCCATCACCCTGGCCGAGTTGTCCGCCGGCCCGCACGAGGTCCGCCGCAACGACGAACAGAGCGGCTACGACGAACACGCCGAACGCGCCCGCAGGCTCGACGTTCTGCAACGCGCCGAGAACGAGTTCGACCCCATCCCCTTCGACGCCGACGCGGCCCGCATCTACGGCCGTATCTGCGCCGCGGTGATCAGCGCGGGCCGCAAGCCGCGCCGCCGGGTGGCCGACCTGATGATCGCCGCCATCGCCGTGGCCGAGGAACTCCCCCTCTTCACCACCAACCCCGACGACTTCAAAGGGTTGGACGACCTCCTCACCGTCGTACCGGTCACCCGCCCGCAGGTGCCCCACGAAGGCTGACGCCAGGGCACCGGTGCGGTGGGAGCGCAAGGGACTCCGTGGTCCGAGCGTGGCACAGGCGCGATCATGCAGGAGGGCCGATCCGGAGGATCAAGCCCCTCGGACCGGCCCTTGGCCGCTGTGCCCCCGGCAGGATTCGAACCTGCGACACCCGCTTGAGGAGTTCTCCTCGATCAATGCTGCGACCTGCGTAAAGGTTGGTCCCGCGCTATCCGGCCCATGAAACCCTTCTCCGTGGTTCTCGGGCGTTCGCGGGGTTTCCCGGCCTCATGCGTGTTGAATCGGTTCTGCCGGGGTGCCCTGTCTGCCGTCACGCGTCGCCCTGTCACAGGAGCCGTGCCGCGGTGATGAGCCGCCACTGGATGAGGCAGGCCATGGGGGAGTGCGGGCGGGGCGCGGCTGTAGGCCGGGCGGCGCGGCAGCACATGGCCGCCGCGCCGCAGGAGCGGTGTTCCCTCGGGGTGTTCTCGGGGTCAGTTCGCGCTGCAGGAGACCGTTGGCCAGGTCCAGTTGCCGTTGTGCTGGATGGTGACGCCCCAGGTGTTGCCGTTGCCGTTGGGCTTGGCGGTCAGCACCTGGGAGCTGGGGTAGGTGGCGCTGACGTTCCAGGTGGAGAGGACCTTCGCGGGGGAAGGGATGTTCATCGTCGCGGTCCAGTTGCTGGAGCCGGTGACCGAGACGTTGAGGTTGTACCGGTCGCTCCACTGCTGGCCCGCGGACAGGGTCGCGCTGCATCCGCCACCGCCGCCGCCACCACCGCCACCGCCGCCGCCGGAGCCGCCGTCGGGTGCCACGGCGCGGCCGGTCTGCGGCGAGATCATTCCGGCGCACAGGCCACGGCCGGCCAGCCCCTGCGCGATCCGCGGAATCGCGGCGAGCGAGTTGGCGGACCAGTCGTGCATGAGGATGGTCTGACCGTTGGTGAGCCGGGCGGCGGCCTGCACGATCGCGTCGGTACTGGCGCCGTTCCAGTCCTGCGAGTCGACGTCCCAGATGACCTCGGTCAGACCGTACCTGGCCGCGACCGACTTCACCGTCGAGTTGGTCTCGCCGTACGGCGGACGGAACAGTTTCGGAGTGCCGCCGCCCGCGTTCGCGATGGCCTGCTGGGTCCGGGAGATTTCCGAGTCGACCTGAGCCTGGCTCTGCTGAGTCAGGTGCGGATGGGTGTAACTGTGGTTGCCGACCCACATGCCGGCATCGACCTGGGCCCGGACCTGCGCCGGGTTGGCCGCGGCGTACTGGCCCTGGTTGAACATCGTGGCCCGCAGCCCGTTCTGCTTGAGCGCGTTGAGCAGGTTCGGCGTACTGCCGGACGGTCCGTCGTCGAAGGTGAGTCCGACATATCCGTTGCAGGCCGCGGCCTGGGCCGGGGCGGCGTTGACGGTGAGGGTGCTCGCGGCGGCCATCGCGACGACGGCCAGCCGCGTGATCAGGGAGCGTATCGAGAGATGCGGTCCGGTTCTCATACGGAGTGGTCCTCCTCCGGCATCGTTGATTCGGGGGTCAGTTCGCGCTGCAGGAGACCGTTGGCCAGGTCCGGTTGCCGTTGTGCTGGATGGTGACGCCCCAGGTGTTGCCGTTGCCGTTGGGCTTGGCGGTCAGCACCTGGGAGCTGGGGTAGGTGGCGCTGACGTTCCAGGTGGAGAGGACCTTCGCGGGGGAAGGGATGTTCATCGTCGCGGTCCAGTTGCTGGAGCCGGTGACCGAGACGTTGAGGTTGTACCGGTCGCTCCACTGCTGGCCCGCGGACAGGGTCGCGCTGCATCCGCCACCGCCGCCGCCACCACCGCCGCCGCCCGAACCGGTGTCTCCCACCGTGATGTTGGAGCTGCCGCTGCTCTGGTATCCCTCGGTCGCCATGATCATGTAGTAGTTGAAGGTGCCCAGGGGCATTCCGGCGCGGGCCCAGGCGTCGAAGTGGTTGCCGGTGGTGATGGTTCCGCCGGTCCGCTTCGACTGCCGGACGCTCCAGTACTGGTCGAAGGTGCGGGTGCCCTCGACGGACGGGGCGTTGTACCGCGTCGTCTTGTAGATGTCGTACGTACCGCCGTCGCTGGTGACGGTGCCCATGAACGTTCCCGTGGGCCGGTAGGTGCCCCAGTTGTCGACGATGTAGTACTCGACGAGCGGGTTCGACGTCCATCCGTAGAGCGTCAGGTAGGCGTTGCCGGACGGATTGAAGGTGCCCGAGTAGGTCACGGCCCTGCGCCCGCCGTTGGCCCAGCCCTTGCCGGCGACGAAGTTCCCGGTGTTGCGCCAGGAGGTGCTGTAGTTGCCACCGGAGCCCAGGGTCATGGAGACCGTGCCGGGTGCGTCGGTCCAGAACGAGTAGTGGTAGCCATTGTCGGTGCCGGTCTGGTTCGTGGTGACGACCGTGTCGGCGTGGGCGGTGCCGGGCAGGGCGACCGAGGCCACAGCGACCAGCACTGTGGTGCAGAAACTGCTGATGAGCAGCCTGAAGCGGCTGAGCGGCCCGAAGCGGCCGTGTCTGCGGCTCGCGTGGTGTGCGGGTACGTCGTTCATGTGCGTGCTTCCTCCTCGTCCTCGTGAGGCCGGTGGGGGATCAGGCAGCGTGACACGATCCTGCGGAGCAGGTGACGGCGACCGTTCGTGCGTCGCGCGACGCGGCCGGACTTGGCCGGTCGCGGAGGTGCTGGGCGACCGGAGGACCGGGGCACGGTGGCGACCCGGCTCGACAGTGAGGGAGCCCTGTCGATGGCGAACAGTTTTGATGTGGGCCCGTCAACTGTCAATAGTTTCGGTAATGATCCCAAAACATTCGCTCACGGAGGGCTCTGCGGGCATGCGTTTAAGCTGGTCTGACTCACGCAGGCCTACCGGTTTGAAATGATCACTCGAGGCCACCAAATTAAAAAACAAGATCTATTCTTCGAATGTTTCGAAGCTCTTTCCGATCTTTGGCGCGAAGTGTGGGTCGGGGTCGGGCGTGAGAGTCATCGGCCCGTCATTGCAGAAGCCGGCTGGGTGTCCACGGTCGTCGGCCCGTTTGCGGCCGAGCCCGGCCCCTCGCCGTGAGCACTCGGGGGCGAACGCGCAGGAGGCGTGGAGCGCTCCCCGGCCGGCGGCTCGGCCGGTGAGCGGAGCCGCCGTGTCCATGACGCCGACGCCCTCTGACGGCAAGACCGGGCATGGCGGCGAAGGGCTCCGGGCGTACGGGTCCGCTCGTCAAGGGCGCCGTGAGGTGACGAGAGGCGTGCCTCGGGCGTGTGCGGGAGTCCCGCTTGTCCCTCCCGTGGGGAGCGCTGTACGTGGTGTGTACAGGCAGCCCGGTCCCTCTGTCGGGTGAGCGGTGAACAGGCGGCCTGGGGATGTGGACCCCAAGGGGACTCTGCATCACGAAGAGGGACCTCCCGTTCGGAAACGGGAGGTCCCTCAACCCCTTTTGCCTGCCGGGCAGTCCGTGCCCCCGGCAGGATTCGAAGCTGCGACACCCGCTTTGGGAGTTTTCCCCGGGCGGGGCCGCACCCTGCGGAGATGTGGACCGCAGGGTGGCCGGCCGGGAAACGACTCCTCCGTGGTTCTCACGTGTTCACGGGGCTTCCCGGCCTCGTGCGTGCTGAATCCGTTCCGCCGAAGGTTCTGGTGACCGCGCCGTGACGCAGGTGCGGTCGCCGCCGCTCAGTGGGGCGACGGGCCGGGCCAGACGGCCGAGGCGTCGTCGCGGTCGGGGGCGGGAAGGCGGATCGGGCGGACGGGGAGCGTGCGGGTCCGTCCTTCGGTGACGGCTGTCCACGTGGCGGAGTGGCCCGAGTAGCACAGGGTGGTCAGGGCGAAAACGCCGTCGGCGTAGACCTCGACGTACTCCCCGATGGCGAGGATCCGCAGGCTCGCGGCGGGCTCGGTCAGGACAGTCTCGCCGAGCCGAGCGCCGTCCGGGCCGGTCATCCACAGGTTCTTGCCGTCGCAGCCGACGGTGAGGGCGGGCTGTCCGCCTTCGTCGGTACGGGTGCGCAGGGTGATCTCGACGGGCCCGGACATATCGAGGTCGCCGACCGCGTGCAGGACGGGCACGTCGGTCTCCTGGCCGAGCCACGCGTCCAGACCGGGCCACCACTCCAGGCGCGGCGCTCCGTCCGCGGGGACGACCAGGCGCTTCGGCTGGGCCAGCATGCCGCGACAGCGGTCACCGGTGTCGGTGAGGCCGATCTGACGGGGCGTGGTGTGCACCACGACGCGGGAGCCGTCGGGGGCGGAGATGATCCGGGGGGCGTAGGAACCGGTCGGACCGAGTGGGCCGCGCCGGGTCCAGGGGCCCCGCAGGGTGGGAGCGGTCCACGACTCGAAGCCGCGGGTCGCGCCGATGGAACCGATCAGGAGCCAACTGCCGTCGTCGAGGCGTTCCAGGACCGGGCACTCCAGTTCGTCGACGTCGCCGGGTGAGATGAGCGGCGGGTGGACGGTCCAGTGCTCCAGGTCGTCGGAGGTGGCCCAGGCCACGCAGCCGCCGGCCTCGACCGGGAGGGAGGCGTCGCTGGCGCAGACGACCATCACCCAGCCGTCCGACTCGTCGTCGCGTACCACGAAGGGGTCGCGCCAGGCCATCTGTTCGCCGGTGCGGTACCAGCGCGAGTCCGCCTCGACGACCGGTGCGGTGCCGTGCCGTTGCCAGCCGGTGCCGTCGGTGCGGTCGGAGTACGCCAGCCCGACCGACTGCAACGGCCAGCCGCCTGCCGTCAGTCCGCTCACGCCCGTGTAGAACATCGCCATTCCGTCGCCGTGCCGGACGGGGTGCATGGTCCACACCGCCTGCTGGTCGAAGCGGCCGGGCAGACCGACCCCGAAGGCGGTGCCCTGCGGCTGCCAGTCGACCAGGTCGGTGGAGGTGGCCCGGCCGTAGGAGGTCTCCATCCGCAGGTGGTCGAACTCGGCTGTCCAGGGCCCCTGCAGGTGCAGCACCGTGTACGTGCCGTCCTCGTCCCGCAGCAGGGCGAAGTCGTTCACGCAGAGGCCGGGCGGGGCGTATCGCATGCGCAGTTCCTGTCGGCTCACAGCGCTCAAACGCGTGCGCTGACCATCGATCAAAACGGACTCTTTTTGGAATCGACCCAAGTAAATATGAACGCAAACGCTTGCGCAACAAGATCGGTGGGTTTACGGTCACGTCACCCCACAGCTCACACCGACGTGAAACCAACGGGAGGAACTGCGCCGTGACGGCCAGCATCAACGACGTCGCTCAGGCGGTCGGCGTCTCCGCGTCCACCGTGTCCCGTGCCCTGCGCGGCCGGCAGGGCGTGTCCGACGAGGTGCGGGACCGGATCGCGGCGGTCGCCGCCCAGCTCGGCTACACCGCGTCCCGTTCCGCTTCCAGCCTGGCCAGCGGCCGCACCTGCACCATCGGGGTGCTGGTCCCCTACGTGGGCCGTTGGTTCTTCGGCACCGTGCTGGACGCGGCCGAGAAGGTGTTCAGCACCGCCGGGTACGACGTGCTGCTGTACAACCTGGGCTCGCCGGAAACGCGCAGGCGTTTCTTCACGGGGCTGCCGGTCCGCAAGCGAGTGGACGCGGTGCTGTCCCTCCTCATTCCTGACGACGAGGAGTCGGCCGCGCTGCGCTCACTGGGAGTGCCGTTGGCCACCACGGTCGGCGGAGCCCGGCCCGGTTTCACCGTCGTCGGGATAGACGACCGGGCCGGCACCGAGAGCGCCGTACGGCATCTGGTGAACCTCGGCCACCGCCGCATCGGCATGATCAGCGGGTCCAGCGGGCCGCTGCACTGGACCACCCCCATCGAGCGCCGCAACGCCTACCTGGACGTCCTGGCCGACGCCGGGATCGAGCACGACGCGGCCCTGGAGGCGGACGGTGACTACACCGTCGTGGGCGGCGAGCGGGCCATGACCGAACTGCTGGCCGCCTCCCGCCCGCCGACCGCTGTGTTCGCGCAGTCCGACGAGATGGCGATGGGCGCGCTGCGCGCCCTGCGCCGCCACCGGCTGAAGGTTCCGGACGACGTGTCCGTCGTCGGCTTCGACGACCACGAACTCGCCGACGTGGTCGGCCTGACCACCGTTGCCCAGCCGGTCGCCGAGCAGGGCGCCGAGGCCGCGCGGCTCCTGCTGCGCCAGCTCGACGAACCCGGCACCGAACCCGCAGGGCACGTCCGGATGCCCATCCGCCTCGTCCTGCGCGAGACCACCGCCCCGCCCCGTCCGCGCGGACCTCACTGACACCCCTCGAGCCCCACACCCCCGGACCCCCACGCCTCGAAAGCACTCCCGCACCTCGAACCCCCGCCACAGCACGGAGGCACACACCATGAGTTCGACCAGCAGAAGGTACCGCCGCACAGCCTGTACGGGCCTGGCTCTCGCCCTGCCCCTGGCGGCACTGGCCGCCTGCGGCGGGGGCGGCGGCACCGACGCGTCCGCGGAGGGCGGCAGCGGCAAGGGCACCATCAGTGTCTGGGCGCACCAGAGCCAGAAGAGCGAGGACGCCGCCGTGCAGGCCGCGGTGAAGTCCTTCAACTCCTCGCAGAGCGACATCAAGGTCGAGCTGAAGCTGATACCCGGCAACGACTACACCAAGACGATCACCGCCACCAGCGCCTCCGAACTGCCGGACGTGATGGAGTTCGACGGCCCGACCATGGCGAACTTCGTCTACAACAAGAAGCTCGCCCCCATCGACGACTACGTCTCCGCCAAGACGATGGCCAACGCCACCGACGCGAGCAAGTCCCAGGGCGAGATCGGCGGCAAGCACTACGGCCTGGGCATGTACGACTCCGGCCTCGGGATCTACGGAAACAAGAAGCTGCTGGACGCGGCCGGCGTGAAGTACCCGACCAGCCTGTCCGACGGCTGGACCGCGGAGCAGTTCACGGACGCGCTCAAGACGCTGAAGGCCAAGGACTCCGACGGCAAGACCCTCGACATCCAGGAGAACAACGGTCTCGCCACCGAGTGGGGCACCTACGGCTTCGCCCCCGTCGTCTGGTCGGCCGGAGGCTCGCTGCTCAAGGACGGCAAGGCGGAGGGCGCCCTCGACACTCCGGCGGCGGTCTCGGCGCTGAAGACCGTCCAGTCCTGGAAGACTTACGTCGACCCCAACACCGACGGCAACGCCTTCGCCAAGGGCCGCGTCGCCCTGAGCTGGGTCGGCCACTGGATGTACCCCACCTACAGCAAGGCCCTCGGTGACGACCTCGTCGTCCTGCCGCTGCCCGACTTCGGCAACGGCCCCAAGACCGGACAGGGATCCTGGGCCTGGGGCATCGGCGCCGACACCAAGAACGCCAAGGCCGCCGGCGCCTTCATGGACTACCTCCTCAACGACACCAACGTCACCGCGATGACGACGGCCAACGGCGCCCCGCCCGCCACCAGGACAGCGCTCGCCGCGTCCCCCCTGTACAAGCAGGACGGCCCGCTCCAGCTCTTCGCCGACCAGCTCGCCAAGCCCTGCGGCGACAGCGGCATCACCAAGTCCTGCGTCGCCGTCACCCGCCCGGTGACCGCCGGATACCCCACCATCACCGCCAAGTTCAGCGAGGCCCTCAACTCGGTCTACGGAGGCGCCGACCCGAAGAGCGCCCTGCTCAAGGCCGCCCGCGCCATCGACCAGGACTTCTCCGACAACGCCGGCTACGAGATCCCGTAGGACCATCGGCCGGGGGCGGGCCCGCGCACGCCGTGCCCGCCCCCGCCGGGAACAGGACCCATCCGTGACATCCGCCGAACCGGCACACGCCGCGCCCCACGCCGGGCAGAAGGCCCCACCCGTGACCGCCGACAAGCCGGCGCGCCCGGCGCGCCCGGCGCGCCCGGCGCGCCCGGCGCGCCCGGCGCGCCCGGCGCGCTCCGTGCGCAAGAACCGCGACTGGCTGCACGGACTGCTCATGTCCACGCCTGCCGTCGCCGGACTCGTCGCCTTCGTCGGCGTCCCGTTCGGCTACGCCGTCGTCCTCTCCTTCTACAACGTCCGCCTCGGCTCCCCGCTCGCGCCGGCCTTCTTCGGCCTGGAGCAGTACCGCCGACTGTTCACCGACCCCGACCTGTCCGGCCCGTTCCTGCGGGCCCTGCTGAACAACCTGACCTTCGCCGTGGTCGTCGTCCCCGTGCAGACGGCGCTGGCACTCGGGCTGGCGATCCTGCTCAACCGCAAGCTCAAGGCGATCGGCCTGTTCCGGTCCCTCTTCTTCATGCCGGTCGTCTTCCCGATGGCGCTGGTCGCCGTGATCTGGCGGCTCATCCTCGCCCGCAGCGATCAGGGCATGCTCAACTCCGCGCTGGATGCGGTGAGTTTCGGCAACTGGGGCGCCTTCGACTGGCTCGGCGACTCCGCCACCGCGATGGCCTCGATCATCGTGCTGTCCGTCTGGCAGGGAGTCGGCTTCCAGATGGTCATCCTGCTCGCCGGCCTCCAGCAGATCCCGGGCGAGCTCTACGAAGCCGCCGAACTCGACCGCGCGAGCCGCTGGCAGCAGTTCCGCCACGTCACCCTGCCCGGCATCCGCGGAACCCTCGTCTTCGTCGCCATGCTCACCTCGGTGCTCTCCTTCCGGGTCTTCGACCAGGTGTACGTCCTCGTCAAGGGCGGCGGCCTCAACGAGGACGCCGCCCGCACCGTGATGTACCAGGCCGTCACCACCGCCTTCGACCAGAACAACGTCGGCCAGGCGTCCGCGATCACCGTCGTCTTCTTCCTGATCGTCGTCGCCCTGACCCTCATCCAGCGCCGCGTCGTCCGGCCCGACAACGAGGACTGAGGACTGACCATGAGCACCCGCCCGGGCCTCACCCGTACCCCCCTGCGCCGCTTCCTCGACTACGCGGTCCTGAGCGTGCTGGCCCTCCTCTTCGCGCTGCCGGTGATCTACCTGTTCATGGGCAGCCTCAAGCCGTCCGACGAAGTCCTGAACGGTCTGTCCGGCTTCCTCCCGACCCACCTGTCCTTCGACAACTACACGGCTGTCCTCGACGGCCTCAACTCCGACAGCACCGGCTACTTCTGGCGCTTCATGGGCATCTCGCTGCTGCTGTCGTTCGTCGTGGTGACGGGCGGCCTGTTCATCAACTCGATGGCGGCGTACGGCCTGTCACGGCTGAAGTGGCGTGGCCGGAACGCCGTCTTCACCCTCGTCCTGCTGCTGATGCTGGTCCCGTTCGAGTCGGTGGCCGTCCCGCTCTTCTACATGTTCAACAACCAGCGCAACACGCTGTTCATCCAGGCGATCCCGTTCATCGCCAACGCCTTCTCGGTCTACCAGTTCCACACGTTCTTCCGCTCGATCCCGCCGAGTATCGAGGAAGCCGCCCGTCTCGACGGCGCGGGCCCCTGGCGCACCTTCTTCGCGATCATCGTCCCGATGTCGAAGCCGGCCTTCGCGTCCGTGGCGATCCTGACCTTCCTCATCCAGTGGGGCTCCTTCCTCTGGCCGGTCCTGATGGTCTCCGACCCCTCGGTACGCCCGCTGCCGCTGGAGATGAGCGTCTTCCAGGCCCAGCTGCCCCCGGACTGGGGCCAGATCCTCGCCTTCGGCGTCCTGCTCGTCCTGCCCGTCCTGATCGTCTTCGCCTTCTTCCAGCGCTGGTTCGTCCAGGGTGTCGCCAGCTCAGCGGTCAAGGGCTGAGCCGCTTCCCGATTTCCCGAGAGGTACTCCTGGTGTGGACCACCCCACCGCCGACACCCCGACGGCCGCCTCTGCGAGCGAGGGCTGCTGCCGTTCCCGCACGACGCGGTCCTCACCCCTGGGCGCGCCGCGTCCGACGATCTCCCGCACGGGCGGGCAGCTCGATGGGGGCGCCGCCGGCTTTCACCCCGGTGATCGCAGGGCGGCGGCCCAGCTGTCCGTCGCAACCGAAGGCATCACCCCCGCTCCGGTCGACGGCGGGCTGAGGGGAGCGGACCGGGCGGAGTTCCGGGTGGTCGTCTTCCACCCCGGACGTGCGCCCGACCTTCCGAGCGGTACGCCGGACGCGTCCTTGAGCTCACCCACTGCCGTATGCCACTGCCCTATGTGTGCTGCAAGCGCAGAGGCCCTCCCGTCCGCCGGACGGAAGGGCTTCTGCCCAGGAGTTTCTCTGTTCCCTCGGCAGGGCTCGAACCCGCGGCACCCGCTTTGGGAGCGAGATCGGGGAGTCGTCGGCACGACCTGCGGGTTTCCTGCTTTTGGCTGTATCCGTCGGCTGTATCCGTTGGCCGTACCCGTGCGTACCAAGGCTCCCCGTGAGTCCCCGCCCGTTCTGGCGCACGAGGGGAACGCCCCGAGATCCTGCACGGGCCCTCTCGATGCGAACCGCGAGCGGGGTGATCGCTGTGGCCTGCCCGAGGCGCTGAAATGGAGCTTCCCGAGTAGGGTGGAACGCACTACGTGCTCATCAGCCGCCTTCCGCTGCCGACCTCTCCGTCGCCCCCATGTGCGTCCGCTGCAGGTCGCGGTGTGACATTCCAAGTGCGGCTCGGGCACTGAAATTCCCGTGAAATGCGGAGTTCCGGACAAGTGCTAGAGAGGCAATCATGGCCTTAGCCACTGCCAAGGACGGCACGCAGATCTACTTCAAGGACTGGGGGTCGGGCCCACCGGTGGTCTTTTCCCACGGCTGGCCACTGACCGCGGACGCGTGGGATCCGCAGCTGAAGCTGATGGCGGACAACGGGTTCCGGGCTGTGGCCCACGACCGGCGCGGGGGTGGACGCTCGGGCCAGCCCTGGGAGGGGAACGACCTCGACACGTACGCTGAAGATCTGGCCTCGGTCATCGAGGCCCTCGACCTTCATGACGTCATCCTGGTCGGTCACTCGACCGGTGGGGGAGAAGTCACACGCTACATCGGCCGACACGGCTCGAGTCGCGTCACCAAGGCGGTTCTCCTCGGTGCGATCCCCCCGTTGATGCTCAAGACGGAAGCGAACCCGGAAGGGCTGCCGATCGACGTCTTCGACGAGCTCCGAAAAGGCGTGCTGACGGACCGTTCCCAGTTCTACAAGGACCTCAGTGCTCCCTTCTACGGCGCCAACCGCGAAGGATCGACCGTCTCGCAGGGGACCCGCGACGCGTTCTGGCTCTGGAGCATGACGGTGGGCATCAAGGGCGCCTACGACTGCATCAAGGCGTTCTCCGAGACCGACCTCACTGAGGATCTCAAAAAATTCGACATCCCCACGCTGATCATTCACGGCGACGACGACCAGATCGTTCCCATCGTGGCATCTGCGAATAAATCGTCGAAGCTCGTCAAGGACGTGACCTTCAAGGTCTACCCGGGTGCTCCGCACGGCTTGTCGACGGTTCCCGAGTTCGCGGAACGGTTCAACGCCGACCTCCTCGAATTCGCACGCGGCTGACCGGCCACGCCCCGTCGCTCACGGGTCATCTCGCGGTCCGGTCTGCGGATGCCCGTCCGCAGGCCTCGGCCGACAGGCGCAGCCGGTGGATCAGCTCGTGTGTGCCGGCCGTGGGACTTCGCCGCGCACCACGGTGTGAGACCGCGCCCGTGTGGGGCCGGTCCGGTCACGGGACCGGCTCGTCCGCCGCTCCCCGCCCACCCCGCTCCTCGGCTTCCACACCGAAGAGCAGGGGAAGGGCGCCGAAGACCGGGAAGAGGGTGACGTGGGCCTGATCGACTTCGGTCGCTTTGGTCCCCGAGTACGACATGGGCCAGTCGCCATCATGCGATTGGCCCTCTGTCCAGCGTCGAGGTGGCGGGAGGCGAACTCACGACCTCTTCGTCCCGAACCGAACTCTCGGCTGAGCAGGCATTCGGGACTGGTGGGCTGGTCAGTCGGCCGTCGACGGCTTCTGACAGTCGACTGCGGGTGCGGCGGTCGCTGTACTCACTGAGGGGCAGCGCCCCCGGCAGTTCGCGATGGCTGCGCCCGTCGCTCAGGCCCGCGCGTAGGTGAGGCAGTCGACCTGCTCGCGCTCGTAACCGACGGTGATGGACGGGGCATGGCACTCCAGCCCGGTGTTGTGCCGGCAGTCAGCCATCTTGCATGCGCCGACCCGGCCGGTGACGGACGGCTCTCCACCCTCCATGTCTGCGTCCATGAACGTGTCGCAGACGGGGTCGCTGACGTCTCCCACGGTGATTGCCACGGCGTGGCAGGTGTGGTCGTGGTTGTAGGCGCAGCTCTCGGCCACGCATTCGCTGATGACGGGCAGTTGCATGACGGACGTGGCTGCCATGAGAGGGCCTGCTTTCTTGAGGTGCTGCACGGATTGGTCGCTGCGGTGGTGGTCCTCTCCGAGCGACGCGGCACGCCGCCACCACGATCGGTGGTCACCGCTCCGGCTCACTGGACCGGCGCCTCCGCTCGTCCACGTCCCGCCGAGGCCTGGCGAACTCGTCCCAAAGCTGCCGCAGACAGTCCCTGATTCCCTCCGCATCTACGGCGCGGGCACGAGGCTCCAGCGGCGGTACGTAAGGACGAAGTGCCGGACAGTGGCCCTGGGGCGGCGGGTACGGATGGACAGGGCGGGGCCAGGGGCCGTGTCCACACCGACAGCTCATGGAACGTTCCCTTCCTGGCCTCCACTTTCCGCGATGTCCGGTGGTGGCGCACTTTGGCCGGGGCAGAAGGCTTGAGGCCGGCAGGTCGGCAGGCCGACCGCTTCCTTCTTCACCAGGGGGGTGATCGTCCCTCTCGGTGTGGTCCGTACAGCCGTGGACGTCGACGGTGATCGGGGCGGTCCGGAGCAGCCACCGGGCGCCGGGCCGGAGAGCGACGACGAGTGCCACGGCGGCTGCCCCGTCCGCGGCATGCGCCTCCACGGTTCGCTCGGCCAAGGTTTCCGTACCGGTGAAGAGCGTCGGCCAACCCCTCCCGCTCACGGCCCTGCGGAGTGGGGCGAAGATTTTTCACGCGACTCGTGTCGCACGTCGGTCGGCGCCGCCGACGGTCCAGCGGCTCCAGCCGCGGGCCTCGTCCAGGGCTCGGGCCGTCCGCCGGGGCCGAGTCGGCCGGGGCCGGCCAGGTCGGCGTGCCGTTTCCGATTGGGGCGCCTGGGGTGTACGGGGCATAAGTGGTGCACTGTCACACGGCATCCCATACTGGGCCAGGTGTCACGGGGAGTGGGCCGCTCAACGAAGAGCGCCTGCGTCTCCTCCCGGCGGCCGGGATCGAAGTGCTCGGCCCCATTCAAGGACCCGCCCGGGTAGCCCGCCCTCACTTCCGACAGCACAGCTGCCAGCACCGGTGACACCACTCCCGACAGTGCCCGTGACACCGACCCCGACCCCGACCGCGACCGCGTGCGACAGCACGTCGGCCGCCGGACGCCAGTGAGGGGTCGCTGGGCACCCGGCCGAAGAACTCGTCGCGCGATGCATCCGAGAAGCCGCTCATCCGGAAACCGGACCCCACATGTGACCGGGGTCCCCCACGAAGGGAGTTCCGAATGATGAACTCGCGCAGCAGGAAGATCGCCACCGCAACCGCCAGTGCCTGCGTACTGTCCCTCGCCGTGGCCGGCCCCGCCTCCGCGGGGGGTACGGCACAGGAGGACGGCAAGGCGTCCGTGACCGTCTTCCACGGCGTTCCGGGCCTCACCGTCGACGTGTACGCCAACGGAAAAGAACTGCTTCCCGACTTCAAGCCCGGCACCCTGACCGAACCCCAGTCCCTGGACCCGGGCACCTACGACATCGAGGTCTTCGCCGACGGCAAGGGCCCCGGCGGCAAGCCCGCCATCCAGAAGAGCGTCGAGATCCCGGCCGGGGCGAACGCCACGCTCGCGGCCCACCTCGACGCACAGGGCACCCCCGTGCTCACCGCGTTCGTCAACGACACCTCCAAAGTCCCGGCCGGTAAGTCGCGGCTGACCGTCCGTCACGTGGCCGCGGCACCCGCCGTGGACGTCCGCGCGGGCGGCAAGCCGGTCATCGAGGGCCTGACCAACCCGAACGAGAAGTCGCTCGAGGTGCCCGCCGGCATGGTGAACGCCGATGTCGTCCTGGGCGGGACCGACACCGTGGTCATCGGCCCTGCCGACCTCGACCTTGCCGAGGGCGCCAGCACGGTCGTCTACGCCTGGGGCAGCGCCAAGGACAAGAACCTCGCTCTGAAGACGCAGACGATCAGCGGCATGGAGTCCGCGCCGCGCGGTGTGAACGCCGGTGAGAGCGGCGCGATGGCCGCCGCCAACGAGTCCGCCACCGTCTGGCTCGCCTGGGGCACCATGGGTGCCGTCGCGGTCGCCGGTCTGCTGGCCGCCCGCCGCCGGTACACCCGGAGCGACTGACGGCCATGCGTTCCTCCCTCAGGGGCGGGCGGCCCTCCGCGGCGGCCGTTGGGGCCGCCGCGGTGGTCGCCGCCGTCCTGGCGGCGCTGCTGGTCTGGTCACTGCGGCCGTCCGGAACCTCGGCGCCGTCGGACTTCGGCACCCGGCCGCAGGCCCAGGAGCCTACGGCCGGGCCCTCGTTCGGGGTCCACGACAGTGGACCGGACGAGGCGGAGAACGCGTCCGGCCCCGTACCCGAGCCGACGGCGCTGCGCATCCCACGGATCTCTCTGGACGCCCGGCTCCAGGACGTCGGCATCAAGGACGACGGAACGGTGGAGATCCCCGACAGCGTGGGACAGGCCGGCTGGTACCGCTACGGCCCCGCACCGGGCGCCCCCGCCGGATCCGCCGTCCTCATCGGTCATGTGGACGGCCGCACCGGCGACCTGGGCGCTTTCGCCAAGCTGTACGGGGTCCGGAAGGGCGACGACGTCACCGTCGCCCGCGAGGACGCGCCCCCCGTGAGGTACAAGGTGACGGCCCGCGAGGTGGTCGACAAGGACGAACTCCCCGACGAGGTGTTCCGGCGCCACGGCCGGCCGGTCCTGACCCTGGTCACCTGCGCACCCCCGTACGACCGCGAACGCGGCGGCTATCAGAGGAACTTGCTGGTGTACGCCGTTCCCGCCCAGGAGCGCGGCCAGGGGTGACCGGCTCGGGGCCATGATCCGCAGCGGCGGGGGAGACCTGTCCGGCTCTGGCGGACCGGGTGATGCGCCGACGTAGTGACGTCGGGAGAAGCTCGGGGCGAGCGTGCTGCGGCACGTGCAGGAACCCACCGTGGAGTGGGGGTGTCGGCGGATCCGGAGGGGGGACGACTTCTGCGGGGTGCAGCGGACCGGGCCTGCTCGGTGGGGTATGCCCCACCCGCGACTCCTGCCATGCCTTCGTGAGTTGCGCGAGCGCGGACGTCCCCGTAGGTCCCGCTACCCTTGCGGGCACGCCGCCCTGACGATCATGGCGGCCGGCTTCGCAAGCGACACCGGTACCCGCTCGACGTACCCGAGTACGTGTGTTCAGGGGCCGGTTGGGAGGGGGTCCCGTGACAGAGAAATTACCTGTGCCCGTCGAATCGCCTGAGCCCGCCGAACCGCCTGAGCGGTCCCGGCAGTCGGGGCGAATACCCGAGGGAGAGGCCGCGGACACAGGAGGAGCACAGAGGGCGGGAACACCACCGAAGGGCAGGTCGCGCGCGACGACGGACACGCAGCTCGGCGAGGTCCCCAGCCTCATGTACGCGGGCGCCTACGCCCACGACCTCTGGTTCACCGACCTGCGCCGCGGATCACCCTCCCTCGTGAGCACCGCCGTCCTGTGGGCGGCACTCGCCACCGGCGTGCTCAGCATGGCGCTCCTCGACGACGGTGTGGGCGTCAATCTGTTCCTCGTCGCCCTGCCGGCCACGCTCACCGCGTACTTCGCCGCGCGCCAGGCAGGCCGGTTGCAGGCTCGCCCCTGGACGCTCGCCTGGGGCGTCGGAGGGATCGCCCTCCTGCTGGTTCCGGCGCTGCGCGCCGCCCTGTGGCCTTCTCTCCTCGCCGTGGCCACCGCCGTCGGTCTCGCCTCGCTCGCCCTCCACGGCTCGCGGACCTGGGCCGGCGTCGTCCTCAGCCCCTTCGGGCTGGTCGACTCGTTGTTCAAGGGCGCCGGGTGGGGCTGGCGAGGAGTGCGCACCCGGGCCGGCAACGCCTCCGGCAACGTGGGTTCCGCACTGCGCGTCCTGGTCGTGACGGCTGTGCTCCTCCTCGTCTTCGGCGCACTGTTCGCCGGGGCCGACGCGGCCTTCGCCGACCTGCTGGGCAGGCTGCTCCCGGACACGTCCGTCGGCGACGGCCCCTGGCGGCTGGTGCTGTTCGCCCTCGGACTCCTCGGGGCCCTCGCGGCGGCACACAGCGCCGCCGCCCCTCTGTGGTGGGACAGTTTCCAGACCAGACCAGTCCGGGCCGCGCCCGCGGCCGGGGCGAATGGGCGCTTCCCCTGCTCCTGCTGTGCGTGCTGTTCGCCGTCTTCAACGCCATCCAGCTCGCCGTCCTGTTCGGCGGATACCAGGCCGTCCTGGACAAGACCGGCCAGACCTACTCCGAGTACGCGCGGCAGGGCTTCTGGCAGCTCCTCACCGCCACGCTCCTCACCCTCCTGGTCATCGTCCTCGCGCTGCGCTGGGCACCACGCGGCGGGCCCGGTGACCGGAACCTGATGCGGGGAGTCCTCGGCGCCCTCTGCGCACTCACCCTGATCGTGGTCGCTTCGGCGGTACGGCGCATGGACATGTACGTCGAGGCGTACGGGCTGACCCGGCTGCGGATCTCCGTCGTGGCCGTGGAGCTGTGGCTCGGCCTGGTCATCCTGCTGATCATGGCCGCCGGAGTCTGGGGCGCACGCCGGCTGCCCCGCGCCGTCGCCGCGTCGGCCGCTGCCGGGGTCCTCGCCTTCGGCCTGGCCTCTCCCGACGGGCTGATCGCCGAGAACAACGTGCGGCGCTACGAGAAGACCCACAAGCTCGACCTGGACTACGCACGTGGCCTCTCGGCGGACGCGGTCCCGGCTCTGGACAGACTGGAAGAGCCCATGCGGTCCTGCGTCCTCGGCCCCCTGGCGGAAGGGCTCGGTCCGGCAACGGCGTCCTGGTACGAGATCAGCTGGGGAGAGGTTCACGCCCGGCAGATCCTCGAGGAACGGCCGCCGGCGACGACCGGCCCGGGAACCTGCAGCAGCGGGGAGAGCCTCGAGTACTACCGCTGACCGGGACGCCCCGTTCCGCCGGAGCGGGCGGCCGGCCGGGCCAGCTTTGGTGCCCGGGACCGCGAGCGACCGGGACCGGGCCGTTGCGGACCGGCTCGGGGCCGTGATCCGCGAGGGTGGGGAAGAGGTCTCCGGCCAGGAGAGGCGGACTCCAGTGGCACGCGTGCGGCACGACTCCGAACACGACGGAGGGCCGGCCTGGGAGGAAACCCCTCTTGAGCCGGCCCTTTCTGCTGTGCCTCCGGCAGGGTTCGAACCTGCGACACCCGATCGAGGAGTTCTTTCTGGGCGGGGCCCTGAACCGGGTACACGTTGCTTGAGCGCGTTTGGCCCGGGAAGACACGCTTCGGTGGTTCCCGCGAGTTCGCAGGGTCCCCAGCCTCATGCGTGCCGAATCCGTTCCGGTCGGCCTACGGGCTGAGACGGTGTCTCTGCGGTGATGCAAGGGGTCTGAAGGTGACGTCGGGGTCGGGGTCGGGCGTGCTGCTCGATGGGCGTGAGATCGAGTGACGGCGCATCGGGCCTTGCCGGGGAGGTCGGCTGCTCGTGCGGGCGGTGTTCCGCGACCGCCCGGTGGGGCGGCGGCCTCGACGTGTGCGATGCCGGAACGCCGCCCACGCCCCGAGGTGATCCACCGTCTGAAAGACGTGAGCACTCTGGCCAATGTTGCCCTGTTCGCGCTCATTTGAGAGCGCGTGTGACACGTGTCCGCCGACTGTTCACACTTTCCGCAAGACATTCGTCTCCGGCTCCGCGGCGCAGGGGCCGCGGAGATCCCCACACCACCTGGCGGGACACCATCGGGTGAGGCGAGCGGCAGGGCTGAGTTGGCGTATGGCTTGGCCCTGGCGACATGACGACTGCGACCGACGACTCACCGAGGCTTTCGCCGGCAGGGCGCGCCCTGCCGGACGGCTTCGCCGTGAGGGCGCCGGCCTGACCGCCGACAGCAGCTCCGCACGCCGCTCCGCCGCGTACAACCGCGCTCTCGCCACGGCCGTCACCCCAGGGTGTGCCGGGCCAGCGTCGCCCCCGGCCGGGACCGGCGAGCGTGCGGCATCAGGAAGACTTCCGGACGACCAGGGTGGGGCGCAGGACCAGCTTGGTCTCCGCCACGGGCGTGTTGTCGAGCCGGGCGATCAGCAGGCGGGCCATCTCCCGGCCCATCTCTTCCAGCGGCTGCCGTACGGACGTCAGCGGCGGGTCTGCATCGGCGGCGACGGGCGAGTCGTCGAAGCCGACCACGGCCAGGTCCTCGGGTACCCGGCGTCCTTCCCGTCGCAGGACGTGCAGTGCTCCGGCGGCCATGATGTTGGACGCGGCGAACACCGCGTCCAACTCGGGTAATCGATCAAGCAGTTGCTGCATCGCGACGACACCGGAAGTACGCGTGAAGTTGCCGTGCGCCTCTGCCGGGGGACACAGCCCGTTCTCCCGGAGTGCGTCGTGGAAGCCGGTACGGCGGTCCGCCCCGGCCTGGATGTCCAGGGGGCCGGTGATGGTCGCGATACGGCGCCGACCCTGCTCGACGAGGTGCCGGACCGCCAGCCGGGCGCCTTCGGCGTTGTCGACGTCGACGGACCAGTCGGGGACGTAGCAGGTGGGGCGGCCCACCAGCACGGCGGGCGTCCCGGACTGTTCGATTGCAGCGGGCAGCGGGTCGTCACCCCGGAATGAACTGAGCAGGACCCCGGCGACATGGCGGGCCTTGAGGAACGCGGTCAGCCGGTCGCGGTCCTGCTGGGACTGGGCGATGGCCAGCAGCAGTTGGATCCCCTTGTCCACGAGGCCCGCGGTAGCACCCCGCACGACGGCCGAGAAGTAGGGCTCCTCCCAGAAGACCCGCTCCTGCTCGACGGCGACGACGAAGGCGACGGTGTCGGTGCGTCGGCGCACGAGGGCGCGAGCCGCCGGATTGGGCACATAGCCCAGTTCGCGGACGGCCCGGAACACGGCTTCGAGTGAAGCCGCGCTGACCCGGTCGGACCCGTTGATGACGCGCGAGGCCGTACCCCGGCCTACCCCGGCATGGGCAGCCACCGCCTCGAGCGTCACCCGTCGTCCTTCCAACTGTTCCCCTCCCTCTTCAACCCTTACGGCACGGCCCGGCACGGCACGGCCCGGCCCGGCCCGGCCCGGCCCGGCCCGGCCCGGCCCGGCCCGGCACGGCACGGCCCGGCCCG
>NZ_JBHSPC010000015.1:267645-424302 GCF_042656345.1 Streptomyces incanus
GATCGACCCACGCCCGCTTGGCTCTGCCTGGGTCGACGGTGGACGGGATGGGAGCACCCCGCGCACACCACTACGGCCCCGCTCGGGCTCTTCCCCTTGTGCCCAAGGGGCCCGGATCTCTCGACGGGCGGCCGTCACCGCCGGCGAGCGGCGGAGTTCGGGTGCATGCCGTCCTGCTGACGGTGCGGGAATGCGCGGTCGTAGGCGATACCGAGGGCGATGGGGACGGCCACCAAAGCCACCGACCCCAAAGGGGTCCAGGTTCAGCGACCGCCGACATCTCTTGCAGTCTGCGGTGACCGAAGCGCGAGCAGCCCGGCGAAGAAGGCAGGCGTGGGCACGCGATCCTGCGTGGCTGACCACTTCGTGGGTGTCGGCCGAGACGACGAGCCTGGGGGCCAGGCGATGGTGTGTACGCAGAAAGTGTCCTCCCGCTGGAACGACAGAAGCCTGGGACAAGCCCGGCCGCCCCAGGTCAGGAGGTACATTCGCTGTCTTGTTCAAGACCGGACGCCGCTCAGGCGAAACGGCCGGGCTCTGATGCGCTCACCCGGGCGGTTCGGTCCCCGCCGCGTCGGGTGGGGTCGGTACGACACCCGGGAGCGGGTTCATCACCCACCGCGCCTTCTCCCAGGTGATGGTCTCGGTGACGCGGACGGGTCGGCGCTCGGTACCTGCGGTGCCGGACACGTCCACTTTCCATACGCCCTCGAAGTCAGAGGTGCGCGTCCACCGGACGTCCCAGTCCTGTCCGCCGTACGCCTTGATCCGGGCGCGGGCGTCCTTGGAGCCCTGGGGATGGGCGTCGAGCAGCCCGGCCAGCCCGTCCTCGTCCGAGCGGTTGAGGAACCGTACGTAGTCGTGCAGGAAACGGTCCTGGTCCGCCAGGTCGGGTTTCGCGGACGCGGAGCCGTCCCCGCCGCCGCACGCGGTGAGCGCTACCGCGCAGAGCACCGCCATGAGCAGCCCGGCGCGACGCCGCCACGAGCGATGTCCGCTTCCGTCAGGTGCGGAAGGCGTAGTAGGTCGCGCGCGGGTACTGCGCCACAAGGCTCTTCACCGACTTCCGGTAGGTGTTGGTCGAGTGGTAGGTGAGGTAGGGCACTCCGCCGCTCTTGTACGTGGTGATCATGGAGTGGTCCTTGGACCTGTTGCCGCTGAAGTCCATCTGGAGGATGTCCCCGATCCCCAGCTTGTACACGTTGTCCAGGTTGTAGGCCCGGTCGCTGTGCAGAGCGAAGGACGCCCAGTAGTTGACGTTGATCCAGGACGTCGTCTGGTTCGAGGAGTTGTACCACCAGTTCTTGTAGCTCTTGTACCAACCTGTGTCGTTCTTCCAGCCGCCGGCCCGCAGCGCCTGGCTGATGAAGTTCGTGCAGTCGCCCCCGACGTCGTTGAACTTGCGGTAGTTGGGGTTGTAGTCCTTCCAGTACTTCTCCGCGTACTTCGCCATGGCGGTGTAGTTGTAGCTCGCGCTGACCTTGGCCTGGGCCTGGACGGTGGGCTGGGTGGTGCCCGCCTGGCTCTCCTGGGGCGCGGGGCCGTCGGTTTCAGGCTCGCCGCCCTCGTCGATCGGTTCCTCAGCCATGCCGGTGAGCGTGGGCCCGCCGTCCCCGGCGGTGTCCGCCACCGAGTTGACCGCGGCCGGCCCTTCCTCATCGAGAGGCGTGAATCCGGTCAGCTCCCACGTGCCGTCCGGCGCGGCGACGAAGGTCAGCTCGTGCCTGGCCTGAAAGCCGGTGGTCGGCGGCTCGTCTCCCTGGATCTTCTTGTACGTGAGCATCGTCGTCTCGGTGACCTGGGCAGTCGCCCGGTCGCCGGTCACCAGCACCTTGTCCACGGCGACCTCGGTCTCGGCCGCCGTGTACGCCTCGTCCAGGTCGGCGAGCCGCGCCCTGCGGTGACGCAGTACCTCGGTCGCCGTGTCCTCCGTGCGGGCCAGACTGCTGGTGACGTGCACGGCGCCCTTCAGCGGCAACACCGCGCCGGCACGGCGGGTGGCCTGAGATCCGTCCAGGAGCGCGGAGGTCCGTCTGGTCAGTACGGCATCCGCGAGGGCGGCGAAGTCATCGGTGGTCTCGGTATCCACGGTGCGGGCCGCCTCCGCCGTGGCCTGGGCGGCTGCGCTGTCCGTGGCATGAGCGGTCGCGGCGGGCGGCAGTGCGGCCAGCAGCGTCGCGCCCAGGGCCAGCGCCGTGGCACGTCTGTAGCTCCCATTTCTCATGAACATCCCCCAACTCAGGCCTTTAGCAGGCCAATTGAAGGAATCCTGTCACCTCCAGCCATGTACGGCGAGGTCTTTTCGTACACACGTTCCCGGATGTCCGGGTTCCGTTTCGGGCTCCGGGACCCTCCCGGAGCGCCAGGTGATCAGAGTGGCGTCGAGGTTCGGAGACGTGGCCGGGCGGCACGCGTCCCGCGGCCGGGTCAGCGGGCATGCCCTCACCGGTCTCGGCGGCCGTAGCCAGGCGACCTCCCCAGCCGCAGCGCGGGGCGAGTGCACAGAGGCCATTGTCTGTTCGTCAACGTCGGCGAGCAGCTGTCAGGCAGGCGGTGTCGAGGCGATCGAGCCGAACGCTTCGGCCTGGTCCAGCACGGCCCGGTCTGCACCGGCCTGCACCGGCCTGCTTCGGCCTGCGTCGGGGCGAGGCGTCCGCGCTGGAGGCGGGCCGTGTGGACCTGGATGCCTGCCGAGCGCTCATCGTCGAGGCGTACGCCGAGGGCAACGGCAAGCTCTACCTCGACACCGCCAAGAGCCGCGGGCGCCGGTCCGTACCGATCCCGCGTTCCCTGGCCGAGGAGTTGAAGCCCCCCGCCCAGGGGCGGGGAGAAGAGCAACTGCTCTTCACGGCTCCGCAGGGCGGACCGCTGCGGGCCCGTAACTTTCGCCAGCGGTTCTTCGCGCCGGCGGTCGTGAAGGCCAGGCTGGGGCACCTCAAGGTCACCCCGCACAAGCTGCGGCATACGGCGGGTCCGGCCACGCGTCAGCGTGTCCACTCCACGCTGCGGGCCGCGCTGAACGCCGCGATCGCGCAGCAGCTGATCACCTTCAACCCGGCCGCCCGCGTCGAGCTGGAGGCGGGCAAGCGGCCCGAGGCGCTGGTGTGGACGGACGAGCGCATCCCGCACTGGAAGCGCACCGGCGAGAAGCCCTCGCCGGTGATGGTCTGGACGCCGGAGCACACCGATCTCTTCCTCGACCACGTGGCAGAGGACCGCCTGTACGCGCTGTTCCACCTGATCGCGTTCCGAGGGCTGCGACGGGGCGAGGCGTGCGGGCAGCAGTGGACCGACACCCACCTGGACGCCGGTCTCATCACCGTCGCCAAGCAACTCGTCGTGGACGGCTGGGAGGTGTACGAGGACGACCCCAAGACCGATACCGGTGCGCGGACCATCGCGCTGGACTCCGACACGGTCCAGGCCCTCAAGCGGCACCGTGCCCAGCAGGACAAGGACCGTGAGGAGTGGGGGGAGCGCCTGGGTGGAGACCGGCCGCGTCTTCACCCAGGAGAACGGCGAGATGCTCCACCTCGCCAACATCACCCGGCGGTTCGTCGAGCTGTACGAGGAGATCGGCCTTCCGCCGGTCCGGCTCCCCGACCTGCGGCACGGGGCCGCGACGCCGGCCCACGCGGCCGGGGCCGACCTGAAGGGCATCCAGGAGATGCTCGGCCACTCCTCGATCACCATCACGGCCGACACGTACACGAGCCTGCTGCCCGAGGCGGATCTGGCGATCGCCGAGGCCGCAGCCCGGCTCGTACCGCGCGCCCGCGGCGCCTCCGAGAGAACCGCTCCCGAGGCGGAGCCAGAGCCCGAGGACGCGGACAAGCCCGGTCCGGAGTCCATGCCGGATGATGCTGATCCGTTGGGAGATATTCCGGAGATCAACTCTCCATCCGCTCGCGCACCGCTCACGCAGACGGCCCCGGACAAAGAGTCCGAGGCCGACCAGAGCGCCTCCCCGGGGGAGAAACTCCAGGTCAGAGCGGTAAGGCGTTGTGCCCCGGCAGGATTCGAACCTGCGACACCCGCTTGAGGGGTTTTCCCCGGGCGGGGCTGTGACCTGCGGAAACGTCACCGAAAGGGTGCCTGCCTGGGGAAACACCCCTCCATAGTTCTCACGTGTTCACGGTGCTTCCCGTCCTCGTGTGTGCCGAATACGTGCCGGTGAGTGTGCTGTCCGGCGAAGGCCACGGGCTGCTCGGGGAAGCCGGTGAGCGGCCGAAGTGAGGCGCGGGCGCCTCGTCAGACCTTTTCGACTCGCACGGAGTGGCCCGCGAGGAGTTGATTCATGTCGTCGGTGTCGGAGGTGAAGACGGTTGCCTGGGCCCCCTGTGCGGCTTCCCGCCCGGCCACAGCCGCCAGAACGGCGTCGAGGGCGTACTTGTGCCCATGCAGGCCGGCTGCCTTCAGCATGTCGCGCGCCATGGCGGTCACCTGGTCGTCCGTGTGCACGACGCGGATCCGGGACAGCGTCCAGTTCCACAGTGCCTGCCTCGAGGTTTCGCGCGGGTCCCATGCCTCCAGGGTCGTGAGGGCCGAGGTGACGATCGGGATGTCGAGCCGCGGAGCCGTCTTGAGCAGCGCAGCCATCTCCCGATCGCCCTGGACCGCCTTGGAGAGAGCCTCGGAGTCGAACACGAAGACGCGCTGCCGTGGCCGGGGCAACTTCGCTCGGACAGCGCGGCTCACGCGGCCTCGTCCGAAGCCGATCGCTGTTCGTCGTGCCAGCCGTCGATGGCGGCGATGCGCTCCAGCGCTGCCTGCTGCTCGTCATCCGTCACGGCGCCGTGCTCTTCCTCGAGACGGTCGGCCAACTCGCGCAGCCGGTCCATGGCGTCCCGATGGGCGGCGGCGGCCGCGATGTAGCCGGACACCCCGCGTGCGTCGACGCGCTCCTTGATTGATTCCACCAGCTCTTCCGGCACGGTGATGGTGATCTTCCGAGTTGCCATACTTCAAGTATGCCAGGTTCTGGGTGGCGTGGCTTGACTCCTCGAAGAAGCCGGCTCCGAAGAGCAGGGGTGCACGGGATGCCGCCCTCCACCCGGGCGAGGACTCCGGTTTGGCCGGCCACGTCCCGATCGGGCGCGGATGCAGCACGACCCGCGACAGGTCGTGAGGCACGGCGTGAACATCCACCGCGGCCGCGTACGCGCCCACGTCCTGGCCGTCGACCGCGACGGTGCGGGAACGCCCGTCGGTACTCGGCTGATAACGGTTTGGCGTCGTCACCGGCGGAGTCTGCGCCCACGGTCGGACGCCCGCCGGAGGGCTCTTCCTGGCCGGCACGGCCCCGTATGTCGGCGGCTTCGTCTACCTTCCCCTCATGACGCTGAACGAAATCACTCGATCTGCGGTCCTGCAGGCTGTTGCGGAGTACGACCGGCTCGGTCGGGATGCGTTCCTGGAGAGATACGGATTCGGACCGTCGCGTAGCTACCTGCTCGAGATCGATGGCAAGGAGTACGACTCAAAGGCCATCGTGGGGCGGCGCACGGCTATCTGTCCGGACGGGATCCTCTGGGACGTGACGAGTTCTCCGGCGGCAAGGACCATCCTGCCAAGCTGTTGAGCGACCTCGGATTTGAAGTCGTGGTCCGTACGGCGGGCTGATCCCTGACGGCACCCGACATCGAAGGTCGCCGAATCTGCGACCTCGGCACGAGGAAACGGTGCAAGCGGCTCTCCGGAAGGCAGGAGAGCCACTGCGACGTGGGCTGATCAGTACTGGTCCGGTGCGACCGGAATGCGTTGAGCCGCGAGTTGTGCCGTCCGCGACAGATGTTCTCGGTCGTTGCGGCGAACGAGCCCGGTGCCCGAGGCCGTGCGTCTCCCGTACCGGCTCGCCCCCGGGCAGCGGATCGTTCTGCTGACGGTGTTCCGCAAGACGAGGATGCGTGAGGCGGCGGAAGTCGAGCGCGCGCACCAGGCCCAGGAGGTCTGCGGGGCCGAGCACGGCCGGGCCGAGCACACCTACGAGCGGCGCGAGGAGAGCCGATGAATCACAGCACGTGGAGGACGCGCCGGGCCCGGCAGCTTGAGGGTGAGGCGGTGGAGCACGACCAGGAGTACGCCGACGCGCGGCTGGCCGGCGATCTGGGGCAGGCGGTCTACGACCGTCGGATCGAGCTCGGCCTGTCCCAGACCGAGCTGGCCGACCGGGCCGGGATGACGCAGCCTCAAGTGTCCCGGGTGGAGGGCGGCGACACCGTGCCCACTCTCCCGCTGCTGCGACGCCTGGCCAAGGCCCTGGACGGCACCCTGAACCTGGCCATCGACGAGGGCGACTCCCGCGTCACCTTCACCCCGCACGCCGCCTGAAACCGAACCGCCAAAAAGCCCCGGACCATGATCGGTCCGGGGCCTTTTGGCTGGTGCCCCCGGCAGGATTCGAACCTGCGACACCCGCTTCAGGAGTTTTCCATGGGCGGGGCTATGACCTGTGGAAACGTCGGCTGCAGGGTGTCTGGCCTGGGGAAGTACCCCTCCGTAGTTCTCACGAGTTCACGTGGTCTCCCGGCCTCATGTGTGCTGAATTCGTTCCGTGGAGGCATGTGCCTGCCGGTGAAACGGCTGCTTGCGTCGCTCTGACCAGCTAGTCAGCCCCTCCCGCACAGCGGGGGAACCTCAGCGAAACGGCAGCCAGGTCCCGGTACCGCTGCGGGGGAAGGCAAACCAGATGTCACCGGTCGACGCACCGAGGCACCGCGCGCCGTCATGGTGGCGTGGTGTGCGCTGTCGGTAGTCGAATCCGTACCGGACATCGCCCTCCCGGGCGTCGTGGGTACTGACGCGGGCACTCCGGCAGGCGCGAGGGCTGCCCTCCAGGAAGAGGTCGGTGACGAGGTGCTCGCCTGTCATCAGAGGGATCGTGCTGCTGCGCTCGAGCACCCGCCCGTAACCGGAGCACGCGTTCCAGACTCAGCGCGCCGCATGCGGGACCGGGGCCATGTGGTCGGTGAACCAGTCACGGGCCAGATCGGTGACCTTCTCCAGGGCACCGGGTTCCTCGAAGAGGTGGGTCGCGCCGGGGACGACCGCGAGCCGGCTCTCGCAGCGCAGCCGGGCCTGTGCATCGCGGTTGAGGTCGAGCACCAACTCGTCGTGGCCCCCGACGATCAGCAGCGTGGGCGCGTTCACCGTCGGCAGCCGTGGCCCGGCCAGGTCGGGCCTGCCGCCCCTGGAGACGACTGCGGCGATCCGCGCGCCGGGCTCGGCGGCCGCCCACAACGCGGCGGCCGCGCCGGTGCTCGCACCGAAGTAGCCGACAGCCAGCCCCTGGGTCTCCGGCCGACCGCGCAACCAGCCGGTGGCGTCCGCCAGCCGCCGGGCCAGCAGACCTGTGTCGAACACGTTGGCCCTGTCTTTCTCTTCCTCCTCGGTGAGCAGGTCGAACAGGAGAGTGCCGAGCCCGGCCCGGTTCAGCCCGAGCGCGACGAACCGGTTGCGCGGGCTGCGCCGGCTGCTGCCGCTGCCGTGTGCGAACAGCACCACCCCGGCCGCGCTCTCGGGCAACGTCAGTTGCCCGCGCAGCACCATCGCACCGGCCTGCACATCCACCTCCGGGCCCCCCGGCACCGCGTGAGGCGGCTCAGTCCGGCGGGGGCTCGGCGGACGGGCCACGGCTTCTTCCAGACAGGCGACGACCTCAGCGTCGTCGGTCTGGGAGAAGTCGGCGTAGAACTGCCCGATCGCATAGAAGTCCCACGGGGTGTGCAGGCATACCAGTTCGTCGGCGTCCTCGCCGAGCCGTGCGGTCCAGTCGTGCGGTGCCACGGGGACGGCGAGCACGATCCGTGCCGCTCCCCTGGCACGGGCGATCTGGCAGGCCGCACGCGCCGTGGACCCCGTGGCCACCCCGTCGTCGATCACCAACACCGTGCGGCCCTCCGTGCCAACCGGTTCCCGCCCTGCTCGGTAGCGCCGGGCGCGGCTCTCCAGCACTTCCCGCTCACGGACCTCGACCTGGGCAAGCTCATCCGGGGGGATACGCGCGGTGCGCACCACGGCATCGTTGATCACACGCACACCGCCCTCGCCGATCGCTCCCATCCCCAGCTCCGGCTGGAACGGCACGCCCAGCTTGCGCACCAGGCAGACATCGAGCGGCGCGCCGAGCGCCCCCGCGACCTCCGCGGCGACGGGCACCCCTCCACGGGGCAGCCCCAGCACCACCACGTCGGTCCCCTTCAGATGCTCCAGCCGGGCGGCCAACTGCCGGCCGGCATCACGACGATCCCTGAAGAACACGATCCGACCTCCTCGTACCGGAGGAACACGGCGGGCGACACCCGCCCCATACCTCCATCCTCGCCCGCGCAGCGAACAGATGCGCATCGCCACGCGACCCGCTCCGGCCTGGCCGCCGACGGCGACCCGAGGAGGACGGCTGATGCACTGGCCCGGGGGCGCGCGGCCAGGGGGGAGACATGGGCCGCGGAGGCTTACGCTATGCAATTGGAGGTATATACCGTTGATTGCATGACGGAGCGGTGAGAGGTCGAGATCGAACCCGAGGTGCGGGATTGGCTGGAGCTGCTTCCGTTTCGCTTCTACCGGCGGGTGGAGGACAAGACGGACCGTCTGCCGGACGAGCCGACGACGCTCGGTGAGCCGTACGCGCGGCACCTGGGCGGCAAGCTGCGTGAGCTGCGCTTCGAGCTAGACGGCGAGGCCGTGCGTCTCCCGTACCGGCTCGCCCCCGGGCAGCGGATCGTTCTGCTGACGGTGTTCCGCAAGACGAGGATGCGTGAGGCGGCGGAAGTCGAGCGTGCGCACCAGGCCCAAAAGGTCTGCGAGGCCGAACATGGTCATGCCCCGTACACCTATGAGCGGCGCGAGGAGAGCTGATGAATCACAGCACGTGGAGGACGCGCCGGGCCCGGCAGCTTGCGGGTGAGACGGTGGAGTGCGACCAGGAGTACGTCGACGCGCGGCTGGCCGGCGACCTCGGGCAGGCGGTCTACGACCGTCGGATCGAGCTCGGCCTGTCCCAGGCCGAGCTGGCCGAGCGGGCCGGGATGACGCAGCCTCAGGTGTCCCGAACGGAGGGCGGCGACACCGTGCCGACGCTCCCGCTGCCGCGACGCCTGGCCAAGGCCCTGGACGGCACCCTGAACCTGGCCATCGACGAGGGCGACTCCCGCGTCACCTTCACCCCGCACGCCGCCTGAAACCGAACCGTCAAAGGCCCCGGACCATGATCGGTCCGGGGCCTTTTGGCTGGTGCCCCCGGCAGGATTCGAACCTGCGACACCCGCTTGAGGAGTTTTCCCCAGTCAAGGCCCTGACCTGGGTCAACGCTGCCTTGGGTGCGTCTGACCTGGGAAAACACGCTTCAGTGGTTCTCACGTGTTCGCAGGGTTTCCCGGCCTCATGTGTGCCGAATCCGTTCCGGTCGGTCACCGGGCCGGGGCGAGATCCTGAATCCGGACGGATGTCCGCTCCAGTTACAGAGCTGTGAGCGGGTGGGTGGGAACCCGTAGCCTGGGATCACCCGCAGCACACGGTTCTGATCAAGCGGAGGGGATGCCGATGACCACAGCTCCTGGCGGTGTGCCTCACCCACCGTCCTCGTCGTCGCATCCGCTGCGGACCATCCGTGACATCCGGGAGTCTCTGTCGGAGGACCAGCGTCGGCACTTCGACGCGGAGCTCGCCGACACGGAGATCGAGGCACTGCCCAAGATGCTTCACCGTTGGGTGGCATTGAGCAACGACGGCTTCGAGGAGTTCCTGCTCTCCCGGCCGTTCGAGGGTCTGGAGTTCGGCGCGCGCTCCTACGACGAGCAGCCGGACACCGAGTGATCTGCCTGTTCGACACCAACATGTTCGACACCAACATGGTCGCCGAACTCACGACTCGGGCCACGCCCGATCCACGCGTCCTGGCCTGGTTCCGGTCCACAGCCCGGCCCAACCGCTTCCTGAGTGTGATCACCGTGGCCGAGATCGAGGCCGGCGTGGCCGCTGCTCCGGATCCTGTACGCCAGGCCCGCTAAGCCCGAGCTCTCGCTGCGGTACGGCACGAATACCGCGACTGCATCGCGCCGATCGGCGAACCGGAAGCGGCCGCCTACCTCACCGTCCACCAGACGCTCAGGGCCACTGGCACCAGCGTCGACCCGCCGGATGCACTGATCGCTGCCACCGCCCTGGCCAACGGCTGGACGGTTGCCGCCCGCAACATCAAGCACATGGCCCGAACCGGGGCCCTGGTGGTCAATCCGTGGGAGCAGCACATGTAGATGGCGGCAGCCGTCAGCCTTCCTGGCCTGTGGTGGACGCCGATTTCTCAGGCGGCACGGAGGCCCTGGCCGAGGGGGCCGGCTTTTGCCGGCCAACAGGATCAGCTCGGCTGGAGTGGGATGCTCGCCCACGCCTTCCTCGCCGTCATCCGTGCCCACGAACACGCCCGCCATCCTGCCCCGGACGAGCTGATCCCGCTCACCTGCAGCGAGATCCAGCGACTGTTCACGGCGCCTGTCGTCCGGCCCGTCCACGACGCAGATCACCGCGCGCACAAGGGCCAGTCACCCAGCGATACGGAAGGTCTCCTCGGCACCGCTATACGCTCATTGCGCTCAGCGCAACTTTTTCGCGAACGCTTTGCTGCCACCGCAAGTGAGCTTACCGTCACACCATCCCGGGGCAGGGGCAGCGACGCCTCGGTGAACAGCGGACGACGTTCACAGGGAGAGCAACATGACAGCAGATCGTCAGCAGCGCGAAGCGGGTGGCCGGGGCCCAGGCGAGGGGGCTCCGCAGGAGCAGCACGCGGTCGTGGTCGGCGCCTCCAGCGGTATGGGGGCCGCGATCGTGGAGACGCTGCGCGCGCAGGGGATCAAGACGCTGGCCCTGGACCTGCCGTCGGCCTCGTGGGGCGACGAGGTGGCGGGCATGACGGGCTCGGTGGACGTCACGGACGTGGCGTCGGTGGAGGCGGCGCTGAAAGGCGCGGAGGAGGCGTTCGGGGCGGTCGAGATCGTCGTGAACTGCGCGGGGATCCTCGGCCCGGTCGCCCCGACGGTGGAGACGTCGCAGGAGACGTTCGAGCGGATCGTGGACCTCAACCTGGGGGGTGCGTTCACGGTGACGCGGGCGGCGCTGGAGCTGATGCTGCCGCGCGGCTACGGACGGGTCGTGCACATCGCCTCCGTGGCGGGCAAGGAGGGCAACCCGCAGATGGCGGCCTACTCGGCCTCGAAGGCAGGGGTGATCGGAATGGTCAAGGCGGTCGGCAAGGAGTACGCGGCCTCCGGCGTGACGGTGAACGCCGTCGCGCCGGCGTCGGTGGAGACGCCCCTGATCCAGGGCATGACGCCGGAGCGCCAGGAGGTGCAGAAGTCCCTGATCCCGATGCACCGCTTCGGCACCGTCCAGGAGATCGCGCACCTGGTCTCCTACATCGTCTCGCCCCAGGCCTCGTTCACGACCGGGTTCGTGTACGACGCCTCGGGCGGCCGGGCGGATTACTGACACCGAGGCGTGCGACGACGCGCGACTCCCGACGAACAGGACAACGCACCATGTCAACGACGAACAGGTCACCCGTCTCCGCCTCGGGTGCGACCGGGGTGCCGCTGGATCCCGGCGCGGTCCCTGCCTCCACCGCCTCCGGGAAGGGCGGCCTCAGCCAGGGCAAGAAGGCCTCCGCTGCCGGTTTCGTGGGCTCTGCGCTGGAGTACTACGACATGTACATCTACGCCTCGGCCTCGGCCCTGGTGTTCAGCCAGGTGTTCTTCCCGGACGCCGGAGCGATGGGTCTGCTGCTGAGCCTGGGCTCCTACGGCGTGGCGTACGTGGCCCGCCCGCTGGGCGGATTCCTGGCCGGTCACATCGGCGACCGGTTCGGGCGCCGCAACATCATGATCATCACGCTGATGGTGATGGGCGTGGCGACGTTCCTCATCGGCTGCCTTCCCTCGTACGCGTCGATCGGCATATGGGCGCCGGCCGTGCTGATCACGCTGCGCCTGCTCCAGGGCCTGTCGGTGGGCGGCGAGGCCTCCAGCTCGGCGTCCCTGACGCTGGAACACGCCCCGGAGGGGCGCCGGGGCCTGTACTGCTCATGGATGATCAACGGCATCTGGGTGGGCTACATCCTGGCCACCTTGGCGTTCATCGGGGTGGCGGCGCTTCCCGAGGAGCAGATGCTGGCCTGGGGCTGGCGGGTGCCGTTCTGGGCCTCTGCGGTCATCGTGGTCGTGGGCGTGGTCATCCGCCGCACCCTGGAGGACCCGAAGGCGTTCCGGGAGCAGAAGGAGCAGGGCAAGGTCGCCAAGGCGCCCATCGGCCTGGTCTTCAAGCACCAGCCGGCGGACGTGGTGCGCGTAGTCTTCGCGGCCTTCCTGATCGTCATCAGCTCGGTGGTGCCGGTGTGGGGCCTGACGTACGCGACACACGTGGTGGGCGTATCGTCCTCGACGATGCTGTGGGCGGTCGTGTTCGGGTACGCCACCGCCCTGGTGACGCAGCCGCTGTTCGCTGCGCTGAGCGACAGGGTGGGCCGCCGCCCGGTGCTGATCGGCGGCAACCTGTTCGGTGCCGTGGCGGTGTGGCAGTTCTTCTGGGCCGTCGGAAACGCGGACGTGCCGATGATCTACCTGGGCTTCTTCCTGACCATCACGCTCGGGTTCGCCGCGACGAACGCCGTGTACCCGGCCTTCTTCAGCGAGATGTTCAACGTCCGCTTCCGCGTCAGCGGCATGGCTGTGGGCCTGCAACTGGGCATGATCCTGACCGGGTTCTCCCCGACGATCATCCAGGCCGTCTCCGCCGCCACCGGCGACTCCTGGTGGCCGGCGGCCGCGTTCACCTCCCTGGCCTGCGTGATCTCCGCGATCGCCGTGGCCACGGCCCGCGAGACCCACAAGGTCCCCCTGGCGCAGCTGGGCCGCCAGATCGACTGACGCGTCCTTCACGCACCCGAGGCGGGGTGGGTGCCCTCACGACGAGGGTGCCCACCCCGCCTCAGCGTGCCCGGCCCTGGTCGGCGAGGTAGCGGTCGGCGACGGCGACGAGGGCCTCGCCGAAGCGGGTGACGTCGGCGCGGCCGCACCGCATGACGGGCAGGGCGATGCTGAGGGCGGCGTGCTGCCCCTCCTGGCTGCCGAGGCTGATGGCGAACGCGGCCACGCCGACCTCGCTCTCCTCGAAGTTGGAGGCGATGCGCTGCTTGCGCACCTTGTCCAGGGCTTCCCGCAGACGGTCCATGTCGGCCCCGAGGGGGCGTCGACGGCGCCCGCTGGAGGCCACCTGGTAGCGGGCCTGGACGTCGTCGTCGGAGAGGCCGGCGAGCATGGCCTTGCCGGCGGAGGTGACGTGGGCGGACAGACGCACGCCGGTACGCAGGCCGAACCGGATGACGTGCTCGGTGGCCTCAATGCCGTCGACGTGGTGGATCTCGGTGCCGACCAGGGTGGCGAGGTGGACGGTCTCGTTGACCTCCTCGAAGAGCTGCTCCAGATAGGGGCGTACCTGGTCGCGCAGGGTGGGGGCGGAGGCCGTGGCGGGGCGGACCATCTCGGGGCCGGGGAAGTAGCGGCGACGCTCGCCCTGCCTGGCGAACCCGTCTCCGACCATCGTGGCCAGCAGCCGCTGGGCGGTGGACGGGTTGACGTCGAGGGCGGCGGCGGCCTCTCTCACGCTCAACGAGCCCGCCGAGCCCAGCAGCTTGACGAGGACGAGTACGCGGTGCGCCGCCTCTACGCGAAACCCTTCATTGCGTTCCATGCAACAAGCCTACTTTTCATTGCGCGGTTCGCAAGTGAATCGCTACGGTCACATCGAGCCTGGGAGCGGGGCCACGCCGACGTGGCCGTCCGGAGGAACCCGCGGCTCCATCCGTGTCGGGACGAAGGAGTTTCGGGGCCACGCTCGGCATCACGGCCTTCTGGATCGCGGCGACGGTCGCCGCGCTGCTCGTGGTGGCCCGTATGGGCGACTACCGCACGCTCGAGGGCGAGCGTTCATCACCACGACCGCGGGCGTGCCACTGGCCGCGTCGGAGACCGGCCGAGGAAGCCGCCCTCACCAGCAGCGCCCTGTCCGCGCCCCGCGGCAGGAGAACACCAACGTCGGAGGTTCCTGACATGACCACCACCCCTGCCCTGCCCGCGCGGAGCCCGGAGGCCGCGGGGACCTCGACCCCGGAGCGCTCGGCGATCGTGACCGGCGGTGCCGGCGGCATCGGTTCCGTGATTTCGACCCGGCTGGCGCAGTCCGGCTACCACGTGGTCGTCGCGGACGTCGACGGCGCTCGCGCGGAGGCCACCGCTAAGGGCCTGCCCGGCGAAGGCCACCTCGGCTTCGGCGGCGACCTGACGTCGTCGGCCGTGAACGCGGACCTCGCGGCGGCGGCCACGGGCCTGGCCCCGATCGGAGCGGTCGTGAACGCCGTCGGCATCTCCCCGAAGCGGGAGGGGCGCAAGATCGAGCTGGACGAGATCGACGACGCCCTGTTCCACCAGGTGATGGCGGTCAACGTGGCTGCCCCGTTCTTCCTCGTGCGGGAGGCCGCCCGGCTGATGCCCGACGACGGCAGCGCGAGCGTCGTGAACCTGCTGTCGATCGCCGGGCGCACGGGGACCGGCGGCCCGGCGGGCACCCTCTACCCGCCGTTCCTGCCGTCGGCGATGGTCTACGGGGCCTCGAAGGCCGCGCTGGCGAACCTGACGATCAGCCTGGCGCACGAGCTGGCCGAGCGACGCATCCGGGTCAACGGGGTCGCCCCGGGGTTCGTGCAGACGCCGATGATGGGCCAGGTCCCGCCGACCGGCCCGATCGTGGAGCAGGTCCCGGCCCGCCGGTACGCGCGCCCGGAGGAGGTCGCGGCGGCTGTGGAGTTCCTGCTGTCCCCGCAGGCGTCCTACATCACCGGCACCAGCATCGACGTCGACGGTGGCTGGGCGCCCCGCGCCTGACCTCGCCACGGGTCGCCCCGCGGCCACGCGCACGACCCCGTGCACCGACCTCGACGAGGAGAGCGAGAGCACCATGCAGCACCGCGAGCACGACCTGGTGGTCCTGGGCTCCGGCATCGCCGGGCAGACCACCGCGACCACGGCCGCCGAGGCAGGGCTGGACGTCCTGCTGGTCGAGAAGCAGCCCACCCTGGGCGGCACCTCGACGATGAGCGGCGGCTGGTTCGCCTTCTCCGGCACGCCGGAGCAGGCCGAGGAGGGCATCGAGGACTCCGAGGATCTGTTCCGGCACGACCTGCTGGAGGGCGGCCGGCACCTGAACGACCCGGACCTGGTGAACGCCTACCTGGCCCACCAGCACGTCGCCTACCGGTTCCTGAAGGACCACGGAGTGCGGTTCCGGGAGGTGGCGATCAGCTCCGGGATGTCGGCCGCGCGCGGGCACAACAGCGCGATCAAGGAGGTCCTGGCGACCCTGCACGCGGCGTTCGTCGCAGCGGGCGGCACCACGCTGACGGGCACGGCCGCGCAGCGTCTGCTGACCGACGACGGCCGAGTCGTGGGCGTTCTGGCGGAGGGCCCGGACGGGCTGGTGGAGCTGTACGGGCGCCGCGGCGTCGTGCTGGCCACGGGCGGGTTCAGTCGCGGCACCGAGATGCTGAAGGTCTTCGCGCCGGAGCAGCTGGCAGCCATCCCGTACGGCGGGCGCGGCAACACCGGCGACGGCCTGTGCATGGCCTGGCGCCTGGGCGCGGGGATGGCGGACATGTCGTTCGTGGCGGCGACCTACGGCTCCCACCCCGAGACGGGCGAGGAGTTCCACGAGCTGCTGACCGCCTACTACATGGGCGCGATTGTCGTGAACACGGCCGGGAGGCGGTTCGTGGACGAGTCGATCGACTACAAGGCGCTCGGGCGGGCCGTCCTGGACCAGCCCGGCGGGCTCGGCGTGCAGGTGTTCGACTCCCGGGTGCGCGCGCAGTCCCACCGCGGCATCCCCCTGAAGGACATGGACACCCTGCAGGAGCTGGGGCACCTGCACGAGGCCGACACCCTGGAGGAGGTCGCCCGGCTGGCCGGCGTCGCCCCCGAGGGGCTGGCCGCCACGGTCGAGCGATACAACGCCGCCCTCGCCGGGAAGGCCGCGGACGAGCAGGGCCGCACAGGCCTGTGCAACGGCGTGGGCGAGCTGACGCCGATCGACGCCCCGCCGTACTACGCCTACCCCGCCAAGGCGCTGATGACGACGACCTACTGCGGGGTCACCGTCACCCCCGACGCTCAGGTCACCACCGTCGACGGCGAGCCGATCGGCGGCCTGTACGCCGTCGGGGAGGTCGTGGGCGGCTTTCACGGGGCCACGTACATCACCGGCACGTCCCTGGGCAAGGGCGCGGTGTTCGGGCACATGCTCGGCGCCGCTCTCGCCAGGACCGAGCCACAGAGCCAGGACAGCGGCGAACAGGAGGAGGTCGCGGCGTGAACACCGTGCGCACGGAGAGGTTCGACGTCGTCGTGGTGGGGTCCGGTATCGCCGGGTCCTCGGCCGCGGTGGCGGCCACGCGGCGGGGCGCTCGAGTGGCGCTCCTGGAGAAGCAGGACACGTTCGGCGGATCCACGGCCCTGTCGGCGGGCATGTTCTGGACGGCCCCCGACCTGGACGCCTACCGGCGCCGTATCCCCCTCGGGGACGAGGCCCTGGGGCGCGCCGTGGTGGAGGACTATGCCGAGTGCCTGCAGGAGCTGCGCGCCACCGGCGAGCGAGTGGGCGACACCCCGAAGACGGACATCATGACGTTCGGCATCGGATACTCCACGGACATCCACGCGATCCTGGCCTGGTGCCGAGCCCAGGTGGAGGCGGGCGGTGGCGTGTGTCGCACCGGCACGGCGGCACTGCGGGTCCTGCAGGACGACGACGGCGCGGTCACGGGCCTGCTGGCCCGCACCGCACAGGGCCGGGTGCGGTACGAGGCCCCGGCGGTGGTGCTGGCGAGCGGCGGCTTCCAGGGGGCGCGCGACGAGCTGACCCGTGCGATGGGACCGAACGCCGACCGGCTGCTGCTGCGCTCCAACCCGGGCAGCGTCGGCGACGGCCTGCGCCTGGCCCGGCAGGCCGGGGCCGGCGGCAGCACCGCGATGAGCACGTTCTACGGGCACCTCATCGGGGCCCCCGTGAACAGCTTCGAGCCGGAGGACTTCCTGCCGAACTCGCAGTACTACTCCGACCACGCCGTCCTGGTGAACCTGGAGGGCCGCCGGTTCGTCGACGAGACCCTGGGCGACGAGATCCTCAACCAGGACCTCCTGATGCAGCCGCAGGCCCGCGGCGTGCTGGTCTTCGACGACCACGTGCGCTCCACCGTCGGCACCGACGAGCCCTTCCCCGGGTTGGGTGTCGTGGACCGCTACCGGGTCGCCGTCGACAACGGGGCCCTGCACGCCCAAGCCGACACCCTGGAGGACCTGGTCGCGCAGATGGCCGCCTGGGGGATCGACCCGGCCGTCCTGGGGCAGACCTTGCGGGACTACGTCTCGGCCGCCTCCGCCGGGGGCGGGTTCGCGGGCGGGCACCCGGTAGCCGCGCAGGCCCGCGCCCCGCAGACCGGCCCGTTGTACGCGTTGATGGTGCAGCCCAGCATCACCTTCACGTTCGGCGGCGTGCGCATCGACGACCAGGCCCGCGTCCTGGACGCCGACGGCCGCCCCGTGCCCGGCCTGCACGCCGCCGGGGCGGACATCGGCGGGCTGTCCAACCACGGATATGCGGGCGGTCTTGCTCCTGCCTACATCACCGGACGGCGGGCCGGGCGCAGCGCCGCCCGGGCCGCGAGCGCCGGGCCCCGCCCGCAGGCCGACGTGCTGACCGGCACCTGAGCCACGGAACCTGACGAGGAGAAGCATCATGGTCTACACCGCAGACGTCCTGATCGTGGGGGCCGGAGGTTCCGGCATGGCGGCCGCGATCTCGGCGGCGAGCAGCGGGGCGTCGGTCGTCGTTCTGGAGAAGTGCCCGCAGGTGGGTGGGTCCACCGCGCTGTCCGTGGGGTCGTTCACGGCGGCGAACACGAGCTACCAGTTCCGGGCCGGGGTGAACGACAGCATCGACCTGTTCGTCGAGGACATGAAGACGGCGAACGGTCCGTACGAGGCGCGGGAGAACCAGTCGTTGCGGCGGATCCTGGCGGAGAACGCCGGGCCGACGGTGGAGTGGTTGTCGTCGCTGGGGGTGCAGTTCCTGGGCCCTACGCCGGAGCCGCCGTACGACAAGCCGCGCATGCACAATGTGCTGCCGAACTCGCGAGCTTATCGGGACGCACTGCTGCGGGAGTGCCGCCGGCTGGGCGTGACGATCTACACGTCGATGCGGGTGGACGAGCTGCTGCGCAACGCCGACGGAGAGATCATCGGTGCGGCGGCGAACGGCACGCGGTACTTCGGGCGCCGGGGCGTCGTCCTGACGACGGGCGACTACTCCGCCTCCACGGAGCTGAAGGCGAAGCACGTGGGCGAGGACGCGGCGAGGATCCCGCCGGTGAACCCGGCGAACACAGGCGACGGGTTCTACCTGGGCGAGAAGGCCGGCGGGTACACCCTGCAGATGGACCGCCTGTACGAGGGCCTGCGGTTCGCGCCGTCGAAGCGGCCGGACCTGATCAAGATGCTGCCGGCGGTCCCCGCGCTGAACCGGGTGATGCGGTTCGTGGTGGAGCGGCTGCCGAAGAACCTGCTGGCGTACGTGATCCGAGGTGCGCTGACCAGCTGGATCGGCCCGAACGTCACCATGTACCGGGCGGGAGCGATCCTCGTGGACAGTACGGGGCGCCGTCTGGCGAACGAGGACACGGACTCGGCGATGGCCCGGGCGGTGGCCGCCACGGGGAACAACACGGGGTTCATGGTGTTCGACAAGCAGGTCGCGCAGAAGTTCTCCGCGTGGCCGAACCCGGTCTCCACGTTCCCGGGCGTCGCGTACGCGTACGTGCAGGACTACAAGCGGTACAGGCCGGACGTGTACCACCGCGCTGACACCCTGGAGGAGCTGGCGGACGAGATCGGCGTCGACCCGGCCACCCTGCGCGCCACGGTGGACCGATGGAACCAGAACGTGCAGGACGGCAAGGACGAGGACCACGGCCGCCAGCACCTGGGCAACGGGGTCACGCAGGGCCCGTTCTACGCGCTGGGCCCCATGAACGCCTACATCACGCTCGCCGACGGCGGCCTCGGCGTTGACGACCAGCTGCGCGTGGTACGTGAGGACGGTACCCCCGTACCCGGCCTGTGGGCCGCCGGATCCACCGGCCAGGGCGGCTTGCAGCTCCTCAACCACGGCCTGCACATCGGCTGGGCGATGGTCTCCGGCCGCATAGTCGGCCGGAACGTCGCCGCCTCCCCGCACCGCACGGACATGCGCGTCGCCTCCACGGGGCCCGCGACGGCGGACGCCTGACCGCCCCGCAGGTACGGGCCCCCCACGCGACGCCGCACCTGCCCGTGGCGGAAAGGTGCGGCGTCGTCGTACCACCCGTGAGCCCGTGCTGGACTCGCAGTGGATCGTTCAACTTGTCCCCACGAGGTCGAGTTCAAGCCCCCTGAAAGCAAGGGGCCATGGACTTCGACAGGATCGGCGGACGAGAAACGGCGGGGGATCGGGTCTGCCAATCGAACGGCCCTGTCTCACATTCGGTGGTGACAGAGGGGCATCGCCAATGTGCCTGGTCCGAGCTCCAAGGAGAGCAGTCGCAGACGCGCCATCAAGCGGGACAGACACGGTACCGACGATCGTGTCACTCGCGCTGACCCGAGAGTATTACTACCGGCCACGGAAACTGCTTACCGTCACCACCGAATGCGAGACTGGGCCGTTGAGTAGACACTCCCACACCCGCTTTAGGAGTTCGATCGACAGGATGCCGCTGCATGTCCTGGTAAAGGGTGCGGTGACACGGCGGACCACTGGGGACCGTGGTTGTGCGCTGCCGTTGATGTCAAGCGTGGATGTCAGGCAGGTCGGGGCGCGATGCTCGCTGCGCGGTAGTCATACCCGTCCTGCTTGAAGCCGGGAGCTTCCCATGTGAGATCGACCTGCTGCCCGGGCGACAGGGTGCGGAAGCCGGTGGTCTGGATGTCGGAGTAGTGGCCGAAGCAGCCGCCGGGGGTCTCGGGGGAGTCGAGCACGCCCCACCCTTCCTCGTCGCTCCACTTGCGGACGGTCGCAGTCACCATGGACGGAACCCTACGGGCTCCGTCTGCGACGGCGGACTGTCGACGCTTGCCGACACTTAAGGAAAACCTTAAGGTCGGTGTTGGTGTCGAAGGGAGTCGTCTTGAGCTGGGCGATCAAGGTCACCGATGAGTACGCGGAGTGGTTCAGGCTTCTGATCAAGGAGGATCTGAGTTCGGCCTCCCAGGTTGCGCAGGCTGTGGCAGCCCTGCGCGAGGCGGGGCCGACCTTGGGGCGCCCCCTTGTGGATCGGTTGAAGGGCTCGGAGCTGCATCATCTGAAGGAGCTGAGGCCGGGATCGGGCGGGCGCTCCGAAATCCGGATCATCTTCGCCTTCGATCCGACTCGCTCGGCCCTACTGCTCCTGGGCGGTGACAAGGCCGGAAACTGGGATCGCTGGTACCGCGACAACATTCCGCTGGCCGAGCAGCTCTACCACGATCACGTCGGCGATGAGGACTGAAGGAGTAGCCATGCCCAAGAAGGCTGCGCAGGACTGGGAAGTCCTGGAGCAGGAGCTGTACGCGGCCGGTGTGGAGCCCGCCGAGGTGGAGGCAGGGTCTCGTCGGCTTCTCGCCGAGACACGTGGCCACCAGCTTGCCGAGGCACGCAAGCAGTCAGGGTTGGCCCAGCGGGATGTGGCGACCCGGATGGGAGTCAGCGTCGCCCGGATCTCCCAGATCGAACACGGTGAGGGTGCCACCCTGGACGTCATCGCCCGTTACGTGGAGGCGCTCGGTGGGAGGCTGGATCTGGTCGCGGACTTCGGCGACCACACCCTACGCATGCCGGCCAGCGGCAATCAGGGCAGTGCGGCGGCGTAGTCGTCTCCGGGCGGTGGCTCTGGTGAGACCGCGAGCGCCCGGAGTCGGGACGGTCAGGGTTTTCCCTGGCTGCCCCCGCTCTGACCTGTACCGGGCTGGGTGAGGGGCCCGGTGCCTGGACACGACGAAGGGCCAGCCTGGGAGGGAACCCCTCCTGAGCTGGCCCTTTCTTCTGTGCCCCCGGCAGGATTCGAACCTGCGACACCCGCTTTAGGAGAGAGGCTGGGTGATCTGCGGGCTGAGCTGCGGCTTCGCCAGCCGCGGCAGCGGGCGGCTACTCGACCGCAGGGCACTGGTGTTGACCGTGGCTGACCCCTGTATCTGGCACGGTTGTGGCACGAACTTCAGCCGACGACAGTCAGCCACGACGGTGGGTGCGTCGACCGACCAAGCGCGCGTATGTCTCGCTGCACCCCCGCCCGCCTCCACCACGCTGCCAGTGCCGTCGACCAGAGCAAGCCGCGACGTCCGACACGTGATGACGCCGTCTGAGCCCTCAGCCTGGGAAGCTTGGGTTTTCTGGGGGCGACTACCGCACTGACCTGGGGCGGAGCGCCGTCGGCACCTGGTGGGCAGTCGACTGGTTCCCCGGTGTTCCCCGTGGTTCCCTGCACGATCTGGCACGGGTCTGGCACAGACTTCTTCACCCCACAGCCTCGGTTGAAGGGTTGCTGTTTGGGGGTTACTCCTCGTGAGGATTCATGTGGATCCAGCGTCCGCCACCCTCGTCTCGCATCTCCATGCCTGCATAGGGCTGCCGGGGTCTGGCTGGGCTGACGGGAGCCGTGCTGATCTCTCTCACCACGATTGCGCCGCTTGGGTGCACGGAATAAGTGACAGTCAGGCGCCGATTGTCTGCGTGCCGCCACATTCCGCTGCGGTTCTCCTCTTGGATGATCTTCAGCAACGCCTCGCTGACATCGGCCTGGTGTCGCTTGGGCAACGCACCGAACTGCACACGCGCCGTCTCGACGAAGATCAGATCTCTAATCACGCACTCTCCCCCCATACGTGAAGTGCCCGCCCACGAGCATGAATGAACGTTAGGGGACGAAGCCGTGGAACACCACGGGTTGTGGAAGTTGGCGGTCTTGCACCCATTATCAAGGCACCTCGACAGTGCCGCTGACTCCGGGTTCCCTTCATCCCGAAGCAACTTGGATGGGCGGCTAGCCTCGGGTGGTGCGCCGTTCACCAGCGTTAATGGTCCGTAGGCGCCCGCGTACGTACGCCGGTGCGCATCGGTGTTGTCACGCAGTCAGACACGTACCTGGCTGGGAGCGCGTTACTCCAGACAGGGTGAGGCGATCGTGAGTGGCCTCTGGGAGATCTAAGTCGACAGCGCGGTTCGCGGATCAGGGCCTGAACAGCCAGTGTTCGATCTCATCAATGCAGATACGGCGCCCGAGCTGACTGCTCTCCTCGTGGGCCCAGCGGTCCAGGAGCGTGCAGTACCGGACGTAGGTACTGGTGGGCCATCCGTCGTCACCGAGCGAGTCCCACTTGCAGGTGCTCCTGAGCGTGGCGGCCACCTGGGAGTCGAGGATCACGCACGGGTGGTCGAGAGCGCCGCTGCCGGCGAAGTACAAGACCTTGGTCGAGAACGCCGGGCCCAGATACGCAATGGCGTTGCGGCCTCCCGGGCGTAGAGCTTCGTAGGCCTGCGCCGGATCCTCGCGGGCCGCCTGCAGAGCCTGGCGTAGAGCCGCCACGGCTGAGGACGGGTTATCTGCCACAGATCGGATGCGCTGGCGGCTGAGGCGGAGTCTCATGCCGCTGCCCCAGGCGAGCACTCGCCACAGAAATCGCAGCAGCTCCTCTTCGGAGCCCGCATCAAGGCTGGCCGCATCCGCGAACAAGTCACCGCGACTGAGTTGCGTGACACCCTGTCTGGTCACGGGCGCACCAGGCAGGCGAGTGGCGGCAATCTCGCTGTTCCACCAGTCGGCGGCTATGACAATGGTGTGACTGTCGATCCGCTCTGACCGCTGCTTGGCAAGAGCCTCACGGCACGCGCTCGGCAACTGCAGGCGAGATAGGTCGGTGGGTGCCATGACCTCATTTTGCCCGAGGTAAGGAGGAGGGATGCCCACTCCGGTGCTCATGCTTTTCGATACTGGCGAACGACGACTCCCGGCCAACGCTGCGGCACAGTACTCGACGGCTTCGGCAACCAACACGGCTCCGGAATCCCCTTGTTAGCAGGGCAACGCGGCAGGTCACGGCCCTGCGCCTGGCTGATCAGGCAGGGCGAGTCCACGAATAGTCCACGATCCCCGTCTCGTCGTGAACCGCCATGGCCTGGCCCAAGCTCTTGCTTGGTACTGGCTGCTTGTCCCAAATTCGACTACTCGGCCGCACCTTGCTGTATCCGCTGCTGGGCCCTTGCGTAGAACCTGTTCGCCATCGGTGTATCGGTAGAGGTGATTCGTACGTAGTCGGCGCTCAGCTCTCGGGTTCTGACTTCGAGGACCGCCAGGTCGGACGCCTCGGTCATGAGACTGATCTCGGTGTCTGCGCGGTGCTTGAGCGCTGTGTAGGCGCGGGCAGATGCGAGATGGTCAGCCGCCGTCTTTGGTGAGCCCAGGAAAGCTGCAGTGGCCGCGATGGCTCCAGAGACGGCGCCGAGCCCACTGAAAAAGACTTCCGGGCCGACTTTGACGGCAACCAGAAGGCTGCATATTGCGGTCACGCAGGCGGGGATGAACACGATTAGTCGCCCCCACTTCTCTGCGCTCTTGGCCGCTTCGAAGTATCCCTGAGCGGTGTATAGGCAGTTGCTCTGTATGCGCGCCAGTTCGGTCTTGATACTCTCGAACGGCGTGTCAGAAGTAGGCATAGGGTCCAATCCGGGGCGGACTGATGCGTGGGTTGGTGCCAAGGAAGCTGCAGAGCCATTCCATGCCGGGGACGGAGGCTCTGATCTCCTTGCGGTAGCGGATGGTGAGGTAGCCAGCCGTGTACAGCGCGACGAGCACGGCGCGTCGGACGGCAGCGTTGGTTTCCCCCTCAAAGCGGTGGCGGAGCATCTGGGCCTCGGCAATGGACGCGTGCTCTCCGATGTAGCGAGCGGCGAACTCGCGGGCGTATTCGGCCCGGTTACGGTCCCCGAGAATGTTCCACGCTGCTTCTTTCGCTCGTTCATCCTTGATGCCCATGGCGATGAGATAGCGCAGAATGCGCTGCTCAATCAGTGGGTGCGTGGCGCTGTTGCTGGAGTGCAGAAACCGGACCAGGGTGGTTTCGATCTCGGGCGCTCTTCCCTTGGCTGCGTTGAGGTACTTGAACACGTGCGTGATGGCGTGGGGGAGGCGGGTGAGATTGTCCAGGCACCAGCCGACGGCGCGATCATCTCTGATCATGCGGAGTTGACCGAGAACGAAACGGACCTGGTTACCGTTGAACTTCCCCTCTTTGGCGATCTTCTCGAAGTAGGCTGCGAGATCTTCGCGAGCCCGTGGGCGTCCGCTCTTGATAGCGCCAGCGAGCGAGTCATGTCGGATGTCGGTTTCCCGTTCCCGGGCGTCTTGGGGATCGAGGATGACGGTCTTGCTGGAGGAAATAGCGAGCCTCCTGGAGCGGAGTTGGCTGTTCACGCCGAGGAAGAGATCACGCAGCTCGCTCCAGTCCGGGTGGAAGACCTTGATGTCGTCGGAGTAGCGCAGGAACCGGGCGCTGTTCTGGGCCAGATAGGAATCGACAGGGGCCAGGTAGAGATTGGCGAGTATGCCGGAGGCGTCCGGTCCTTGGGGTAGGCCCCAAGCGTGGTTGATGGTCTGGAACCGGGTGAGGAAGTCGATGATGTGGCCGGCGGTCGTACCGTCACCACCGAGGGCTTCTAGATCGTCTCCGAGCATGGCCACGTCGATGTGCTCGTAGAAGGCCGCGATGTCGAGGTAGGCGACCTTGAGTGAGGTATCGGAGCGGATAGCCCGAAGTGACTTCGCCCGGTAGGAGGACCAGTTGGCCCACCATCCGATGGGTTCGCCCTTGAAGCGGTTCCATCGGTAGCTGGATACGGCGGGGTGGAGCTGGCAGTCGATCTGATCAGCGATGGTAAATACGAGTGCGTCGTAGATTAGACGGTCTCGGGTGGAGAAACGGGCTAGTGGCCGCACGGTCAGATCGGTCTTAGGGAAGTCGATGATGCTGGTACTTTCCGGGCCGCACGCGCCGTTCTCGACGGCTCGCACCAGCGTTTCGCGGTAGCCGCGTTCCCACTGATGTTGTACGTCCTGGTACCCGATGACGTCAGGGACCTCTGATTGATGTTCGCCCGCTATGAGTAATTCTTTGGCTTTGGTGAGCCTGCTGGGAAGGTCCACCGGTCCCCTTTGTCGAATGAAGGTGCCTTGCCCGGGATGGTATCTGGGAGGGGCGGAGGCTCGGTTGCGGTCTGGCTCGCTTGTGACCGGTCTCCCACCGGCCGGTGAGGGGCAAGTGCGCGCGGTTCAGCGGATGGTCTACCAGCCGCCGAGGTGCCCCGTCACGACCAGACACCAGGTGAAGCGCTGCACCGCCAACACGCTTTGAAACTGTGGTGGTTTTGAGTGACTCGGACGGGGTCGTTCAAAGGGCAGTGGGCTCGTGCGCCTGGTGGTCGTCGTTGGTCGTCATTGGCCACTGTCGAGCGCCCTCGGACGGTCCAGAGACGGCCCAGCCTCGGCGTACTCGGCTGACGGCCGACACCTTCGCCGCCTTGCCTGAACCTCAGCCGACGACAGTCAGCCACGACGGCGGGTGCACCGACCGACGACGCACGCGTATGCCTCGCTGTACCCCCGCAGTCCTCGGCCACGCTGCCAATGCCGTTGACCGGAGCAAGCCGCGGCGGCCGGCACATGGCGACGATGCCTGAGCCCTTACGCCAGTCCTACCGGACACACATGTTCATCCGGCCTGCCTGACAGGGCGCGCTGCGTCAGAGTCGAAGCCCGGAGAGACCACCGTCGTCCAGGCGGTCTGAGCGTCTGTGCCCGGTGGCAGCCCGGGGGCGCTGTCGGTGGTGTCGTGGATGATCAGCGCATGACACGCGGTTTTCGGGACGCCCTGGGCTCTCTCGCCCTTCAGCACCTGCCTCCCGACGTTGCCACGGGGTGGCGGACTTAGTATGTATCTCCACCAACGGCCTCATGGGGGTGCCCCGTGAGAGGATCGCGGACGTGAAACTGATCGAGAACACCGAGGCACGACGGGTGGAGGCGCTCAGTGTCCTTGCCCCTCGGGTGCAGGCCGCCCTGGGGCAGTTCTTTACCCCTGCACCAGCCGCCGACCTGATCGCCTCGATGCCTCGCCTAGACGCGCTGAGCAACACCGTGCGCGTCTTGGACCCCGGCGCCGGGGTCGGCTCGCTTACCGCCGCACTGGTGAGCCGACTGCACGACGAGCGCCCTGACCTGGACGTTCACGTGGTTGCTGTGGAGAAGGACCCGCAGGTCATGCCCTACCTGCGGACCACGCTTGAGGAATGCAGGACAACCTACGGCACCACGTTCGACCTCGTGCAGGGCGACTACCTCACCGACGACGACGCACTCATCGACGGGCCGTTCGACCTTGTCGTCGCCAACCCACCCTACGGAAAGCTCGCCGCAGGCAGCCTGCACCGTACGCGCATTGCCCACCTCCTGGTCGATACCAGCAACATCTACACGGCCTTCTGGGCCAGGGCCACAGCCGCCCTCGCCCCCGACGGCCAGATCTCGATCATCGTGCCCCGCTCCTGGGCCAACGGCACCTACCATCGCGCCTTCCGCCAGTGGATGCTCGACCGCACCAGCCTCGACCTCCTACACGTCTTTGAGAGCCGCAACACAGTCTTCGCCGACACCGGCGTCCTCCAGGAAAACGTCATCGTGGCTGGCACGCAGGGCGACCAACAGCCAGAGGTCGTCCTGTCGGCGTCGATCGCGCACGACGACGTCCCGCTGCGCCGTACCGTCCCGTTCGGCGCCGTGGTCTTGCCCGGGGACCGCGAGCGGTTCGTCCGCTTCGACGACTCGGCTGTCGTACCGCCGGCCGTCTCATTCACCCTGGCCGACCTGGGCCTGGGCGTCAGCACGGGCAAGGTGGTCGACTTCCGCAACCGCGAGCACCTGACCGACGACCTCAGCGCCGAAGATGTCGTCCCGATGATCTACCAGGCCAACGTACGCGGCGGAGAGATCGAGTGGCCGCAGCGCCCCGCGAAGAAGCCGCAAGGCTTCTCCCCCAGCACTGAGGCCGCCCGCAAGCTGCTCCTGCCCGAAGGGCACTACGTCGTCATCAAACGCTTCTCCGCCAAGGAGGAGAAGCGGCGTGTAGTCGCGGGCGTCTGGAAGCACGACGGCCCGGTTGCCCTGGACAATAAGACCAACTACCTGCATGAGAAGAAGGGGCCTATCGACCCCCAGCTCGCGCACGGGCTGATGCTCTGGCTGAACTCCTCGACGCTCGACGCGATCTTCCGCACCTTCTCCGGGCACACCCAGGTCAACGCCGGGGACGTTAAGACACTCCCCTTCCCCTCTCGTGACGACTTGGTGCGCTTGGCGCAGAACGCGCCGGAATGGCTCCCGGAACAGGCGAAGCTCGACGCCCTCGTAGCTGACATGTTCCCCGCTGTCGTAGGCTCAGCGGAGTGATCAGCACATTACGAGCATCCGTCGACAACGCCAGCGTCCTCCTGCAAGCCTTCGGCTTCGACAAGGTCCGCTGCAATAACAGGTCCGCCCTGACGGCCCTCGTGCTGCTCGGCCTGGAGCCCGGCGAGCCGTGGGGCACGGCGATCAACCCGCGTCTCGGCGTCACGGAAATCATGGGCGTCATTGCGGAGAAATGGGGCAAAGAGTATGCCCCGAACTCGCGCGAGACCTTCCGCAAGCAGACGCTCCACCAGTTCGTCGACGCGGGGTTCGCTGAGCACAACTCCGATGCTCCCGAAGGGCGCGCGGTCAACTCCTCCAAGAACAATTACCGGATCGCTCCGGCGGCTCTGTCCGTAGTGCGTCTCTTCGGCACCCGGGGGTTTCAAGACGCCCTCGACGCCTGGGTAACCGAGGCTCCCACCCAGCAGGCCGCTTACAAGGCAACCCGCGAGATGCAGATGCTCCCGGTCACGCTTCCTGACGGTTCTCTGTTCCGCCTCTCTCCCGGTGGCCAGAATCCCCTGATTCGGGACATGGTCGAAGAGTTTTGCCCTCGCTTCGCCCCCGGCGGACAGGTGCTCTACCTGGGGGACGCCAAGGATCACCGCTACGACATCCGCCAAGACGACGTCTTCGCACGTCTCGGGCTGGCCTTCGACGAGCACGGCAAGAACCCGGACCTCGTGGTCTACGACGAGCAGCGCGGTTGGCTTTTCCTGATGGAGGCCGTCACTTCTCACGGACCGATCGACTTTGGACGGCGTGAGCACCTGAAGAAACTCTTCGCGACGGACAAAGCAGGGCTGGTGTTCGTGAACTGCTTCCCGGACCGTGCCACGATGCGTAAGTGGCTGGCCGACCTTGCATGGGAGACTGAAGCCTGGGTGGCTGACGCGCCCGACCACCTGATCCACCTGAACGGCTCACGGTTCCTCGGTCCCTATTAATTACCCTTTCAGCTCGCGCTCTGATTGGGCCCCGTCCGCTCGGTTCTGCCTGGGGCGACGGTGGACGGGATGGAGGCTCCCCACGCACGCCCCTTACGGGTCCGCAGTCAGCGACGCTGCCCCCTCTATTCCGGTGCCGGCCGATCCCCCGCCTGAGGCGTCGCTCTTGCCTTGACCGGCCCGTGTGCGGTACTCGGCTTACGGGATTCGGCTCGCCTGCCTACGCGCGGCACGGGCGCCGGCCGGGCTGGAGCGGGGCGGAGACAGGAGCGCAGGCCCGGCCGGGGGCCGGGCCGCGCGCGGGGAGCGGAGCGAGCCGCCTTGAACCAGTAGAGAAAGTTGTAACTCAGTCTGTGGTGTGGGGCTTGAAGTCATGTGCGCAGGCTGGGAGTTCGTTGCCCGGTCGGTGGGCGAGAGTCAGGAAGAGCACTGGGCGGATGGTCCAGGTGATGCGGGTGCCGGCGTGGGTGATGGTCACCGTGCACGCTTCCTGACGCAGTAGGGCACGCCTCGTTTCGCTGCGGCCGTCATGGAGCCATGCCCATGCCTCGTCCGAGGCGTCCGCGTCGAGTGCAGGTGAGATCGTGCGGAGGGCGACGGCTACCCACCTGTCCGCCTGGAGCGCCGAGTACGCGTCGAAGGAGGCGTGAAAGGCCAGCCCCTCTGCCCTCTCTCCGAGGCTTTCTGTCCAGCACTCGCACCAGTAGCCGCGGGTGGGCTTGTCCATCAGCACGGGTGGGCTCCCGGTCGGGTGTCGGTGAAGAGTTCCGCGGTGACGGTGCGGCCGCTCTGGCTGCTGTGGACCACCACCCGGTGAGCGAGCGCGCTGACCATGCCGAGTCCTCGGCCATGCTCCGCAGCCTGGTCCTGGTGCTCAACCTTCGGTGCCGTGCCCGTGCCTCCGTCGTCTGTGACGGACAGGGCGATCACCTGCGGGGAGACCGCGAGGGCCAGATGGAAGCTGCCGGATGCCTGGCCACTAGCCGTGTGGAGGATCGCGTTCGCGCTCAGCTCGCTGACGATCAGCTCGGCGTCCTCCGCCAACGGCGAGCCTCGCAGGATGTCGCGAGTCCAGCGGCGGGCCCTGCTGACCTCTTCCGGAAAACCTGGGCAAGACAGTCCCCAGACCCGGGCCCTACTCGTATACTCGTGCATACAAGTTCCTTCATGCTGATAGGCCGCCATGTGCAGCGGGTTCGGGCTAGACGAGTTTCACGCCGTCGTGGGCGCGGACGGCCGGCGGGGACGCTGCGTCGAGTGCGTCCAGGACACGGATCGCGTACGCCTCGTCGGTGAGTTCGATGACTTCTTCGCGGGTGGCCCAGTACAGGGCGCGGGTCTCGTCCCCGGTGGTGGGAGTGCCGTCGGCCGCCTGGCAGCGGAAGACGAGGGAGACGATCAGGCCCGTCATGTTCTTGTAGACGCCGGTGAGAGTCGCGGGAAGCGCGATCTTGATGCCGGTTTCTTCGAGGACTTCGCGCTGGAGGGCTTCGGGGATGGTCTCCTCGCGTTCGAGGATGCCGCCCGGGGGTTCCCAGTGGCCGTTGTCGCGACGTTTGATCAAGAGGGTCCGGCCTCGGTCATCGACGATGACCCCGGCGACGCTCACGGAGTGCGGGCGTTCTGTGCTCACGTTCCTCGGCCCTCTCGGCTGACTAGGCTCTCCACCGTAGCAACAACACTCGCCCACTCGTCTAGATACCTAAAGGAGTACGCGTGACTTCTCTACCGAGCATTCTCGGCGGCCTCGACCCGACCAGTGATCGTGCGGTCTTCCGTCAGATCGCCGACCAGCTGCGCGAGGCCATCGACCGTGGGCGATTCAAGGAAGGGGAGAAACTGCCCTCTGAGGCTGAGTTGGTCGAGCACTACGGGGTTTCCCGGATGACGGTCCGGAACTCCTTCTCGATCCTCCAGGGCGAGGGCCTGGTGCACGCCGAGCACGGCAAGGGCGTCTTCGTCCGGCCCCGGCCTCCGGTGCGCCGGCTCGCCTCCGACCGGTTCGCCCGGCGCCACCGTGAGCAAGGGAAGTCCGCGTTCATCGTGGAGGCCGACGCCGCCGGCAGTCATCCCACCGTGGACAGTCTGGAGGTGAAGGAGGAGAAGGCCAGCCAGGACATCTCCACCCGGCTTGGTTCCGTACGGCGCGTGCTCGCCCGGCGTCGCCGGTACCTGCTCGACGGCCGGCCGGTCGAGTTCGCCGCGTCGTACCTCCCGCTCGACATCGCCCGCGGTACGCAGATCGCCGAACCCAACCCGGGCCCCGGCGGCATCTACGCCCGTCTCGAGGAACTGGGCCACCAGCTCGACCACTTCGAGGAGGAGATCCGGGCCCGGATGCCTTCGCCGTCCGAGGTGAAGACGCTGCAACTGGCCTCCGGTGTGCCGGTGATCCACCTGATCCGTACCGCCTTCGACACCGCGGGGCGGGCCGTGGAGGTCTGCGACACGGTGATGGCGGCGGACGCCTACGTCCTCTCCTATCAGCTTCCGGCGACCTGATCGGCGGTGCGCGAGGCCACTTCCCCGGACTCGTACACACCGACACGCATGCTCGTATAGACGAGTGGGCAAGTTGTGTGGCAAGGTGATCCCGTTCCCGGTGAAGTCGGGTTCGAAGACTGCATCTTGTCTAGACGAGTAGATGGGAAGAAATCTTGCGCACCATCCGTGTGGAGACCTCGGCCGCGACGATCCTGCTGACCGAGGCGCCCGAGCCCAAGGTCCGCGACCGGCAGACGGGCGAGATCGCGAAGGACGCCGTCAGCGGTGAGGCGCTGATGACGCTCGGCGTCGTGTACATCGAGGAGGGGGAGTCGTCCCTGATCAAGGTGACCGTTCCGGAGAGCGGGGTGTCGGAAGGGCTCGCCCTCGGTGCCCCGGTCTCCCTGCCGGGCCTGATCGCCCGGCCGTGGGAGAGCGTGTTCAACGGCCAGCAGCGGCACGGCATCGCCTTCCGGGCCGCCGCTGTCACCCCGGCCGCCTTCCCGGCCACCGTGGGGGCCACGGCCTGATGACCGACCTGGCAACGCTTCTGGAGGTGGGTGGTCCCGTCGCCGCACTCGGCGGTGGGGCCGCCTACGCCCGGGCACGACACCCCGGCGTCTACTGGTCCGCGGTCGGCCTACCGATGTCCACGGTCCGGCTGCTCAGCTCCTACGGCTCCGTCATGGAGGCGTGCGGACTGACCGTGGCCCCCTCCCGCCTGCGGGTCCTGGCGGTCAAGGCCACCACTCGCCGTGAGGTCCGGCCCGTACCGCCGCGTCGGGGGATCATCCGCCCGACCATGACGGGGCTGCGGGTCCGCCTGCGGCTCGCCCCGGGGCAGGAACCCGCCGACGTGGCCGCCTCCGCCGAACGGTTGCGGCACGCCTGGGGAGTCCACGCCGTCTACGTGACCACGGTCAAGCCGGGCGTGGTCGACCTGCGGCTCGTCGGCTTCGACGTACTGCGGCGGGTGCGCATGCCGCGCAAGCTCCGCTCGGGGCTGCTCAGGGTGCCGGTCGCACTGCGGGAGGACGCCACTCCGTTCATACGCGACTACCGCACCGTGCCGCACCAACTCACCCTCGGCGCCACGCTGTCCGGCAAGTCCATGTACCTGCGTCACCTCGTCGCCGGACTTGCCCGCCAGCCCGTCGCCCTGGTCGGCATCGACTGCAAGCGGGGCGTGGAACTGGCGCCCTTCGCTCCGCGCTTGTCGGCGCTCGCCACCGACCCGGAGCAGGCCGCCGAGCTGCTGCCCGTGCTCATCAAGGAGATGGAGGACCGCTACGACCTGATCAAGGCCCGGCAGAGCATCGCGCCGAGCACTCCGGACGAGGAGATCACCTCCGACATCTGGGGCCTGCTCGAGCACGAACGGCCCGTACCCGTCGTGCTGTTCGTGGACGAGGTGGCGGAACTCTTCCTCGTCGCCACGAAAAAGGACGAGGAACGGCGGGACGAGATGGTCACCCAGCTCATCCGCCTCGCCCAGCTCGGCCGCGCGGCCGGCATCTACCTGGAGGTCTGCGGGCAACGCTTCGGGGCCGAACTGGGCAAGGGCGCGACCATGCTGCGGGCCCAGTTGACCGGCCGGGTCTGCCACCGCGTGAACGACGAAGCCTCGGCCAAGATGGCGCTCGGCGACATCGCCCCCGAAGCGGTCTCCGCCGCCTGCGCCATCGCCCCCGAACGGCCCGGCCTCGCCGTGGCCGGTGACACCTCCGGCGGCTGGTCCCGCATCCGCACGCCGTACCTCTCCCTCGGCGACGCCGCCGGGATCTGCCACGAGTCGGCCCACCTCGTCCCCGACCTGCCCGCACTCAAGCCCTTCCGGCCCGCCGTGCCCGTACGGCCGGTCGAGTCCCCGGCCCCGGTCCTGCGACCGCGGCCCGTGGCTGACTGAGCCGCTACCCGCTCCACCTCGGTCGGCGTGACCGTCTCGCGCCACGTCCCTACCCCTCCCATGCCTGGAACAGGAAGGAGCCGCAGCATGCGCGCCCTACTGGCCCGCGTCGACGCGGTGCTCGTCCAAGCGGTCATCGCCGCCGCGCTGTCCTTCGCCCACCTGCACGACGTCGCCTCGGCGGCCGGACAGGACGGGTGGAAGGCGTGGGCCTATCCCGTCTCGGTCGACCTGCTGCTCGTCGCCGCCTGGCGCCGACTGCGGTCCGGCGGCGCCAGAGCGGCCGGGTGGTGCTGGTTCGTCATCGCGCTGACCGCGTCCCTGGGGGCGAATGTCGCCACCGCCGGACTGCTCGACATGGACCAGGTGCCGGCCTGGCTGCGCATCCTCGTCGCGGGCTGGCCTGCGGTCGCCTTCCTCGGCGGAACGCTCCTCGCTCACTCGACGCCGAAAGCCGTGGAGGAGGGGGAGGACGTGGGGAGCGCCGCCGTGGACGCGGACCGAGTGGACCAGGTGGACGACGCCGAGCCTGTTCGCGGCCCCGAGCCTGAGCCGCCCGCGCTACCGGCCGCAGATCCGGCACCCGCTCCACCGGTTGTGCCCGTACCGCCCGCCATACCCGCTCCGCCCGCTGTATCCGTCCCGGCCGCCCTGGTCGAGCACGCCCGCAAGGTCGCCGCCGAACACCGCACCCGCACCGGAGCACCCATCGACGTCCCGACCCTCCGCGCCCGCCTCGGCGTCCCCCTACCGCTCGCCGACGCCATCGCCGCCCGACTCGACTGACGACGAAGGAGAACCGCGTCATGCGTCCGTCCATCAGGTTCGCCCTGGAATCCGCCGCCGAACTGACCCGTAACAACCGGCTCGTCGACGCCGTGGCCGTCGCCGAAGCAGCCATCAACCGTGCCACGGACGAAGAGCACCCCGAAATCCAACAGTGGCTCACCGACCACGCCCACGACTTCACCGGAGAGGACGGTCTGTGATGTCTCGTCCGCGCGGTTTCCGCAACGTCACCCGCATCGGCCCCGTCCAGGTCGGCACGGCCTACGACGGCCGGGGCCGCGAGAAGCACACCGCCGCCTGTACGGCCCCGCGCTGCGGCTTCTCCGCCGACTACGACAGTCGCGCCGCCGCCGAGCTGGCCGCCCGTACCCACCGCTGCCCCGTCCACTGATCCGCTGTTCCTCTGGAAGGACCCGCCTCCGTGACCGTCAGCCTGCCGCTCGTCGTCGTCCTCGGCTTCTTCGCCTGGGGAGCGGTCAAGTTCCTCGGCGTCCGTACCTGGATCGTCGTCGTGATCGCCCTGTTCGGCTTCTGGCTCTCGCACACCTTCATGGCCCCGGCCATCGAGTCCGGTACGCGCTCCGGCGTGGACATCGTCAACGGCTCACATGACTAGACGAGTAGGTAAGGAGAACTCCGCCGTGTTCCTGCCCAAGTACCCCGACAACCCGATACCGCCGTCCGTGCACACGCACGCACCGACCGATCCGTCTCCCGTGCGACGGTCGGCCCCGCAGATATCCGTCAGCACCGGAGCGGTCGTGGCCGTCCTCGTCGGCGGAGTCGTGCTGACCGCGCTCCTGGCCGCCGTCGCCGTCTCGGCCGTCTCCGTGGCCGTCGCCGCCGTGGTCCTGCGCTCGATGCTTCGCGACCAGCGCCACCGCTGACACCACCTCGACGACACCAAGCCCCCGGGGCGGACCGACACCGCCAAGCATCCGCCGCCCCGGGGGCCCTGCCCCTCCTGACCGAAGCCAGAAGGAGAAAGCCATCATCACCCGCACCACCCCGCCCCCGCTTGCCGAACTCGGCGAACTAGCCGCCCTCGGCACCATGCCCGGCCTTCTGCGTCAGCTCTCCGGTCTCGGCGGCTGCACCCAGCCGATCCGCCTCGACGGCCACCGCGCCGAGTACGACGTGAACACCCGTACCGGCGAGATCGGCACCCTCCTCCACCGCCTCGACTCCGCCGGCCTCCCCGCCGGTCACCTCCTGGTCCGCTGCAACAACCGCCGCACGACCCGCTGCGCGGCCTGCTCGGAGGTCTACCGCCGCGACACCTTCCACCTGATTACCTCGGGCCTGCGTGGCGGCAAGGGCGTTCCCGAACGCGTCGCCGCTCACCCCCGCGTCTTCGCCACCTTCACCGCCCCGGGCTTCGGCCCGGTCCACAACCGCCCGACCGGTCCGGCCGGTTCGGTCCGCCGCTGCCGGTGCGGCGTGCTCCACGAGCAGGACGACGACGTGCTCGGCACCCCGCTCGACCCGGACACGTACGACTACGAAGCGGCCGTGCTCTGGAACGCGCACGCCGGTCCGCTGTGGCGGCGCTTCTCGACCTACCTGCGCCGGGAGGTCGCCAAGCGGGCCGGACTCTCGCAGCGTGAGTTCCGCGAGCATGCCCGGGTGTCCTTCGCCAAGGTCGCCGAGTACCAAAAGCGCGGGGCGGTCCACTTCCACGCCGTCATCCGCATCGACGGCCCCGAGGGCGGCGACACCCCGCCTCCCACCTGGGCCACCGCCGAACTGCTGACCGACGCCATCCGGGCCGCCGCCACCGCCGCCCGCGTCGACGGCCCGGTCATCGACGGCCAAGCCCACGCCTTCGCCTTCGGCCGACAGCTCGACGTTCGCACCATCCGCTCGGCCGACTTCGACGGCGGCCAGGAACTGACCGAACGAGCCGTCGCCGCGTACATCGCCAAGTACGCCACCAAGGGCGCCGAGACCGCCACGGGAGCACTCGACCGGCCGCTGAAGTTCCTCGCCGAACTCGCCCAGCTCGACATCAGCGACCACGCCCGCCGGCTCATCCGCACCGCCTGGACCCTTGGCGCCCGCAAGGACCTCGAACACCTCCGCCTGCGGGCCTGGGCCCACATGCTCGGCTTCCGCGGCCACTTCTCCACCAAGTCCCGCCGCTACTCCACCACCCTCGGCACTCTCCGCGACGCCCGCGCCGAATGGCGCCGCGCACAAGCCACAGCGGCCGTAGAGACCGCAGCGGCCACCGAGGACGAGACCGAGCAGAACACGACCCTCGTCCTCTCGCACTGGGTCTTCGCCGGAACCGGCCTCACCGACGCCGAAGCCTGGCTTGCCGAGTCCATCGCACCCGCCCCCGGAACAGAAGGAGAACCGACCCGTGGCTGACCGCTACCTCACCGTGGCGCAGGTCGCCGAACTCCTCGGCACCACGGAGCGCTTCCCGCGACGCCTCATCGCGGAGCGACGCATCACGTTCGTCAAGGTCGGCCGCCACGTGCGCATCCCCGAGAGCGCGTTGAGCGCCTTCATCGACGCGCACACCGTCCAGCCGATCCGGCAGCGCGGCGGCATGCTGCGGAGGGCTGCCTGATGGCCAACAAGAAGGGCAAGCGCAGAAGCTTCGGGGCCGTCCGGCAGCTTGCGTCCGGCCGGTGGCAGGTCCGCTACCGCGATCCGGGGACCGGTCTTCTCCGCCCGGCTGAGAAGACGTACGAGACCAAAACAGACGCCCAAGTTGCGCTCACGCACATCGAGGCGGACATCACGCGCGGGCAGTGGGCGGACCCTGACGCCGGGGCGGTGAACTTCGCCGACTACACCACGGCGTGGCTGCGGGACCGGAAGTTGGCGGACCGCACTCGGGAGCGAAATGAATCGGTGATGCGGCTCCACATCATCCCGACCTTCGGCGCGGGTTCCATCGCCGACGTCACGACCGCGCGGGTGCGGAGCTGGCGCGGCAAGCTGCTCGCGGCCGGGGTGGGGGAGCCGACGGTCGTCAAGGCTTATCAACTGCTGCGGGCCCTGATGAACACGGCCGTGGACGACGAGATGATCCGCCGTAACCCGTGCCGCATCAAGGGCGCGGACAGCTATGACGTGCCCGAGCGGCCCGTGCTGTCGGTGGCGGAGGTCTTCGGCGTGGCCGATGCCATCGCGCCGCGCTACCGACTGCTCGTCCTCCTGGCGGCGTTCACGACGCTCCGCTTCGGCGAGCTGGCCGCGCTTCGGTGCAAGGACATCGACTTGGCCGGCCGCGTGGTCGTGGTCCGGCGTGCTCAAGCCGAGTTGCAGAACGGGCGGCTCTTCGACAAGGCACCCAAGTCGGCGGCGGGGGTGCGTACGGTCTCCTTCCCCGCTGAGCTGGTCGACGAGATCAGACACCACCTGGAGCACTACGCCGCCGCGGGGCAGGACGGCCACCTGTTCGTCGGCCCGCAGGGTGGACAGCTTCGGCGGAGCAACTTCCGGGACGACTGGGTAAAGGCTAGGAAGGCGGCGGGCGTCTCGGCCGAGCTGCACTTTCACGACCTGAGGCACACGGGCAACACACTGGCCTCCACGGCCGGGGCCAGCACACGCGAACTGATGACGCGGATGGGGCACAGCAGCTCGCGCGCCGCACTGATCTACCAGCACATGACCAGCGACCGTGACCGGGCCATCGCCGACCGGTTGGGGGCCATGATCCGCGGCGGCGGGGAAGGGGCGTCGAACGCCTCGGAAGAGGGCTCCGAGCGGACGTAGTGGCACGCGTGTGGCATGACGCCCGGAACGACGAAGGGCCAGCCTGGGAGGAAACCCCTCCTGAGCTGGCCCTTCTCTCTGTGCCCCCGGCAGGATTCGAACCTGCGACACCCGCTTTAGGAGAGCGGTGCTCTATCCCCTGAGCTACGAAGGCCGGGATGCGTGGGTAAAGGTGTTGGAGAGCCGCCCATGGTGGGTGGATCTCGCCTCAAGGGCCCCATGCATCCACAGGGTGCCCCACCTGAGTGGTGCACCGCGCACAGTCTAGCGGTTGTCGGCGGTGCGCCGAGGTGGCATGCACTGCAGGCGGGCACCGGGTGCCCGTCTGCGGGCGTCTGTACTGTGCGGTCAGGTGCTTCGGTCGGTCGTGCAGTGGGCCCTTCGCGGCCGGAGCGGTCGGTCCCTCACCTGCGAGGCCCGAACGGGATCCGGTGAACCTGTGCGTCACAGTGCTGGCTTCCTGTACCACCCGGCTGTGCGGGCGTGGTGGCGGGCGTCGTGTCCGTGTCGCGTTCCAGGTCGAAGTCGACGTCCACCACGCCCTCCACGGCGCGGATCAGGCGGGCGGCCACGGGGATCAGGGGCGTGTCCCGGACGCGGCCGACGAGCGTCACCGTTCCGTCGTGCACCTGGACCTCGAGCGCCGGGCCCGACAAGGGGAACACGTGGGCCACGACCTCGCGCCGTACCTCCTCGGCGATCTCGTCGTCGTTGCGCAGGAACACCTTGAGCAGGTCGGCCCTGCTGACGATGCCCTCCAGCATGCCCAGCTCGTCGACCACCGGCAGCCGTTTGACCTTGCCGTGCGCCATGGTGGGGGCGGCCTGGGCGAGTGTCGCGTCGGGGTGGATGGTGAGCGCCGGGGAGGTCATCAGCTCCTCCGCGGTGACCGCGCCGGCCTTCGCCAGGTCGGGCAGGCGGTGCAACTGCGTGTAACGGTCGGGGTCGCTGTCGCGGAACTCCTCCTTGTGCAGGAGGTCGGCCTCGGAGACGACGCCGACGGCCCGGCCCTCGCCCTCGATGACCGGCAGGGCGCTGATCTTCCCATCCTGCATCAGCCGCACGATCTCCATGAACGTGGCCTTGTGGCCGATGGCCATGACCGTGTGGGTCATGACGTCGCTGACCGTGTGGGGAGTGCTGTGCATGGTGACTCCTTGTCCGGTTATCCGTTCAGGTCTGGCTGCCGGCGCCGTAGGGGGCGGCGTCGTACAGGTCCATCAGGCGGGTCCGGGACGAGCTGAGGCGGTGGGCGAGGACGCGCCACCGGCCCAGCGGCCGACGGCGCTGCCCAGGGGCGGGTCGTCCTCGCCCACCGCGCGTACGGCCGTGGCGTCGAGCTCGTACGCCTGCACCGGCGTGATCGCCTCGGCGCCCAGGCGCCAGGCGTGCGGGGTGAAGAGCCAGGACCAGCCGATGAGTCCGTCGTGCCGGATCTGCTCGATGACGGCCGCTCGACGGCCGGGGAGGCGCATGCCGAGTTCGACCGTGCCCGTCCGGGTGATCCAGAAGCGGTCGGCCCGGCTCGCCGAGGAGTTGGACGAGCGGCCTCCCGAGCAGGTGCGGGCCATGGACATCGTCGAGACCGCCGCCCGGTGGGTCTGCCGCCGTCGGGCCGACGTGGAGGTCTCCACCGACGTACTGCCCGAAAAACCCGAGTACACGCTGGTACGGGAGAGCCGGAACGCCTCCCCGCTGGTGACCGGCACGCGGGGCCGCGGCGGCATCGCCGAGACGCTGCTGGGCTCCGTGAGCCCGGCCGTCGCCGGGCACGCGCACCGCCCGACGGTCGTCGTGCGTGGCAGCCATGACAACCGGGCCATGTCCGGGACGCACGGGCGCGTCGTCGTGGGGGCCGGCGAGAAGCCGGCCGCGTCGGCGGCGATGCGTTTCGCCTTCGAGGAGGCGCGGCACCGCGCGGCGCCGGTGGAAGCGGTACGGGCCTGGCGGAGCCCCGCGCACGAGGCCACCGGCCGTCCGCTGCTCGCCGGTGAGCCTGCCCGACTGCACCAGCAGCAGGCGGTGGAGACCCTGGACGAGGCGCTCCGGGACATCCTCACCGGGGTGGACGCGCACGGCCGTACGGTCGAAGGCCACACCCGGGCCGTCCTCGTGGACGCCTCGCGCGACACGGACCTCCTCGTCATCGGCGCCAGGCGTGGCCGGCGGCACTTCGGGCTCCAGTCGGGCCGGGTGGTCCGCGGGGTTCTGCACCACTCCGCCTGCCCGGTCGTCATCGTGCCCGAGCCGACGCACACCGCGGGCGCCCGCCCGACCCGGTGGGCCCTCCTCATCCAAGCGCTCGCGCTCGGGCGCGGACTCAGGTTCAGGTCCGGGTGATCCGCACTCGGTACACCGGCATGGCCGAGGCCGAGGCCGACCCCGAACCTGAGCCCGCAGCCGCAGCCGCAGCCGCGTCCGAGCCCGGCCCCGCGGCCAGGCCCGAGCCCCCGTCGGAGTCCGAATCCGAGCCCTTCGCCTTCAGCACCTTCACCCGGATTCCCGCCTCGCGGTCGATGAACGTCTCGCCGGGGGTGAAGGGGGCGTCGGACAGTTCCGCGTGGATGTTGGGGCTGCGGGTGCAACCGCCGCTCTCCTGGTGGGAGTCGTAGACCGTGACCGGTCCCATGCCGGTGTCGACGTCCGCGTCGACCTTGTAGATGAGGATGCCGGGCCGGCACACCGCCTCGTCGTTGCCGGCGCGGGTGCGAAACTCGATGGCGTATCCGGAACCCGCGTCCAGCGGGAGGAAGACGAGCTTCGGGCCGCCCCGCTCGGCCAGCGGTGTCAGGGTGTACTCCCGTGTGCCCGTGCCCGCCGCGCAGTGCACCTGGCGTGCGTCCAGCCAGCCCATTTTCCACTTGTGCCAGCCGAGCAGGTCGTTGTTGGCGCCCCAGTCCTCGCTCATGATGTCCCAGTGGCCCACGGCCGCGCCGCCCTCGGCGGTGTAGAGGTCGGGCAGGCCGAAGACGTGGCCGTTCTCGTGCGGGAGGACCCGGTAGCCGGTGCGGTCCAGGGAGCCGGAGCCGTCGTCCTGGCGGGAGTAGATGAAAGACGCGTTGGAGACCGGGACGCCGTCCGCGGTCGGGGCCTCCCCGTTGCCGGCGAAGGTGACCGACAGGACGGTGTCCAGGGCGGAGGGGCCCGCGTTCGGGGTCATCAGTATGTTCACCAGGTCGTACGACCGGAAGTCCGCCTTCGGGTCCGCCGCCGCCACGACGTCGTCGACCAGCTTGCGGTAACCGGGGTCGAACGGGGCGCCGCGCTTTATGCCGTACTCCTGAAACGACTTGGGCATCCGCAGCCAGCCTGGGATCGGTATCTCGGGGCGGTAGTCGAGACGGCCGTACGAGCTGGTGCGGAACCACTGCTGGGTCTGCGGGAAGAATTCCCGGTAGCGGTCGAGGGCCTTGCCTTCGCCGGGGGCGTCCGAGAAGTCGACCATGAGGGTGAGGGCGCGGACGGTGCCGGTGGAGCGGGCGTACCCGGCGATCGTGGGGATGCCCTCCGACATCTGGACCTCGCGGGTGCTGCCGATCATGCAGGGGCCGTGCGCGGAGGAGCGGGACAGGGCTCTGGGTCCGGCACCGGGGGCCGAGAGGTACGGGGAGAGGTGGTCGTTGCCGGCCGACGGGGAGACGACGAGGACCAGAGCGGTCACGGACGCCAGGGTGGCCAGTCGGCGCGAGGGTATCCGGCTGCTGGTCGACTGCGGCTGCATGTGGAGGACCTCCGCTCCGCGCGGCAGCCGCCGGTCTCCGGCTGCACCCTCTTGGTCACCCTCCGTCGAGGGATGCGCGGGCGCGCGTTGGAGGGGCCGATCGTGCGAGGGCTCCGGCAGGCATGCGGGGGTGTGGCTCAGGTCACACGAAAAGCTTCCAGTGGAGGGAAATAACCGGGGACCGTTTCCCCGTTTGGACCTGTGTTCGCGCGAAACGGGGAATCCTTCCCCGGATCGCGACAGTGGCAGCAACAGCAGTACCAAGAGCAGCGACAGTGACCTAGGAGTGCATCGTGCAGACCGCCGCTTCCGTATCGCCCAAGGCGTCCCGGCCCCGCGCCGATGCCCTGCGCAATCGGGAACGGATCGTCACCGCCGCCCGGGAGATGTTCGTCGAGTTCGGTGCCGACGTGCCGTTCGACGAGGTCGCCCGCCGGGCCGGCGTGGGCAATGCCACGGTGTACCGCAACTTCCCCGATCGTGAAGCGCTGGTGCGCGAGGTCGTGTGCTCCGTGATGGACCGTACGTCGGAGGCGGCCGAGCAGGCGCTCGCCGAGACCGGGGATGCCTTCACGGCGCTGGAGCGGTTCGCGCACACGGCCGCCGCGGAGCGGATCAGCGCGCTGTGTCCGATGCTCTCCAGCGCCTTCGACCAGCACCACCCCGACCTGGAGGCCGCGCGTGTACGAGTCGAGACGCTCGTCGCACAGATCATGGACCGAGCCAAAGCGGCCGGTCAGCTCCGTGACGACGTGGGCTCCGGTGATCTGCTCGTCGGTATCGCCCAGCTCAGCCGGCCGCCGGCCGGTACGGGCTGCCTGAGCGCCGACCGGTTCGTCCACCGCCATCTTCAGCTGTTCCTGGACGGGATGCGGGCCCCGGCCCGCAGTTCCCTCCCGGGCACGGCCGTCACCGTGGAGGGCCTGCGCGCGAGCTGAACGATCCCTGACCAAGATCCGGTTTCAGGTTCGGTTCCCGACCCCGACCCCGACCCCGACCCCGATCCCGATCCGATCCGATCGAGCCTGACCCAGCCCGAACCGCCTCAGCCAATACCTCAGCCAATAGCCCAGTAACCACCTCAGCGACCGTCCCGTGGACGAGTCGTTCCCTGAAGACACCGTTTTTTCATCGCAAACTCCGAATTCTTCCGTCACGAAATCCCGAGGTCCTGAAGTGGGTACCCCCATGTCTGAAACAGCCTCAAAGGCTCCCGGCGTACCGGATGCCAGCCGCTGGAAGGCGCTCGTCTTCATCGCGCTCGCCCAGTTGATGGTCGTCCTGGACGCCACCATCGTGAACATCGCCCTGCCCTCCGCCCAGCAGGACCTGGGCATCTCCGACGGCAACCGGCAGTGGGTCGTCACGGCCTACGCCCTCGCCTTCGGCGGACTGCTGCTCTTCGGCGGGCGGATAGCCGACCTGTGGGGCCGCAAGCGGGCGTTCGTGCTCGGTCTGGGTGGCTTCGCGGCGGCCTCCGTGCTGGGCGGCGCGGCCACCAACGAGGTCATGATGTTCGGCGCGCGCGCCCTGCAGGGCGTGTTCGGCGCGCTGCTCGCGCCGGCCGCGCTGTCCCTGCTCGCGGTGATGTTCACCGACGGCAAGGAGCGCGCCAAGGCGTTCGGCATCTACGGTGCGATCGCCGGCGGCGGTGGTGCCGTCGGCCTGATCCTCGGCGGTTTCCTCACTGAGTACCTGAACTGGCGCTGGACGTTCTTCGTGAACATTCCGTTCGCCGTCGTCGCCGCGCTCGGCGCGTACTTCGTCATCCGTGAGCCGCGGGGCGGCCGCAACCGTTCGCCGCTGGACATCCCCGGCGTGGTGCTGTCCACCCTCGGTCTGGTCGCCCTCGTCTACGGCTTCACCCGCGCCGAGTCCGAGGGCTGGAGCGACTCGCTGACGATCGGCATGTTCGTCGCGTCGGCCGTTCTGCTCCTGACGTTCGTCCTGGTCGAGTCCCGGGTCAGGGCGCCGTTGCTGCCGCTGCGCGTGGTCACCGAGCGCAACCGCGGCGGGGTCTACCTCTCACTGGGCCTGGCGATCATCGCGATGTTCGGCCTGTTCCTCTTCCTCACGTACTACTTGCAGGTCGTCCAGGGCTACTCGCCGGTGAAGACCGGGTTCGCCTTCCTGCCGATGGTCGCGGGCATGATCACGGGTTCCACCCAGATCGGCGCCCGGCTGATGACCCGGGTCCCGCCCCGGCTGCTGATGGGCCCCGGGTTCCTGGTCGCCTCCGTCGGTATGCTGCTGCTGACCCGGCTGGAGGTCGACACCTCCTACGCCGCGGTGCTGCTGCCCGGCATACTGCTGCTCGGTCTCGGCATGGGTACGGCGTTCATGCCGGCCATGTCGCTGGCCACTCTGGGCGTCGAGCCCCGGGACTCCGGTGTCGCCTCCGCGATGGTCAACACCTCGCAGCAGGTGGGCGGCGCGATCGGTACGGCCCTGCTGAACACGATCGCGGCCTCGGCCACCACGTCCTACATCGCCGACCACATCGGCGGCGCCGCGAGCCGGTCCCAGCAGCAGCTGGTGCAGCTCGAGGGCATGGTGCGGGGCTACACCAGTGCGATCTGGTTCGCCGTCGGGATCCTCGTCCTGGCCGCGGCCATCGCCCTGACCTTCGTCAACGCCGGCCGCCCGGGGAGCACGGTCACCGGGTCCTCCGACGAGGGCTCCAGGGTCGCCGAGGAGGACGTGGCGGTGCCGGTCATCGCCCACTGACGGCCTGCCGCGCGGCCTTCACCGCCAACCGTCGACCGCCGACCCTCACAGGCCGGTTCCTTCGGGCCACCCGTACGGAGGAGGAGGGGACGCCTCGTCCGTACGGCTTCCAGGGCCTGCCCCGGCTCCGCGCTCAGCGGAGCCAGGGCAGGTCCGCACCCGCTTCGCTGGGCTGGAGTCCCTCGGCGATGATTTCCATGATCTCGCCGAGGGCCTTCTGCTGTTCGGGGGTGAGCCGGTCGAGGAACGCCTGCCGCACGGCCTCCACGTGACCCGGCGCGTTCCGGCGCAGCACCTCGAAACCCTCGTCCGTCAGCACGGCGAACTGGCCCCGCTTGTCGGACGGACAGTCCTCGCGGCGCGCCCAGCCGTTCTTCTCCAGGCGTGCCACGGCATGCGAGAGCCGGGAGCGGGTGATCTTCGCCAGCATCGCCAGCTCGGTCATGCGCAGCCGCCGTTCCGGTGCCTCGGCGAGCTTGACCAGCAGACTGTAGTAGAGGTGCGGCATGCCCGCGTCCCGCTGGAGCTGGCGGTCGAGGTGATCCTCCAGGAGGGTGCTGGCCTCGATGTACGAGCGCCAGACGCGCTGTTCCTCGACGTTGAGCCAACGAGGTTCGTCGGTGCCTGCCGGGCCGGGTGCCGAACCCGGTGCCGCTGCGGAAGTGGGTGCCGTCGTCATGTACTCCACTGTAAAGCCCTTCTCCTTGAAAGTTAAACAAAGTTGCGCTAGAGTGCGGAAATAGAGGTTGAGGTTTCAAGTAAAAAGCTTCATCCGCCCGCCAGCCAGATCTGCACCGATCGCCGGAAGGAGTCGCAGCCATGACCGCCGCCACTCAGGAACGCATGCCCGCGCTGTACCTCAGCCATGGCGCCCCGCCCCTGGCCGACGACCCCATCTGGCCCGGTGAGCTGGCCGCGTGGTCCGCCGGACTACCCCGCCCGAAGGCGATCCTCGTCGTCTCCGCCCACTGGGAGGAGGCCCCGCTCGCCCTCGGCGCCACCGGGACGGTCCCCCTCGTCTACGACTTCTGGGGCTTCCCCGAGCACTACTACCAGGTGAAGTACGGCGCCCCCGGAGCCCCCGCGCTCGCCGACTCCGTACGCAAGCTGCTGCGTGCCCCCGGCATCCCGGTACAGGACGTTCCCGACCGAGGGCTGGACCACGGCGCCTACGTCCCGCTGGTCGAGATGTTCCCCGAGGCCGACATCCCGGTGCTCCAGGTTTCCATGCCGACCCTGGACCCGGTGAAGCTCATGGACATCGGACGCAAGCTCGCACCGCTGCGCGACGAGGGCGTGCTGATCATCGGCTCCGGGTTCTTCACCCACAACCTGGCCGCGCTGCGGCAGGGCGGCATCCCCAGGTGGTCGGCCGAGTTCGACGACTGGGGACACCGGGCGCTGGACGCCGGTGACGTGGACGGGCTGCTCGACTTCGCCCGCAAGTCCCCGGCGGGCATGCTCGCCCATCCCCGTACCGAGCACTTCGCACCGCTCTTCGTGACCATGGGCGCGGCGGACGCGGCCGGTGACCTGGACACGCAGAAGTCGGTGATCGACGGGTTCTGGCTGGGGCTGGCCAAGCGGTCGGTGCAGTTCGGCTGAGAACGTCGGGGCCCGGCGCACGAGGGCCTGCGCCCGGCCCCGTGTGCCGGGCCCTCGGCGGTCGCCGGCTCCCGTGCGCGGCGCTTGGCGGCCGTCGGCTCCAGGTCGCGGCACCTGGCGGCCGTCGGCTACAGCTCCTTCTCGTGCCAGGCCACGTCCCAGTGGCGGCCGAACTTGCGGCCCACCTCGCGGTACGTGTCCGTGTGCCGGAAGCCGAAGAGCCGGTGCAGCCGCGTGGATGCCTCGTTCGGCCGGGCGATGCCCGCGTAGGCGCGGTGCAGGTCCTCGGCTGCCAGGGCCTCGAACAGGGCCGTGTAGAGCAGAGCGCCGATCCCGCGGCCTTTGGCGTCCGGGGCGACGTGGACCGTCGTTTCCACCGACGTCGCGTAGGCGGGCTTCGCCCGGAAAGGGCTGGATGTGGCGTAGCCCGGAATCTGCTCGGAGCTCCCGGTTGCGGTTGTGATTGCGGTCGCAGTTGCGGTCGCGGCCGTGGCAACCATCAGGCGGTACGGGCCGTCTACCGGGTGGGAGAGCAGCGAGGGGCGGCGTTCTTCAAGGGTGGGGACCGGGGTGTCGAACGTGATGGCCGTCTCGCGCACGTACCGCGCGCACGTACTGGCTGTACAGATCGGTGAGTGCTGTCAGGTCACCTTCGGCCCCCAGCCTGACCTGGGCCTTCGTGTAATCCGACGCCAGCTCGCCCCCTGCGGCCCGACAGGGTACTGCATGATCAGAAAATTCGGGGGTCGGGTTGGGAATTCTGTCCGGATTCCAGTCGTTGTTTCCAACAGATGCCGGGCACCCGAGCAGAGTCCGAAGTGAGAGACCGAACCCCTGACGTACGTGCCGGGCATCCGCAGAACCACCCGCCGACCTCATCATCGTAAGGGAGCAAGCATGGCAACCCGTGCCGTCGCCCGTCGTAAGTCCGCCTCCGGCGAGACGGCCGACTCGGCAAGCAGTGTTCGCGCCCATCGTGGCGAGATCGCCGACCGCGACCTGGTCGGCATGTACCTCGACGAGATCGCGCGCACACCGCTGCTCGACGCTGCCAAGGAGGTCGAGCTGTCCCAGATCATCGAAGCGGGTGTGTTCGCGCGGCAGATCCTCGACGGCACCGAGGAGAACACGGTGGGGGCCACCACCGAGGAACTCCAGGCGCTGTACGACGCGAGCGAGCGGGCCAAGGACGTCTTCATCCGCTCCAACCTCCGCCTGGTCGTCGCGGTGGCCCGCCGATACCCCCGCAGCGGTCTGCCCCTGCTCGACCTGATCCAGGAGGGCAACGCCGGCCTGGTGCGCGCGGTCGAGAAGTTCGACTACCGCAAGGGCTTCAAGTTCTCGACCTACGCCACGTGGTGGATCCGCCAGGCCATCACGCGGTCGATAGCCGACCAGTCCCGCACCATCCGCCTGCCCGTCCACCTGGTGGAGGAGCTGGGCCGGATCCGGCGCGTGCAGCGCGAATTCAACCGTGAGCACGGGCGGGACCCGGAGCCCGGGGAGATCGCAGCCGAGCTCGGTTCCACCCCGGAGCGGGTGACGAACGTGCTCGACTGGGCCCGCGACCCGGTCTCGCTGAACATGCCGGTGGACGACGAGGGTGAGACACAGTTCGGCGACCTCCTCGAGGACACGTCGGCGGTGTCGCCGGAGCAGTCGGTGATGACGCTGCTGCGCAGCGAGGAACTGGACGACCTCATCGGCCGCCTCGACCAGCGCACGGCCTCCATCATCAAGATGCGGTACGGCATAGAGGACGGCAGGGAGCGCACCCTGACGGAGGTCGGCAAGCAGCACGGTCTGACCCGCGAGCGGATCCGCCAGATAGAGAAGCACGCGCTGATGGAACTGAAGAAGCTGGCCCGCGACACCGGATTCGACGCGGCGGCGTAGAGCCAATGCGGGGCCGGTGCAGGGCTCTTGAGGGCGCCGGGTGATGAAATACGGCGCAAACATGACGCCCTGGCACTGCTTCAACCCGCTGGGCCAGGGAACAAGAATGCAGAGCGCAGGAGTTCGGGTCTCGAGATCTGGGGGATGGGAAGATCTCCGTCGGAAGATCTCCGAGCCTCGGCCTCCTGGACGACTCCCCTGAACCACGTCCCGTCGCACCACCCCCCCGGCGCCGGGACTTCCCAAGCCGGGTCCGGCACCCTCCCCCCGGGTGCCGGGCCCGGTTTCCCCTTGTACGGGACAGGAAAGCGGGTCACCCCGAACCTGAACCCCGGGGTGACCCGCCAGATGGCAGATTGTGTCACATGGGCATAGCCTGCCGGGCGCGAGCAGCAGCACCACTCCGCCTCCTCCGCCTCCGCATCCTCCCCCTTCTCCTGCCTCGCCGGCCGAGCGGCGCAAAGCCGAGACCCGTATGGAGATCGCCCGCGCGGCGGTCGGTCTCTTCGTCCGCCAGGGCCTGAAAGCCACCCGTGCCGAGGGCACCGCACAGGCGGCGGGTGTCGCCCCGCGCACCTTCTACCGGTACTTCGCAGCCAAGGAAGAAGCCGTCGCCCCGCTCTACGAGGCCGGTGCCCGGCGCTGGGTGGAAGCGGTGCGGGCAGCGCCGCCCGAGCCGCCCGGGCCGCCGAAGTCGTCGAAGTCGGCGGACTCACCGATGGTGGGGATGAGCGGATCGAACTCGTGCCCTACTCGAATCCTGGCCGTCCTGGCCGTCCTGGCCGTTTTATGCCGTCTCGGTCGTTCTGGTCGTTCTGGTCGAAGTGTCGGAGGGGAAAGGCATCGGGCGCGATCCAACACCTGTTCATGCCCACTCGTGCCCGATTGGGCCCGTTTCTGTTTACTTCCCGAGTTGCCCGTCGTACCCTTTGGGGAAAGCCACACGTTCGGGCACGGTTTGGAGGTGAGTGGGCATGTACGCACCAGAGCGACAGCAGGAGATCCTGCGGCTCGCCCGGGACGGCGGCCGGGTGGATGTGGTCTCGTTGGCCGAGCAGTTCCAGGTGACGGCGGAGACGATCCGCAGGGACCTGAAGGCCCTCGATCGTGCGGGAGCGGTCCGCAGGGTGCACGGCGGGGCCATTCCGGTCGGACGCCTCGACTTCGAGCCGGACCTCGCCGAGCGCGAGATCACGGCCGCCGACGAGAAGGACCGCATCGCAAGGGCCGCCCTCGCGGAGCTGCCGAACGAGGGCACGATGATCGTCGACGCCGGTTCGACGGTGGCGTTGTTCGCCGCCGCTCTGCCGGTGGAGTTCTCGCTCACCGTCGTCACCCACAGTCTGCCCATCGCGGCCCGCCTCGCCGACCACCCCGGTGTCCAGCTGCACCTGGTCGGCGGTCGCGTACGGCATCGCACGCGTGCCGCCGTGGACGCCTGGGCGCTGCGCGCGTACGGCGAGATCCGCGCGGACGTGCTCTTCGTCGCGGCCAACGGTTTCTCCCCCGAACGCGGTCTGACCACCCCCGACCTCGCCGAGGCGGCGGTGAAGCGGGCCGCCATGGCGGCCGCCCGCCGTGTGGTGCTGCTCGCGGACTCCTCCAAGCACGGCCAGGAGCACTTCGCCCGCTTCGGCGACCTGAGCGACGTGGACCTGCTGATCACTGACAGTGGGCTGAGCCCCGAAGACGCCCTCGCGATCGAGCGCGGCGGCACGGAAGTAGTGCGTGCATGATCCTCACCGTCACTCCCAACCCCTCCCTGGACCGTACGTACGAGGTCCCCGCGCTGGAGCACGGCGAGGTCAACCGGGCCACCGGCGAACGCGTGGACCCGGGCGGCAAGGGCGTCAACGTCTCGCGTGCCGTCGCCGCGGCCGGCCGGCGCACCGTCGCCGTGCTGCCCCTGGGCGGCGCCCCGGGCGCCGTGGTCGCCGAACTGCTGGACGCACAGGGCATCAAGGTCGCTCCGGTACCGATAGCCGGGGCCACCCGTTCCAACATCGCGCTCGCCGAGACGGACGGCGTCCTGACGAAGATCAACGCTCCCGGCCCGGAGCTGACCGCGGCCGAGCAGGAACTGCTCCTGGAGACGGTTCACCGGGAGTCGCGGGGCGCCGACTGGATCGCCTGCTGCGGCAGTCTGCCGCGCGGCCTCGCACCCTCCTGGTACGCCGAGCTGGTCGCGCGGGCGCACGCCGCCGGCGTACGCATCGCCCTGGACACCTCGGGACCCGCGCTGGCCGCGGCGCTGCGCGAGCGGCCCGACGTGGTGAAGCCGAACGCCGAGGAGCTCGCCGAGGTCGTCGGATGCCGGCTGACCACCGTGGGCGACGCGGTGAAGGCGGCCGAGGAACTGCGCGGAATGGGCGCCCGTACCGTGCTCGCCAGTCTGGGCGCCGACGGACAGGTGCTCGTCGACGAGCACGGCGCCTGGTTCGGCACCGCCCGGGTGGAGGTCGTCCGCAGCAATGTGGGCGCGGGCGACTCCTCGCTCGCCGGCTTCCTGATCGCCGGCGGGCACGGACCGGAGTCGCTCGCCTCGGCACTCGCCCACGGAGCGGCGGCCGTCCAGACCCCCGGCAGCGTGATGCCCACGCCGGGTGACCTGGACCCGGCAGCGGTGACGGTCACGTCGACGGTGCCGTTGGACCGCGTACTGAAGGAGCCGGTGACGTGAACACCGACGTTCGTACCGCTTCGCTTCCCGGACCGGCCGGCATGGCCGTCACGGCCGCCACCTTTGCTCTCACACATCCCACTCCCCTCCCAGGCCCGTCGGTCCCCACACGTGCCTCAGATCCCGCAACTCCCACCACCCCCCACCGCACCACCACCCCCGTTCACCCTTCCGCCCACCCCGTGTCAAGGGCGATACGCGTGCAAAGGAGCCCGCGATGAGCGAGATGATCACCGCGGACCTGGTCGACCTCGACCTGTCCGCCAACACCAAGGAAGCGGCGGCGCGAGCCCTCGCCGAGCGGATGGTGGCCCTGGGCCGGGTGACCGACCTGGAGGGCTTCCTCGCCGACGTGGCCGCCCGTGAGGCCCAGATGCCGACCGGCCTCGACGGCGGCATCGGCATCCCGCACTGCCGCAGCGAGCACGTGACCGAGCCGACGCTGGGCTTCGGGCGCAGCGCCGCCGGGATCGACTTCGGGGCCGCGGACGGGCCCGCCGACCTGATCTTCCTGATCGCCGCTCCGGCCGGTGCGGACGACGCTCATCTGACGATCCTTTCCTCGCTGGCCCGGAAACTGATGAACTCCGAGTTCACCGACGGGCTCCGGGCGATCGGCGACGCAGCGGGCGCCGCGGCGCTCATCCGCGGTGACGAGCAGCCGGTGGCCGACGGGACCGGGGCCACGGCGGACGCGGCCGGCTCCAAGGACTCCGGCGGCTCCGGCGACTCCGAAGGTTCCACGGACTCCGTGGTGGCGCCGGCGGCGGCCCCCGCCGACGCCGCCATGGGCACCACCGGCGAAGGCACTTCCGCGGAAGGCACTCCCGGCGAAGGCACAACCGACGAACGCGCCACGAGCGAAGACGCCCCGCACGCGGACGCGGCCACGTCCGGCGAGGGCGCGCGCCCCTTCCGGATCGTCGCCGTCACCTCCTGCCCCACGGGCATCGCCCATACGTACATGGCGGCAGAGGCGCTGGAGAACGCCGGCCGGGAAGCAGGCATCGAGGTCGCGGTCGAGCCGCAGGGCTCGGCGGGCTTCACCCGGCTCGACCCGGCCGTGATCGCGGCGGCGGACGGCGTGATCTTCGCCCACGACGTGCCCGTCCGGGAGAAGGAACGCTTCGCGGGCAAGCCGACCGTGGACACCGGCGTCAAGGCGGGCATCAACCGCCCCGCCGAACTGATCGACGAGGTCCGCGGGAAGGCCGAGCGCGGTGAGGCCACCGCCGCTGCCGCATCGGGCGACACCCCCGTGGACCGCGCCGGCGAACCCGGTGAGGGCTACGGCACCAAGCTGCGCAAGTGGCTCATGTCCGGCGTCAGTTACATGGTCCCGTTCGTCGCGGCGGGCGGTCTCCTCATCGCCCTCGGCTTCGCGATCGGCGGCTATGAGATCAACAAGGCGCCGTCGGTGATGGAACACTTCGTGTGGACCCAGGCCGACAGCTGGGGCGCCCTGCTCTTCCAGATCGGCGGCGTCGCCTTCGGGTTCCTCGTCCCGGTCCTGGCGGGCTACATCGCGTACGGCATGGCCGACCGGCCGGGACTCGTGCCCGGTTTCGTCGGCGGTTCGATCTCCCTCACCATCAACGCGGGCTTCCTCGGCGGTCTCGCCGCCGGTCTGATCGCCGGTGCGGTGGTGCTGGGGATCCAGCGGGTGCGCATCCCGGTGGCGCTGCGCGGCATCATGCCGGTGGTGGTGATCCCGCTGATCTCCTCGGCGGTGGTCGGCTTCCTGATGTTCGTGGTGATCGGCAAGCCGATCGCCGAGGCGCAGAACGGCATGACCAACTGGCTGAACGGCCTCACCGGCACCAACGCCATTCTGCTCGGCACCCTGCTCGGCCTGATGATGTGCTTCGACCTCGGCGGCCCCGTCAACAAGGTCGCGTACACCTTCGCCACGGCCGGTATCGCGGTCGCCAGCCCCAGCGACTCCGCGATGAAGATCATGGCCGCGGTGATGGCGGCCGGCATGGTTCCGCCGCTGGCGATGGCCCTGGCCACCACGGTCCGCGGCAAGCTCTTCAACCGGACCGAGCGGGAGAACGGCAAGGCCGCCTGGGTTTTGGGCGCCTCCTTCATCTCCGAGGGCGCGATCCCGTTCGCGGCGGCCGACCCGCTGCGCGTGATCCCCGCCTCGATGGTGGGCGGCGCGGTCACCGGAGCCCTGTCCATGGCCTTCGGCGCCACCCTGCGCGCGCCGCACGGCGGCATCTTCGTGGTTCCGCTGATCGGCAACCCGCTGCTCTACCTGGTCGCCATCGCGGCGGGCGTCTGTGTCACGGCGGCTCTGGTGATCGTCCTGAAGGGCCTGCGCAAGCCGGCTCCGGGAGCGCCCGGCGCGATCAGCGGCGAGGGCTCGGCGGCCGCGGCGGCGGGATCGAAGCAGCCGGTCGCCGCGTGACCCGGGAGCGGACAGCACGGAAGCCGGCAACGGCGGAAGGCGGCAAGGCCGGCGAACTGCTCCAATAGGTACATGTGAGACTTTCGCAGGAAAACGAGTCAACTGCGATATAGATCACGTTCATCACGGTCCGGGACCAAAGTCCCGGACCGTGATGTGTACTGGGCCCATGCCTGAGCACGACTCGATCTTGAGGGTGACGGGCGCCACCGTCCTCACCCTGGTGGCCGTGGCCTGCACAGCGGGCCTGGCCGGTGTTCTGCGGCGGGACCGCAGGCGGGTGCGGGGGAGTGGCGCCGGCTTGCGGACGCGGATGCGGACGCCGGCCCGAGCGGGAGCGCGGTGGGGGCCCACAGGGCCGGGACCGCGGGGCGAGGACGTCGGCCCTCGCCCGAATCAGGATCAGAAGCCGGATCCGAAGTCGAAGCCGGGGCGCGACGTTCCGGGGCCGCAGGAGTCGCAGGCACTCCGGACGATTCCGCGTCAGCGGCGAACGGGCCCGCAGGCGGAGCAGGTGCGGCTCACCCCGGCCGAGCGTGAGGCGTTCACCGTCCTGGTGCGGCGCTTCACCGGTGGTCGGGAAGGGCGATGACAGCGGGCCGGGCAGTGCGACCCTGGTCAGGGCACCTGTGTCGCGCGCCGCTCCATCGCGTCCCGGGCGGCGTCCTCGGTGGTGTACACCTCGCACATGTGCCGCCCGTCGGGCGTGGCCGTGTGCTCCACCTCCCAGAGGGAGATCTCCACCCCGTCACGCAGCAGGAACGCGTGCTCGTACAGGGAGAAGGACAGCCTCGAGCGCCCCGGCCCTCCCACGGCGGCCGGGCGGCCGAAGGCCTGGGTGATCTGGTGGGCGGACGCCGTGGTCAGCAGCGCGGCCGTCCGAGGTCCCGGACGGTCCGTGTTCTCCGCCCGGCGCAGTAAGCGGCGCGCGTGGTCCGCCGAAGCGTCGGGGACGTAGACGGGCAGGGGTGCGGGGATCTGGGACAACTGCACCGCCACCGGCAGTTCGAAGTCCGGGGTCTCCGGCGGCAGCGGCAGCCGGGCGGTGGCGACGCCCAGTTCCTCCCCGTCCACGTACACCTCGTGCTGGGGCTCGCTGCCCGGGGTCGTGTTGTGGACCAGCTCCCAGAGCGTGAGCGCCGAGCCGTCGGCGAGCAGCCAGGTGTGCCGGTACGTCTCGCGGTGCAGGCCGGCACTGTGGTGCGCGGAGTGCAGCGAACTGTCGTACGCCAGCGCGCAGTCGAGCAGGCGTACTGCCTCGTCGGGCAGCTCGAAGGAGTTCAGGGCACGGCCGAGCAGTCGCGCGAGATGCTCCTCAGGAGACTCGGGCGAGTCGGCTGGTTCGTACGCTGCCGTCTCGTACGGAACGCTCAAGGCTTCTCCCGGCGTCGCTGCATGTCACCTTGTGGGTGCATACCGTAGCCCTTCGGGCGGACATCATGTCCGGGAACTGAGAAAACGTGCGGCGGTGAAACGAACGGATCGCGCGAAGAATTCCCGCCCGTCCCCGGCGGACACCCGTACCCCCTGCTCAGACGCCGTTCCTGCGCTCGTCGCCGGGTCGTCGGCCGCCGATCACGCAGTCCGCTCAGCGGTTGACTCCCTCCGTTCACCGGACGTCCTCGCTGTCCCGCCCGACTCCCCTACGCTTTCCCGTCCGGGGCGCCACGAGCCTCCCTGTCCGGTTCGTCATACACCTACCCATGCAGCTACCCGTACAGCTCCTCGTACGACGGCCAGGCTCCGCCCGGTCCGTCCACCGACCCGGCCGCGCGCAGGGCCCGTACGATCGCGCGGGTCACCGAGTCGGCGCCCGCCGCGAGGATCTCGTTCAGGGCGAGAGGGTTCGCGGCGTCGAGCGCGTGGGTGCCTGTGGCGAGGGCGAACACCGTGTCCCCGTCGTTGAGCAGATGCACCGGCCGCACCGCCCGCGCGATGCCGTCGTGCGCGGTGCCGGCCAGCTTCTGCGCCTGCGCCTTGGACAGGTCCGCGTCGGTGGCGACCACCGCGAGCGTGGTGTTGAGCGGCTGCGGCCCGTTCCGCTCCGCGATGCCGGCGAGCCGCCGGAGCGCTGCCGCGTGCACCTCCGCGTCGGGATGACGCACCCGGCCGCCCCGGAACAACTCGCCGTACAGCGTCCCCGTTTCCGGGTCCAGCGCCGACCCCGCCGCGTTGGCCACCACCAGCGCGGCCACCGTGATTCCCGAGTCCAGCACCGTGCTCGCGGTGCCGATCCCGCCCTTCACCGCTCCGACCACGGCCCCCGTACCGGCGCCCACGCATCCCTCCGGTACCCGCGCCCCCGGCGCGGTCGCCGCTGCCGCCTCGACCGCCGCGCGCCCGGTGGCCGCGTCCGGCCGGGCCCGGAAGTCCCCGCCCCGGCCCAGATCGAAGACACAGGCGGCCGGCACCACCGGCACCACGTGCGCGGGATCCGGGCCGACGCGTACCCCGCGCCCCCGCTCCTCCAGCCAGGCCATCACCCCGGACGCCGCGTCGAGTCCATAGGCACTGCCGCCGGCCAGGACGACCGCCTCGACCCGCTGCACGAGGTTGCGGGGATCGAGCGCGTCGGTCTCCTTCGTACCCGGACCGCCGCCCCGCACGTCCACGGCGGCCACGGCCCCGCCCTCGGGCGCGAGCACCACCGTGGCACCGGTGAGCAGGCCGTCTCCGGTACGGGTCGCGTGTCCCACGCGCACACCGGCCACATCGGTCAGAGCGTCAACAGTCATGGCGCCAGTCTCGCGCGGTCACCGCCGGAGCAGGGAGCCGCCCCCAGGGAGCGATCGCCGTCGGGGGAAGGTTCCGCCGGGGCCGTATTCTGGTCGTATGAGCACTCCCTCCGATCCCCGGCCGCGCGAGCCGAAGCCCGCGCTGGTCTTCGACGATCCGCTGGACCAGCAGTCCGCGGACGACACGGACCGGGGGTGGGGCGACCGCCCGTCCGGCGACAGCGCGTCGGACCTGAAGCGCTTCCTCGACGAGAAGCCGCCCCACCACATCTGACCCGGGTGCCGTGCGGGCCGGTGCCGGCTATCGCTCGCTGTACTCCGGGCCCTCGCTGCGACCCGAGCCGCGCTGCGCGACCAGCTCGTCGCGGATCTCCTTGAGCACCTCGAGCTCGGAGAGCTCGACGAGTTCCTGCGTGCCTTCCTTCGCCTTCCTGCGGGCCTCGACCCGGGCCAGATACCGGGTCATCGGCATCACCATCAGGAAGTAGACGACCGCAGCCGTGATCACGAACTGGAGCGTCGCGCCGAGGACCGAACCCCACAGGATCCTGACGCCCGTCGCGGCATCGCCGGTGCCCTTGCAGGGGTCCTTCAGGCACGAGCTGTAAGTGTCCAGGTTCTGCGTGCCGAAGGCGCCGACCAGCGGATTGATCACACCCTTCACCACCGCGTTGACTATGTTGGTGAAGGCGGCGCCGATGACCACGGCCACGGCCAGGTCGATGACGTTCCCACGCATCAGGAAGGCCTTGAAGCCCTGCCAGATGCTGGTTTCGTTCCTCTCGCTCACCCCAGGGCTCCATCTTGTATGTGTGACATGGGAGATCAAACGCTCCGCAACCTATGTCAGCGCCCCGCCGAACCGTCCACTCGGGTCCCTCGAGCAAGAGACGAGAGACACGACACCCGCGCCATCGGCCGAGAGGGACCCGCTCACCACAGGGTCACCGCCAGCCGTGCCGTGGCGCTCGCGCCGGCGAGGTCGGCCGCGGCGGCGCGCGGAACCGACAGCATCACCAGGGCCCCGCCCGCGCCCGTGTCCTCCGATGGCTTCGGCACCTCGGTGACCCGCGCCCCACGCGCGACCACGCGGGCCTCACCGCCTGTCACCCGCTCCTCGGCGGCGATGACATCGACCCGGTCGCCCGGCCGCAGCAGCCGCACGGTGGCGGCGTCGGCGATCCGCACCGGCGCCGTGACACGCGCTCCCGCGCGCCGTGCCCGTGCGACACGGTCTCCCGTGGACGCCGGCCCGGCATGTGCGCTCGAAGCGGCCTCGGGACGCCCGCGCGACCGGTCTGCCTCCCGGGGGCCGCCCGCCGCCACCAGCGCCACCGCCGTGACGGCGAGACCGACCGCCGCCGCCCGCCTCCGGTGCCGGACCAGCCGAGCCGACCCCAGCAGCCCGGCACGCACCCGCACCGGCGCGAAGTGCGGCACCTCGCAATGTGGAGGGACCCCGACCCCGGGCGGGTGCGGGACTACGGCGGGGCGGGAGGAAGGAGTCGAGACAGCCGACGAGGGGGAGGGGGACCGGGAGGAGTAAGGGGAGGCGGACCGGGAGGGGTAGGGGGACCGGAGCGAGGACTGACGCAGAGACGACGGAGGGAACGGGGGAGGGGACGAGGGCGGGAATGACACGGGACCACCACCTGCGACGAGGGATCGGCTTGCGGATCCCACGATGGGGCTTCCCGCCGTTCTCCGCCGGAGCCTGTGGACAGACCACGGCCTGTGGAAAACCCTCTCACCCGACCGTGCTCCGCGACCCGACCGTGCGCCACGAGCCCCGCGCCGGCAGTCCTACGGCAGCGCGAACCCCGGATCCATTCCGCCCAGCGCCGAGGCGCACAGGCAGCCCCGTTCCCGGGTCGTCGGCAGCGCCGCCACCGTGTCGAAGAGCACGTTCCGCAGTCGGTCCACGTTGTCCGCGAACACCCGCAGCACCTCGTCGTGCGAGACGCCCTCGCCGCTCTCGGCACCGGCGTCGAGGTCGGTGACCAGGGTCAGGGACGTGTAGCAGAGCTCCAGCTCACGGGCGAGCGCCGCCTCGGGGTGGCCGGTCATGCCCACCACCGACCAGCCCTGCGCCCGGTGCCACAACGACTCGGCGCGGGTGGAGAAGCGCGGCCCCTCGAGCACGACCAGCGTGCCGCCGTCCACCGGTTCCCAGTCCCGCCCACGCGCCGACTTCAGGGCGGCGGCCCGGCCGGCGGGGCAGTAGGGGTCGGCCAGCGACACGTGCACGACGTTCGGGACGATGCCGTCGGGCCGCGGCAGTCCGTCGAAATAGGTGCCCGCCCGGGACTTCGTACGGTCCACGAACTGGTCCGGGACCAGCAGCGTCCCCGGCCCGTACTCGGGCCGCAGCCCGCCCACCGCGCACGGCCCGAGCACCTGGCGCGCGCCGACCGACCTGAGTGCCCACAGGTTGGCCCGGTAGTTGATCCGGTGCGGCGGCAGATGGTGGCCGCGTCCGTGCCGGGGGAGGAAGGCGACCCTCCGACCGGCCAGTTCGCCGAGGAAGAGGGAGTCGCTGGGCGCCCCGTACGGGGTGTCCACCTGGACCTCGGTCACGTCGTCGAGGAAGGAGTAGAAACCGGAGCCGCCGATCACGCCGATCTCGACGTTCGCCTTGTTCGCCATGTTCCGCACCCTAACCGGCCCCGGAAACGCCGAGGACCCCGTCGTCGGACGACGACGGGGTCCCGTGAGGATTCGGCCTCAGGCGGCGGTGCTGCCCGCGGTGCTGCTGGAGCTGCCGGACCCGGACGACGAGCCGGAGCCAGAAGAAGATCCGGAGCCCGAAGAGGATGAGGACGAGGAAGAAGACGAAGAGGACGAAGACGAAGACGAGCTCGTCGACGAATCGGACGTCTTCGACGCCGAAGTGCTGCTCGACGAAGAACCGCGGCTGTCGTTGCGGTAGAAGCCGGAGCCCTTGAAGACAATGCCGACCGCCGAGAACACCTTCTTCAGGCGCCCCTGGCAGTTCGGGCACTCGGTAAGAGCGTCATCGGTGAACTTCTGCACCGCCTCGAGGCCCTCGCCGCACTCGGTGCACTGGTACTGATAGGTGGGCACTGTCTTCCTCCTGGCACTCTCACTCGATGAGTGCTAACGATCGTCAATGGTAACCCGTGCCGCAAGTGATCGGCGTAACGCGCGTCACCCCGCCACGGGCGGCGGTCGGAGCGCGACCGTCATGGGGACGGGCCTCCGTACGTGCTCAGCGCGTGTTCCGGACGCGCTTCGCGGTACGGCTTCCCAGGCGGGAAGCCATGTCCGCGGCGTCGCCATGGCCCCGCGCGTGTGCGCGGGCAAACCTGGCGGGGGCCTGTGCGGCGGCCTGCGAGTGCGTCACATCTCACTGATCGCGACGGGATCGCGCCGGGCCGCGCCGCGTGTGACCTCGCGGGTCACCCGGGGCGGTACCAGCCGTGATCGCAGGACCAGCAGCGTCACCAGGGCGAGCACCGTGCCGCCCATCGGCACCAGGAACCCGGCGCCGGTCCAGAGGTTGTCCTCCAGCTGCCCGGAGACCGTGACCGCGGCCGCCTGGCCGAGTGCCACCGCGCCGGTCAGCCAGGTGAAGGCCTCGGTGCGGGCACCGGCCGGGACCAGGTCGTCCACCAGGGTGTACCCGGTGATCAGGGCGGGCGCGATGCACATGCCGACCAGGAGGCCGAGCCCGGCGAGGAACAGCGCCGAGTGGGCGGTCCACAGGGCGGAGGCGGTCACCGCGAGCGCCACGTACCCGATGACCAGGCGCCGCTGCGGGGCGGCCTTCCAGGCGATGGCGCCGCAGGCGATGCCGGAGAGCATGTTTCCCGCGGCGAAGACGCCGTACAGGATGCCGTTCAGTCCGGGCTCGCCGATCGACTCGGTGTACGCGGCCAGCGACACCTGCATACCGCCGAAGACGGACCCGATGCCCAGGAAGATGACGATCAGGACGCGTACCCCGGGGACGCGGAGTGCGGAAACGTGTTCCACGCGCGCGTGCCCGCGAGCGGCCACCTCGGGTTGTGTGCCCTTCTGCGCGGCGAACAGCAGACCGCCGATCAGGGTCAGCGCGGCCTCGGTCACCAGGCCCGCCGCCGGGTCCACGGCCGTGCACAGGGCGGTGGCCAGCAGCGGTCCGACGACGAAGGTCAGCTCGTCGGTGACGGACTCGAAGGCCGCAGCCGTGGTCATCAGCGGGGAGTTCTTGAGCTTCACGCCCCAGCGGGCGCGCACCATGGGCCCGATCTGGGGCACCGAGGCGCCGGTGGGCACAGCGGCGGCGAACAGCGCCCACAGCGGGGCGCCGTTCAGTGCCAGCGCGGTCAGGGTCAGCCCGGACACCGTGTGCACCAGCACGCCGGGGACGAGGACGGCGCGCTGCCCGTAGCGGTCGGCGAGGCGTCCGCTGTACGGCGCGAACACTGCCATGGATACGCCGGTGACCGCCGCGACGGCGCCGGCCGCGCCGTACGAACCGGTGGTGTGCTGCACCAGCAGCACGATGGAGAGGGTGAGCATCGCGAAGGGCTGGCGTGCCGCGAAGCCGGGGAGCAGGAACGTCCAGGCGCCGCGCGTGCGCAGCAGTCGACCGTATCCCGGACGGGAGGTGGCCGCAGAGTCCTTCGACGTGGTGACCGTGGATGCCACGGCCCGTGCCTTTCTGCCGCCTGGTGGCGCGTGGGCCCCTGGTGTCGGGCGCGCCGAGAGCTGTCCTCTTGCGCTGACTGCGGTAGATGCCGGTGCCACAGCTCAGGGCGTGCCGGCCGCCATACGGTCGCGCCAGCTCTGCGTCAGGCAGAGTTGGTTCGATCTGGGTACCGTTTGCATGGTACAGGCGGTTCCAGGTGTACACAGGCTCCAGGTGCTTGTGATCCTGTGAAAGCGAGCACCGAGAGGCCCTGGCCCTGTGAATGACGGGTTATGGCCCAGCCCAGCTCAGCCCAACCCAACCCAGCCCGACCCGGCCCGCACGCCACAGTGCGAGAGGCGGCGCGAACGACGCCGGAAGCGGCGTCTCGGCCTCCGGCTCCGCCTGCCCGTCCGGTCAGCCCCCGGGCCTCGCCCCGTCCGTCCCCAGCCAGCCGGCCAGTTTGCCGCCGCGGCCCACCGCGCGGAGGCGGCGTTCGGCGGCGTCCCGGACCGGGTCGGTGGCGACGACGAGGAGTTCGTCCCCGTGCCGCAGCATCGTCGTCGGCCCCGGAACGAACGAGGCACCCCCGCGCACGACGAGCGTGACGGCCGCCCCCTTCGGCAGCCGCAGTTCGCCGACCTCCACGCCGTGCATCCTCGACTCCTCCGGGATGCCGACCGACAGCAGGTGTCCGCGCAGCCGCTCCAGGGGTGCCGACTCGATGCCCAGGTCGGCGGCCTCCGTGTCCTCGCCGAGGCGCAGTTTGTGGGCCAGCCAGGGCAGCGTCGGCCCTTGGACGAGGGTGTAGACGACGACCAGGATGAAGACGATGTTGAAGATCGACCGGCTGCCGGGGACGCCCTGCACCATCGGAATCGTCGCCAGGATGATGGGCACGGCGCCGCGCAGCCCCGCCCACGACATCAGAGCCTGCTCCTGCCAGGGCACCCGGAACGGCACCAGACTCAGCACGACGCTCAGCGGGCGGGCCACCACGGTCAGCACCAGCCCGATGATCAGTGCGGGCACGATGTCGACGCCCAGTTCGTGCGGGGAGACCAGCAGGCCGAGCAGGACGAACATGCCGATCTGCGCGAGCCAGCCGAGTCCCTCGGCGAACCCGCGCGTGGCGGGCCAGTGCGGCAGCTTGGTGTTGCCCAGCACCATCGCGGCGAGATAGACGGCGAGGAAGCCGCTGCCGTGGGCCATGGCGCCCGCCGCGTACGCGGTGACGGCGATGGCCATGACGGCGATCGGGTAGAGACCGGAGGCCGGCAGCGCCACGTGCCTGAGCCCCAGGGAACCCAGCCAGCCCAACGCGAGTCCGATGACGGCGCCGATGGCCAGTTCCAGGGTGATCTCGCCGAGCAGGACGTACCAGTGCTCGATCGGACCGGCCGTGGAGAAGGCGAGTACCAGAATGACCACGGGGGCGTCGTTGAAGCCGGACTCGGCCTCCAGCGTGCCCGTCACCCGCGAGGGGAGCGGGATGCGCCGCAGCACGGAGAAGACGGCCGCCGCGTCGGTCGAGGACACCACCGCGCCGATGATCAGCGCCTGCCGCCACTCCAGCCCGATCAGGAAATGCGCGGCCGTCGCGGTGACACCGACGCTCGCCGCGACACCCACGGTCGCGAGGGCGGCGGAGGCGGGCAGGACGGGTTTGATCTCCGTCCACTTGGTGCCCAGACCGCCCTCGGCCAGGATGACGACCAGGGCCGCGTATCCGATGACCTGCGTCAGCTCGGCGTTGTTGAACTGGACGTCGCCGATGCCGTCCTGGCCCATGGCGACGCCGATGCCCAGATAGACGAGCAGGCTGGGGAGCCCGCTGCGCGAGGAGATCCGGACCGCCGCGACGGCGACGAGCAGGACCAGCGAGCAGACGAGCAGGAGCTGGTTGAGGTGGTGGACAGTCGTGGCCGTTCCCTTCCCTGGCACCCGCGCGGTGTGCCCGAGCTCTTGTCCGGGGCCCGGGTGGCCGGTGCGTTCACGGCGAACTGCTTCGTTACCTTACCTAACTCTTGACGCTTTCTTGACGCGTACCCCTGGCATCATCGAACGTCCGTCCGTGCTGGTACTCGACTCCGCGTCAAGTGGCGGAGGGCCCTGCGCCTATCGTTGCCCCAGCGCTCAGTTAAAAGCACAGCCCGCCCTGCCGCTCGCGTAAGGACAGCAAGGACAGCGATGCCCCCCAATACCACCGCCTCCACGGGTCAGCAGCCCGGCAAGTCCGGCAGGAAAAAGGGGCGCAAAGCCCGTCTGGTCGTGTTCGTCCTGGTGCTGGCACTGATCGGCGGTGTCGCCTACGGGGCGTACTGGTCGGTCAGCACCGTGCGTGCCTCCTTGCCGCAGACCAAGGGCTCGATCACCCTCGAAGGCCTGTCGGGCACCGTCGACGTCAAGCGTGACGGCTACGGAATCCCACAGATCTACGCCTCCTCCGACGAGGACCTGTTCATGGCGCAGGGCTACGTCCAGGCGCAGGACCGGTTCTACGAGATGGACGTCCGCCGGCACATGACCTCCGGGCGCCTGTCGGAGATGTTCGGCGAGAGCCAGGTCGAGACCGACGAATTCCTGCGCACCCTGGGCTGGGACCGGGTCGCGAAGGAGGAGTACGAGAAGAAGCTCTCCCCGGCGACGAAGAAGTACCTCGACGCCTACGCCAAGGGCGTCAACGCGTACCTGGAGGGCAAGGACGGCGCCGACGTCTCCCTGGAGTACGCGGCGCTGGGCTTCACCAACGACTACAAGCCCGGCGCGTGGACGCCGGTGGACTCCCTGGCCTGGCTGAAGGCGATGGCCTGGGACCTGCGCGGCAACATGCAGGACGAGATCGACCGCGCCCTGATGACCAGCCGCCTCGGCCCGGAGCAGATCGCCGACCTGTACCCGGCGTACCCGTACAGCCGGAACAAGCCGGTGGTGCAGGAGGGCCAGTACAACGAACTCACCGGTACCTACGAGTCGGGCGGCGGTGAGAGCGGGAGCGGCACGGGTGACGGCACCGGCACCGACCCGGGCACGGGCACGGGCACGGGCACGGTGGACCCCGGCACCGGCGTGGAGGGCGCGTCCGGATCAGGTACCGCGGACGGCACCGCGGGCACCGCGAGCGGCCTGGAGGGCCAGCTCGCGGGTCTCCAGCAGGTCCTGCAGGACCTCCCGACCGCCGTCGGCGTCAACGGCGACGGCATCGGCTCGAACTCCTGGGTCGTCTCCGGGGAGCACACCATCACCGGTGAGCCGCTCCTGGCCAACGACCCGCACCTGTCGCCCGCGTTGCCGTCCGTCTGGTACCAGATGGGCCTGCACTGCCGCAGCGTCTCCGCCACGTGCCAGTACGACGTCTCCGGCTACACCTTCGCGGGCCTGCCCGGCGTGATAATCGGCCACAACGCGGACATCGCCTGGGGCCTGACCAACTCCGGGGTCGACGTCACCGACCTCTACCTGGAGAAGATCACCGGCGAGGGCTACCAGTACGGCGGCAAGGTGGTGCCGTTCACGTCCCGTGAGGAGACCATCAAGGTCGCCGGCGGCGCCTCCCGGAAGATCGTCGTCCGGGAGACCAACAACGGCCCGCTGCTCTCCGACCGGTCCAAGGACCTGGTGCGGACCGGCAAGAAGGCCACCGTCGACTCGGCCGCACCCGACCGGGGCGACGGCTACGGCGTCTCCCTGCGCTGGACCGCGCTGGACGCCGGCCGCACCATGGACTCCGTCTTCGCGATCAACCGCGCGAAGGACTGGGGCGACTTCCGCGAGGCGGCCACCCTGTTCGAGGTGCCCTCGCAGAACCTCGTCTACGCGGACACCGAGGGTCACATCGGCTACACGCTGCCCGGAAGGATCCCCACCCGCGCGAAGGACCACGACGGTTCCATCCCGGCACCCGGCTGGAACCCCAGGTACGAGTGGACCGGCTGGATCGAGCAGGACGAACTGCCCTACGAGTTCGACCCCGACCGCGGCTACATCGTCACCGCCAACCAGGCCGTCGTCGATCCCGACGCGTACCCGTACACCCTGACCACCGACTGGGGCTACGGCGCCCGCAGCCAGCGGATCAACGATCTGATCCAGTCGAAGATCAAGGACGGCGGCAAGATCTCCACCGACGACATGCGGCAGATGCAGCTCGACAACAGCAGCGCCATCGCCAAGCTGCTGGTGCCCGAGCTGCTCAAGGTCGACGTCGACGACCCGGACGTACGCGAGGCGCAGAAGCTGCTGGAGGGCTGGGACTACACCCAGGCCGCCGACTCGGCCGCGGCCGCCTACTTCAACTCCGTCTGGCGCAACATCCTCAAGCTCGGCTTCGGTCACAAGCTGCCCAAGGAGCTGCGGGTCAAGGGCCAGTGCCTGTGGGTCGACCCGGTCGACCCGACCGGGCCCGCCGAGGAGCGCGTCAAGGTCCGCGAGTGCGGTCTGCGCGAGGCGGACCAGGCCCAGCCCGACGGCGGCGACCGCTGGTTCGAGGTGGTCCGCACGCTGATGGAGGACAAGGACAGCGACTGGTGGACGACCCCGAAGTCGGGCACCCGCCCCGCCGCGGACAACCGTGACGAGCTGTTCGAGCGCGCCCTGATCGACGCCCGCTGGGAGCTCACCGCCAAGCTCGGCAAGGACATCGACACCTGGAGCTGGGGCAGGCTGCACCGCCTGTTCCTGAAGAACCAGACCCTGGGCACCGCCGGCCCCGGCTTCGTGCAGTACGCCCTCAACCGCGGCCCCTGGAAGCTCGGCGGCGGCGAGGCCACGGTCAACGCGACCGGCTGGAACGCCGCCGGCGGCTACGGCGTGGTGTGGGTGCCGTCGATGCGCATGGTGGTCAACCTGGGCGACCTCGACAAGTCGCGGTGGATCAACCTCACCGGTGCCTCCGGCCACGCCTACAGCGCCCACTACGTCGACCAGACGGACAAGTGGGCCGACGGCGAACTACTCGAGTGGGCCCACTCGGAGAAGGCGGTCGAGAAGAGCACCGAGGACACCCTGCTGCTCAAGCCGTGAGCGGGCTCTGAGCGGCTCTGAGCGAGCCGCCCATCCGATACGGAAGAAAAGATACGGAAGCGGCCTCCACGCACACGCGTGGAGGCCGCTTCCCGTGGGCCGGCTCAGCCGAACCGCCGCACCCCCGACGGCGTCACCACCGCGTGCACCGGATGGTCGTGGGGCTCCTCGGGAACCCGCTCGACGACCTCCGTGTCGTACAGCAGCACCACCAGCGCCGGGTGCGCGCCCGCGCGTTCCAGCCGGGCCAGTACCCGGTCGTACGAGCCCCCGCCGCGCCCCAGCCGCATCCCGCGCGCGTCGACGGCCAGGCCCGGCAGCAGCACCACGTCCGCCCCGGTCACGGCGTCCGGCCCGAGGCGTTCCCCGGACGGCTCGAGCAGTGTCATCCGCCCGCCGCCGTGCCGCACGTGTGCGAGGGACTCCTCGCCGGTGTACGGGCCCCAGTCCAGGTCGTTGTCGGGGAGCAGGGCCGGCAGCAGCACGTGTACGCCTCGCGCGCGCAGCGCGTCGAGGAGCGCGGGCGTGCCGGGTTCGCTCCCCACGGAGACGTACGCCGCCACCGTGCGCGCGTGCGACAGTTCGGGCAGTCCGAGCGCGCGGCCGGCCAGCGCGGTCGCGGACTCCCGCACGTCATCCGCCGTCAACCTTCCCCTCGCCAGGAGGATTTCCCGTCGCAACGCCCGCTTGGCATGATCGTCCGCACGTTCGTTCTGTCTCAACTCTGTCCCCGTATCGTTCCAATATGCTCATATGATCTTTAAATGTGCGGAGCACCAGATTCCCTGCGAAGGCAGCGGATATGGTGGCGGACATGATTCAGTCGCACCCTCGGATCAGCAAGGCTGTCATCCCCGCAGCGGGCCTCGGTACCCGGTTCCTGCCGGCCACCAAGGCCACTCCCAAAGAGATGCTGCCGGTCGTCGACAAGCCGGCGATCCAGTACGTGGTCGAAGAGGCCGCCGCCGCCGGTCTTGACGACGTTCTCATGGTGACGGGCCGTAACAAGCGCCCCCTGGAGGACCATTTCGACCGCAATTACGAACTGGAGTCCGCCCTCAACAGGAAGGGCGACGCCGCCCGCCTCGCCAAGGTCCAGGAATCCAGCGACCTCGCGACGATGCACTACGTCCGCCAGGGCGACCCCAAAGGCCTCGGCCACGCCGTTCTGTGCGCCGCCCCGCACGTCGGCGACGAACCCTTCGCCGTCCTCCTCGGCGACGACCTGATCGACCCCCGCGACCCCCTGCTCCAGCGCATGATCGAGGTCCAGGAGCAGCACGGCGGCAGCGTCGTCGCGCTCATGGAGGTCGCCCCGGAGCAGATCCACCTCTACGGGTCCGCCGCCGTCGAGACCACCACGGACTCCGACGTCGTCCGGGTCAGCGGCCTGGTCGAGAAACCCGACCCCACCGACGCCCCCTCCAACTACGCCATCATCGGCCGCTACGTCCTCGACCCGCACGTCTTCGACATACTGCGGAAGACCGAGCCGGGCCGCGGCGGCGAGATCCAGCTCACCGACGCCCTCCAGCAGCTCGCGGCCGACGAGAAGGTCGGCGGCCCGGTGCACGGCGTGGTCTTCAAGGGCCGCCGCTATGACACCGGCGACCGAGGCGACTACCTGCGTGCCATTGTCCGACTCGCGTGCGAACGTGATGACCTGGGCCCGGACTTCCGGACCTGGCTCCGCCGTTACGTCACCGAGGAGATGCAGCAGCCTTGAGCACCGCCGCGCCCCGCACCGCAGGCCCGGACCACCTCTGGTCGGTGGACGAGCACCTGGACGACATCCTCGCCACCGTCCGCCCCCTGGAACCCATCGAGCTGCAGCTCCTCGACGCCCAGGGCTGCGTCCTGGTCGAGGACGTCACGGTGCCGGTGTCACTGCCGCCGTTCGACAACAGCTCCATGGACGGGTACGCGGTACGGGTCGCGGATGTCGCGGGCGCGAGCGAGCAGTACCCGGCGGCCCTCGAGGTCGTCGGTGACGTCGCGGCCGGCCAGGCCGACCTGTTCCAGGTCGGTCCCGGCCAGGCGGTACGCATCATGACCGGCGCCCCGCTCCCGCCCGGCGCCGAGACCGTCGTCCCCGTCGAGTGGACCGACGGCGGGCTCGGCGAGGGCCCGGTCACCGGGATGCCGGCCCGCAGCCTGGCCCCCGAGGGCGCCACCGGGCAGGTGCTCGTGTACCGCCCGGCCGGGGCACGCGCGCACGTGCGCGCCAAGGGCAGCGACGTACGGGCCGGCGACCGCGCACTGGAAGCCGGTACGGTCCTCGGCCCGCCCCAGATCTCCCTCCTGGCCGCGATCGGCCGCGGCTCCGTACGGGTGCACCCGCGCCCGCGCGTGGTCGTGCTCTCCACCGGCAGTGAACTCGTCCAGCCCGACGAGGAGCTGCGCGCCGGTCAGATCTACGACTCCAACAGCTTCTCCCTCACCGCCTGCGCCCGCGACGCCGGCGCCATCGCCTACCGCGTGGGCGCCGTCGCCGACGATGCCGACACCCTGCGCGACACCATCGAGGACCAGCTGGTGCGCGCCGACCTGATGGTCACCACCGGCGGCGTCAGCGTCGGGGCGTACGACGTCGTCAGGGAGGCGCTGTCGTCCGTCGGCGACGAGGACGAGCCGGGCAGCGGCATCGACTTCCGCAAGCTCGCCATGCAGCCGGGCAAGCCGCAGGGCTTCGGCTCCATCGGCCCCGATCACACCCCGCTGCTGGCCCTCCCCGGCAACCCGGTCTCCTCGTACGTCTCCTTCGAGCTGTTCGCCCGCCCCGCCATCCGCACCCTGATGGGCCTCACGGACGTCCACCGGCCGAGAAGGCGCGCCACCCTCACCGCGGGCGGGGCGCTGACCTCGCCGAAGGGCCGCCGCCAGTTCCTGCGCGGCCGGTACGCCGACGGCGAGGTGACCCCGGTCGGCGGTGCCGGATCCCACCTGGTGGCCGCCCTCGCCCAGGCGAACGCGCTGATCGTCGTCCCCGAGGACGTCGAGTCCATCGCCTCCGGCACCGACGTCGAGGTGATCCTGCTCGGCTGACCCGCGCGGGTTGGCGGTACCGTGTCGCGCACAGCAGGCCCGTGCGCCGCACCGCGGCGGGCCCGGACCGGGAGCGCCACACTCATGACCGTGCCTTCCCGGGGGGAGACCCCCGGACCTCCAGCGCAGGACGACCGTACGCAGGACGGAACCCAGGACCGCACGCGGGGCCGTACGCAGGACCGTCTGACGCATCTCGACGAGACGGGCGCGGCTCGTATGGTCGACGTCTCCGGCAAGGACGTGACCGCGCGCACCGCCCGCGCCACCGGCCGTGTCCTGGTCTCGCCCCGTGTGATCGAACTGCTGCGCGGCGAGGGGGTCCCCAAGGGGGACGCCCTGGCCACCGCGCGGATCGCGGGCATCATGGGTGCCAAACGCACCCCCGACCTGATCCCGCTGTGCCACCCTCTCGCCCTCTCCGGGGTGAAAATGGACCTGTCGGTCGCGGACGACGCCGTGGAGATCACGGCCACCGTGCGGACCACGGACCGTACGGGCGTCGAGATGGAGGCGCTCACCGCGGTCTCGGTCGCCGCGCTCACCGTGATCGACATGGTGAAGGCGGTCGACAAGAAGGCGGTCATCACGGACGTGCAGGTGGAGGAGAAGACGGGCGGCACGTCGGGCGACTGGAGCAGGGCATGACACGCGACGCATCCGGTGACGGCGCACTTCTCGCGCCGTACAGCGCCCTGGTGGTCACCGCCTCCAACCGGGCCGCCGCCGGCGTCTACCAGGACACGGGCGGCCCGCTGGTCGCCGAGGGCCTGCGGCGCTTCGGCTTCACCGTCGACGGCCCCCGGGTGGTCCCGGACGGCGACCCGGTGGAGGCCGCGCTGCGCGCGGGTACGGAGGCCGGGTACGACGTCATCGTGACCACCGGCGGCACCGGCATCTCGCCCACCGACCGCACTCCCGAGGCGACCCGCGCGGTGATCGGCCACGAGGTGCCCGGCATCGCGGAGGCCATCCGGGCGTACGGCCGGGACAAGGTGCCGACGGCCGCCCTCTCCCGGGGCGTCGCGGGGGTCGCGGGCGTCGGGACCCTGATCGTCAACCTGCCGGGGTCCAGGGGCGGGGTGAAGGACGGTCTCGCCGTCCTGGAGCCGCTGCTGAAGCACGCGGTCGACCAGTTGCGCGGCGGTGACCACCCCGGACCGGGGGCCAGCGGCGGGGGTGCGAGCTGAACGGCTCGGCCTGGCCCGTGGAGCTGGCGGTCGGCGATGTCGTCCTGAGGCCCATAAAGCTGCGCGACCAGCGGGCCTGGCGCGAGGTCAACCGCCGCAACCGTGACTGGCTGCGGCCCTGGGAGGCGACCATCCCGCCGCCCACCCCCGCCGGTCCGGTCGTGCACCGGCCGACCTACCGCCAGATGGTCCGTCATCTGAGGGCCGAGGCGCACGCGGGCCGGATGCTGCCGTTCGTCATCGAGTACCAGGGGCGTCTGGTCGGCCAGTTGACGGTCGCGGGGATCACCTGGGGCTCGATGTGCTCGGGTCACGTCGGTTACTGGGTGGACGAGGCGGTGGCCGGCCGCGGAGTGATGCCGACAGCCGTGGCGATGGCCGTGGACCACTGTTTCCGTACGGTCGGGCTGCACCGTGTCGAGGTGTGCATTCGCCCCGAGAACGGACCCAGCCGGCGAGTGGTGGAGAAACTCGGGTTCCGCGCGGAGGGGCTGCGCCCGAGTTATCTGCACATCGACGGAGCCTGGCGCGACCATCTCGTCTTCGCGCTCACAGCGGAGGAAGTGCCCGAGGGGTTGCTCAGCCGCTGGCAGCGGGAACGCTCCCGGCGTGAGCGGCCGGAGGGCGAGCGGCGTAATCCCGGAATCCCGCACAGCCCCGGTAATTGAATAAATGTTCGAATTTGATCGCTTGATGGCCGTCCGAAGTCCGTGAAGGCGGGGAATTTCGCGCCTCGAGTGGTCTGCTGATCGCATCGATCCAAAAAAAGTTCGAGATATCAGCCGGATCGTGCGACACACCGGCTCAATTGGCGGATGGCCCCACCTAAACCCCTCTACCGTGTGAGGCGTGAGCAGCAGCGGCCTCATCTACGCAGTCATTGTCGGGGCCTGGGCCGCCTACTTGGTGCCGATGTGGCTCCGTAGGCAGGACGAGCTGAACGAAGCCCGTCCGACGGAACGCTTCAGCACCGCCATCCGATTGTTGTCCGGACGGGCGGGAATGGAGCGCCGGTACGCCAAGGACCTGCGGGCGCGCTCCACCGACGAGGAGGAGCGGAGCGCCCACGACCCGGACGCGGTCACCGATTCGGTGGACGTCCGGGCCTTCGCCGTGTCCCAGACCCGTCCGCAGATACAGGCACCCGTACGGGAGCAGCCCGCGCAGCGACCGGACCGGCGGAGCCCGGAACCCGGTCCCGCGCGCGAGCGCGTCCCGTCCGCCCGCCGTGAACGGGACCCCCGACGGGCGCAGCCCGCCGGACCGGACCGGTCCACCGCCCAGCAGTCCCGGTCGGCGCAGGCCTCCGCGGCACGCGCCCGGCGCTCGAAGGTGCTCGCGCGCCGTCGGCGCACCACCACCCTGCTCTTCGTCGCCTTCACGCTCGGCGCGGTCGTCGCGGCGGTCGGCGGACTCGCGTTCCTGTGGGCGCCCGGAGTGCCGGCCGTCCTGCTGAGCGTCTACATCGCGTACCTGCGCTCCCAGGAGCACCGCCGGTTCGCGTACCAGATGGACCGCCGCCAGGCGGAGGTCGCGGCGCAGCGGCTGCGTGAGCGCGAGCGCCGGCCGCGCCGTCGCCCGTCCGTCGGCGACGCGGACACCGACGCACCGGAGGGACCCGGGCAGGGCTTCGAGCCGGCCGTCGAACCGGAGCAGGAGACCGACCCCGGCCTTCTGGCGCTCGCCGCCGACCGGCGGGCGCTCGTGGAGCAGACCGATCACGCCGAGTGGGTCGACCAGCAGCGCGAGCGCCAGCGGCGCCCCGGCCAGGGCGGCGACAGCTGGGACCCGGTCCCGGTCCCGCTGCCCACGTACGTGACCGCCCCGGTCGCCCCGCGCGCCACCAGCGACGTGGACCTCGGTGCCCCGGACACCTGGAGCTCGGCCCGTTCGAGCTCCATGGCCCCGGGCCCGGAGGAGGCCGCCGCGTCCGACGACGCCGAACCTCATGACGCGGGCGCGGAGAGCGACCACGACGACCGCCTGGACGGCGACGGCCGCACCGACGCCCTCCCCCACGCTCGAAGGCGCTCGCGCGGGGGGACGACCCCCACGGCGGCCTCGGCCCGCCGGGCGCGCGAGCGCGGCCGCACCCCGCTCTTCGACCAGTACGAGGACGGCGACCGCCCCCGGGCAGCCAACGAATGACCCCCGAAACCGCAGGTGACCCCCCACCCGCAACGGATTTTTGAGCACCCCGATCGGGATGCTAAGGTTTCACTCGTTGCAAGGGCCTGTGGCGCAGTCTGGTAGCGCACCTCGTTCGCATCGAGGGGGTCTGGGGTTCAAATCCCCACAGGTCCACCGCAGCTGAAAGCCCCCGCCGGGAAACCGGCGGGGGCTTCTTCGTGTCGACGCGAGCAACCCTCCTGTTCCTGTGGCGGGTGTCACGCCGCCCTCGTCAGCGGTCCGTGGCCCGCGGGTGCCCGGGGCTTGCGAAGGTGATCCAGCAGGTCGCCCGCGCGGTGTCGACGAGGTACCGGATGCGGCCTCCACCGGTGACTTCGATCTGCCACTGTTCGCAGGTCTGCCCGCGGTGGGTGCCATGCGCCGGGCTGCCCTTGAGCCGGTGGTGCCGGGGCGTCTCCGTGGTCGGCTCGGGCGCGGTACGCAGGGTGATCCAGGCGCGGTAAGTGTCTCGCGGGCCTGCCGGATGAGACTCTCCCAGCCCTTGGCCGAGGCGGCGTCGGCGCAGCGGACTTCCCCGTCTCCCTCCGGCGCCGGAGGGGCGGCTCGGTCGCCACGGCCCGCTGTGACGCGGCATCCCCCGGGTCGGGCACGGGCCCGTGGCCCTCGCCGCGGTCTGCGGTCGGCGCGGCCGGCAGCTCAGGGTCGGAGTGGATCTCCGCGGCGCACGGCCTGTCCGAGTGGACGGTCCCGCCCTGTCCGAAGCGTGCGGGGCTAATCGGCGGGAAGGGCTTCCCGCATCGCCTTGTTGACGCCGGTCGGTTCGTACCCCTCGGGCACGCCTTCGACCAGGATGATGTCGCCCTCGATGTGCCGTGAGCGCAGCGGTGCGATCTCCCGGTACGCGGGTGAGTCCCACCAGGCCCGCGCCCCCGCTCCCTCGGGTTCGGGGCGCCGAACTGTCGGGTGTGGCCGAGCGGTCGGCGGAACGAATGGACGTGGTGTGGATCCCGTTGGGTTACCTGCTCCTCGCGGCTTTGCGGGAACTGGCCACGGAGTACTCAGGGGAGGCGGTGCCCCATCTTCGCCGACTGGCGGTTGTGGCCCTTCGTGTCCCACCACTCCTCCAGCAACGCGCGGACGATGTGCACCAGTTGCTCGAGCCGGTCGGGGTCCGGGGCCGGCGAGACGAGGACGTCGACGAAGGAGCTGTCGTCCCAGGGGAGTGTGACCGCCCAGCGTTCGCCCTGTCGTCCCGGGCGCTCCACCGTGATCCGGTATTCCAGCACGGCGGCGCCGCCCGGACGGTGCTCCACCGACAGATCGGCGATGGCGAACCTCATACTGCCGTCACCGGTCGTGTACGAACGGGCGAGCGCCTGCTCGGCCGGTGTCCTGGCCGTCATGCTCACTCCTTTCCCTCGGTGTGGCGGGAGTGTCAGTCGGCGGTTCCGTTCTCATTGCCCGGTGAGTCGGGGGCGGACTCAGGGGTCCCGATGACGTACGTCCCCTTTGCGGGGAGCGTTGCGACGAGACCGCGCTTTCGCAGCTCGACAATGGCGCGTCGCACCGTTCCGATGCTCACGCCGTACACATCCGTCATGGCCCGCTCGCCTGGCAGAGCTGCGCCCTGCGGCAGCTTGCCGGACGCGATGTCGGCGGCGATGGCATCCGCAAGCTTCACGTATTCGTAGCGCGGGAGGTCAGTCATGCCTCCACGCTGGTGCACCGGGACGCACAGCGCGGAGGCGAAACGCGGTATACCGCGGTGGGACGCGGTAGAGAGGGGAAGGGTGCAGGGGGACGCGGTTAACGGTAAAGTCGAGAACGACAAGACCCCGGCGAGGTGGCCAGACCTCCCGGGGCACGGCCAACGCCGCATAGGAGCGTCGACATGCATGACCTTATCCGCCGCCTCGCCCATTGGCTGGGCCTTCTCCTCGGCCCCGGCACCGGAGCCCACCGTGCGGGCGGCCCCCGCCCCGCGCACCTCGCCGCCGGTCCCGCGTCCGCCGCCGACTCCGTCTGCCTCCCCCCGCACCATTCCCCGTACTGCCTGCACCTCCCCCTTGACGGCACCGACTCCCGGCTCGTCCGCCCCTACCTCGCCGCCCATGAACAGGAGCGGGCGGCACGTCAGCGGCGTCGCAGGGTCGCCCTCGTCCTCGCCGCCGACTTCGGGATCGACCTCGACCAGCACACCATCGGCGCGGGGAAGGTGGCCGCGTGATGGAGTCGTACCCCTCGCTCCGGCTGCTGCCCTGGTCCTCGCCGGACGGCAAGCCCTGCTTCCTCGCCGACGGCGGTGAGGGCGGATATGTCTCGCGGCTGGCCGACGGCCTGGACGTGCTCCGTCGCGCCCGACTGGTGCTGGAGGACCCGATGTCCCCGTACGTCGAGGTGCGGTACGCCGGTGTCCGCCTCACTGAGTGCCTCGCTGACGCACTGCGCGTCGCGGAAGCCCGCGGGCGACGCCTGCCCTCGCCGGACGACACCGACGAGCCCTGTGGCGCAGGTGACAGCCACGGAACCGATGCCCACGCCCCGGGAGCGCCGGCGTGATCCCTCGCGCCGCGTACCCGGCCCGGCGCCAGAACCCCGGCAACGAGCGGCTCACCCACGTCATCGAGGCGGGCTATCGTCGGAGTCACGGTGCGCCGAAGGAGCACGAAGGAGTACATCCGGTCATGACCGCACACGCCGCAGAACCCACGCCGGTCGTTCCGCCCATGCCCGAGCGGAACCCGAAAGCGCTGCGTGCTGCCATCGCCCAGCACGCCCCGCAGCTCCTTCCCAACTTTGACGAGCACTGGAAGTGGGCCGTGGCAGACGCCTACGACATCAGTACCGTGCCCGCCTTCATGGCCCGCTGGTGGGGTGAGTTCGCGATCGCCCGAGATCCGAAACTCGACGCTCACATGGCGAATCTCCACCACCGCGCGGCAGAATCCACCGACATCGCCGAAGCCAAGGCGCTCCTGGAAGAGGCCTCCCACATCCGGCACGAGGTGCAGCGGCTGGAGCCCGGTCAGTGACCGGCGACGGGTTCATGGGCCCGCCCTGGCGGATGGACTGGACACTCAAGGCTCAGGCTGTCCGCGATGCGCTGCCGGAGCATGTGCGAAAGACGATCGATGCCGTGCGCGCCGAACTGGTTACGGCGAAGGACCCCTATTTCCGGGGTGTCGACACAGATGTGGACCTTCCCGAAGGTATGAAGGTCCAGCCTGTGCGGTCCGACCTTCCCAAGGGCAGTCGTGTCTTCCTCTTCGACCACGGACACGGCTGGCTGCACTACACCTTTGTCCGGCGCACCGAAGACCCGCAGATCATTGTGGAAGAGGTTTTCTGGCAATGATCGGTGATGATCTGGGGTCAGTCGTTCTGGGACCGTAGTCGATCTACTACAGCGGCTTCGCGTAGCAGAGGCTGCTGTCGTGGAAGCGGTAGTAGCCGAACTTCTCGCAGGGCTCGTAGCCGCTGGAGGTGTAGAGGGCGACGGCCTCCGGTTGCTGGGTGCCGGTCTCCAGGACCATGCGGAGGCGGCCGGCCGCGCGGGCGTCCTCCTCCAGGACGGCCAGTATGCGGCGGGCCAGGCCCCGGCCGCGCATCCCCTCGGCCACGTACATCCGCTTCAGCTCGGCGTCCCCGTCGCGGTTGCCCTCGCCGTTGGTGTTCTGGACGCGCCAGCCGCCGGAGGCGACGGGGGTGTCGTTCTCGTCGTAGGCGAGCAGGTAGACGCCGTTCGGTGGGCGGAAGTCCGCGGGGTCCATGGGGGTGGCGTCGCCGCCGTCGCCGTAGCGGACGTGGTACTCGGCCTGGACCTCGTCGTTCAGCTTGACGGCGTCGGGGTGGTCGTAGGAGACGCGGCGGATATTCATGCGCAGTAAAGTATATCAATCCGGGAGGGGTGGAGGATCCGTTTTTCGGACCCCGTCCAGTGTGCCGGTATCGTGCCCTGATGCTCACTGTGACTTCCGTCAACGTCAACGGACTGCGTGCCGCCGCGAAGAAGGGCTTCGTGGAGTGGCTGGAGCAGACCTCCGCCGATGTGGTGTGTCTGCAGGAGGTGCGCGCGGAGCCGCAGCAGCTGCCCGAGCACGTCCGCGAGCCCGAGGGGTGGCATGTGGTGCACGCGCCCGCCGCGGCGAAGGGGCGCGCGGGGGTCTCGCTGTACACGCGGCGTGCGCCCGATCGCGTCCAGGTCGGCTTCGGGTCGGCCGAGTTCGACGGCAGCGGGCGGTACGTGGAGGTGGACCTGCCCGGGGTCACCGTCGCCTCGCTCTACCTGCCCTCCGGTGAGGTCGGCACCGAGCGGCAGGACGAGAAGATCCGCTTCATGGGGGAGTTCCTCGCCTATCTGAAGGGCCTGCGGGAGCGGGCCGCCGCCGACGGCCGGGAGGTCGTGGTGTGCGGGGACTGGAACATCGCGCACCAGCAGGCCGACCTGAAGAACTGGCGCGGCAACACCAAGAACTCCGGGTTCCTGCCGGAGGAACGGGAGTGGCTCTCTCGCGTCCTCGATCCGGCCGAGGGCGGGTACGTGGACGTCGTCCGGGCGCTGCATCCGGGTGTCGACGGGCCGTACTCGTGGTGGTCGTACCGGGGGCGGGCCTTCGACAACGACGCGGGCTGGCGCATCGACCTCGCCGTGGCCACGCCCGGGCTCGCCGCCCGCGCGGTCGAGGGCCACGTGGAACGCGCGGCCACGCACGCCGAACGCTGGTCGGACCACGCGCCGGTGACGGTGGTGTTCCGGCCCCGGGACTGAGGCGCCAGCCCGGTGGGGTGGTGCGCCGGTGTTCCGGCCTCGGGGCTGACGCCCGGTGGGGTGGTGTGCCGCGGGCACGCCTCGCGGGCGGAGTGCCACCGGGTCCCGGCCGCTGCCGGGGCCCCGGGCGCCGGCCCGCCGTGGTGGTCAGCTTCCGTCGGGCGGTGGGGGCAGGATGCGGCAGAGGGCGTCGAGCGCCGCCCCGAAGCCGTGGTCGGGAGGGGCGGCATAGCCGACGACCAGGCCGTCGTGCGCGGGCATGGTGGCGGCCGGATGCCGGAAGCCGGCGAGCCCGTCCACGGCGATGCGCTCCCGGGCCGCGGCCCCGGTCACCGACCGCTCGGTGCCGGGCGGCAGGCCCAGCACCGCGTGCAGCCCGGCGGCGACGCCCGTGAGGGCGATGTGCGGCGCGCAGTGGGCGAGAAGGTCGACGAGACGGTCCCTGCGGTCCCGGTAACGCTGCCGGGTCCGGCGGATGTGCCGGTCGTAGTGGCCCGACTCGATGAAATCGGCGAGCGTCAACTGGTCCGTGACACCGGCCCACGCCTCGCGCTCGCCCTTGACGCGCAGGACGGGCTCCACCAGGTGGTCCGGCAGGACCATCCACCCCAGCCTCAGTGCGGGGGAGAGGCTCTTGCTGAGCGAGCCCAGGTACACGACACGCTGCGGATCGAGACCCTGGACGGCACCCACCGGCTCCCGGTCGTAGCGGAACTCCCCGTCGTAGTCGTCCTCCAGCAGCAGGCCCCCGCTCCCGCGCGCCCAGTCCACCGCGGCGGCCCGCCGCTCGGAGTGGAGCGGCCCTCCCGTCGGGAACTGGTGGGCGGGGGTGAGCAGCGCCGTCCGTACGCCCTTCAGCGCGGACAGCTCCGTGGTGCGCGCCCCGTGTTCGTCCAGCGTCAGAGGCACGGTCCGGACGCGCGCGGCCTGCAGGACCGACCGGTGGAAGGGCAGCCCGTAGGACTCCACCGCCAGGGGGCCGCGCAGCACCTTCCCGTCGAAGAGAAGCCGTAGGGCGGGTGCGAAACCGGAGCAGACGACGATGGTCTCGGGGCTGGTGCGCACGCCTCGCGCGCGTGCCAGGTACTCGGCGAGGGCGCGTCGCAACTCGGGCCGGCCGCGGGGGTCACCGGGCCCGAACGCCTCGTGGGGCGCCGCGTTCAGCGCCCGCCGCGCGGCAGCCAGCCAGGCCGTACGGGGGAAGGACGCGGCGTCCGGCAGGCCTTGCCGCAGGTTGTGGGCGGGCGGCTCCGGACGTGCCGGCGACGGGTGGGGCAACCGCGGGGAACCGACCGGCTTCGCTCTGGGGGCCACCCGTGTCCCCGACCCCTGGCGGGCGACCAGCCAGCCCTCGGCGACGAGTTCGGCGTAGGCCTCGGCGACGGTGTTGCGGGCCAGACCGAGGTCGGCGGCGAGCGACCGGTAGGGAGGGAGCCGGGCGCCCGGGGCCAGCCGTCCGTCCCCTATCGCCTCGCGCAGCGCGCGACCGAGCGCGGCACGGCGGCCACCGCCTCCGGTCATGTCCGGGTTCAGGTCCAAGTGCAGGTCGCTGCCGATGCGTTCGGCTGGATTGACCCATGAATCAGCCACGGGAATGCACCCTACACAGGGTCTTTCGGGTGCGTAGCGTGGTGGTCATGAGGGACGGGGGGCCGGCGTGAGGCCGGGATCCGGACACGGCCCGGACACGGCCCGGGGGCGACCCGGGCGGACCCGCTTCCCGCAGTTCACCGACCGACCGCATCCGAGGAGAACCTCATGAACGCGTCCGCCCGACCCGTCCTCGTCCGTGCCGGTTCCGCCGAGACGTTGCAGGACGGGGCCACCAGTCTCATCACGCTGCTCGCCGACTCCGACCGGACCCAGGGGGCGTTGACGGCCAACCGGGCCGGTCTGCGCAAGGGGTCGCCGGGCGCTCCCGCCCACTTCCACACCAAGGCGACCGAGATGTTCTTCGTGCTCGGCGGCAGCCTGCGGGTGCTGCTGGGCGACCGGATCGTCACCCTGGAAACCGGCGACTTCGTGACGGTGCCGCCGCGGCTGCCGCACGCTTTCGCTCCGGCCCGGGGCGAGGAGGCCGACGTGCTGGTCGCCTTCACCCCCGGTATGGACCGCTTCGACTACTACCGTCTGCTGGAGCGGGTCCACCAGGGGGAGGCCACCGTCGAGGACATCAAGGCCAGTTCCGAGCAGTACGACAACCATTACTACGCCAGTTCCCTCTGGGAGGCAGAGCTGGCCGGCGACTGACCGGCGACTGGCCGGCGGCCGGCTGCCAGCCGTCAGTCCTGCTTGCGCAGGCGGCGGTCCATCGCCAGGGAGAGTTCCGCGTCGACCACGCTGCGGGCCAGGGGGCGCAGGCGGTGCACGGCCTCCTCGGGGGCGTGGCGCAGGATCAGTTCGGCGAAGAGGTCGGCCATGGCATCGGTGTGGGTGCGAACCTCCCGGCCCGCGCGCAGCACCTCCGCGAGCGGGATGCCCTCGCGGACCAGGGCGGACGAGACGTCCAGCAGGCGGCGGCTGATGTGGACGATCTCCTCGCCGTCGGTGCCGAGGTAACCGAGGTCCATCGCGGCGGCGAGGTTCTCCGGGGTGACCTCGCCGGTGAAATGGTCGGCGAGTTCCTCGGGGGTGAGGCGGACCGGGGTCTCCTCGGTGGGGGTGTCCATGCCGAGGAGCTCCCCGACGTCGCGGCCGTGGTCGAAGGCCTCGGCCAGTTCCGCTATGCCGTTCAGGGTGTGGCCGCGTTCCAGCAGCGCCGTGATCGTGTTCAGCCGGGCCAGGTGGTGGTCGTCGTACCACGCTATGCGGCCCTCGCGGCGGGGCGACGGTATCAGCTTGCGCTCGCGGTAGAAGCGCAGCGTGCGCACCGTGATGCCGGCCAGCCGGGCCAGCTCCTCCATGCGGTACTCGCGCCGCTCGCCCCTGGGTTCCGCTTCCTCTGCCACGGCAGCAGCCTAGGGCGTACCGGCGGTAACTTTCCTTGCGTACCCCCTACCCATCAGTAGGTGACTGTCCTACTCTCCCCATTGCGCCAGTGGTCACTGGCGAGGTTCTCGGCGGCGGCAAGGGCTGGAGGCTTCGGGATGGCCGAGCACGAACACGAGCACATACGGGTCGCGGTGGTGGGGGCCGGGTTCGGCGGACTGGGGGCCGCCGTACGGCTGAGGCGCGAGGGGATCACCGACTTCGTCGTCCTGGAGCGGGCCGGCAGCGTCGGCGGGACCTGGCGGGACAACAGTTATCCGGGGTGCGCGTGCGACGTGCCGTCCCATCTGTACTCGTTCTCCTTCGCGCCCCACCCCGAGTGGCCGCGTTCCTTCTCCGGGCAGGAGCACATCCGCGCCTACCTCGAGCACGTCACCGACGTCTTCGGGCTGCGCCCGCACATCCGCTTCGACTCGGAGGTGAAGCGGATGCTGTGGGACCCGGAGCGGCTGCGCTGGGACATCGAGACCAGCAGCGGCAGTTTCAGCGCGGATGTGGTCGTCTCCGCCACCGGCCCGCTGTCCGATCCGAAGACCCCGGACATCCCGGGGCTCGACACCTTCCCCGGCAAGGTCTTCCACTCCGCCCGCTGGGACCACGACCACGACCTGCGCGGCAAGCGGGTCGCCATGGTCGGCACGGGCGCGTCGGCCATCCAGATCGTGCCGTCCGTCCAGCCGCTCGTCTCCCGGCTGACCCTCTTCCAGCGCACCCCGCCCTGGGTCCTGCCCCGCCTCGACCGGGCCATCGGCGGCGCCGAGCGGGCCGTGCACCGGGCGCTGCCCTTCACCACCCGGCTGCGCCGCGGACTGCTGTGGGGCGTACGGGAACTGCAGGTCCAGGCGTTCACCAAGCACCCGGGCGAGCTGGGCTTCGTGGAGCGGTTGGCCAAGCGCAACATGGCCCGCGCCATCAAGGACCCCGCCCTGCGCGCCCGGCTCACCCCCGACTACCGCATCGGCTGCAAACGCATCCTGCTGTCCAGCACGTACTATCCGGCGCTCGCGCAGCCCAACGTCGAGGTCGTCGACGGTGGACTGAGCGAGGTCCGGGGGTCGACGGTCGTGGCGGCCGACGGGACCGAGGCCGAGGTCGACGTCATCGTGTTCGGGACCGGGTTCCACGTGACCGACATGCCCATCGCCGAGCGGGTCGTCGGCGTGGAGGGAAAGACCCTCGCCGAGACCTGGACGGGCGGCATGGAGGCGCTGCGCGGTGCCTCGGCCGCCGGGTTCCCCAACTTCATGACGCTCATCGGGCCCAACACCGGCCTCGGGAACTCCTCCATGATCCTCATGATCGAGTCCCAGCTGAACTACCTGGCCGACTACCTCCGCCAACTCGACGTCCTCGGCGGCCGGGTCGCCCTCGACGCCCGCAGGAGCGCCGTCCGCGTCTGGAACCACCGGGTGCAGGAGCGGATGAAGCGCACGGTGTGGAACACCGGCGGCTGCACCAGCTGGTACCTGGACGCAGGCGGCCGCAACACCACCGTCTGGCCGGGCACGACCGGCGAGTTCCGGCGGGCCACCCGGCGCGTGGACCTCGCCGAGTACGCCATCCTGCGGGCGCCCTCCGGCAAGAAGACCGCCGGCACCAGGAACACCGCCGACACCAGGAACACCGCCGACACCAGGAACACCGCCCAGGACACCACTGCCCCGGGCGCCACTGTCCGGGGCGCCACTGTCCGGGACACCGCCACTCAGGGCGCCGCCGCCCAGGGCACCACGGAGGTCTCCGCGTGAGCCGGCCGGGGCATGTCTCCGCCGGGCCCTATGCCCCGCCCGTCCCCGCCCGCGAACTCACCGCCGTCTCCGCCGACGGCACCCGGCTGCATGTCGAGCTGCACGGGCCCGACGGGGCGCCCGCGGTCGTCCTCGCCCACGGCTGGACCTGCTCGACCGCCTTCTGGGCGGCCCAGATCCGCGAACTCGCCGCCGACCACCGGGTGATCGCCTACGACCAACGCGGCCACGGACGCACCCCCGCGAGCGGGAGCTGCAGTACCGACGCGCTCGCCGACGACCTGGAAGCCGTCCTGACCGCCACGCTCGCCCCCGGCGAACAGGCCGTGATCGCCGGGCACTCCATGGGCGGCATGACGGTGATGGCCGCGTCCGGCCGACCCGCCTTCGTCGAGCACGCGGGGGCCGTACTGCTGTGCAGCACCGGCAGTTCGCGGCTGGTCGACGAGTCGACGGTGCTCCCGATCCCGCCGGGGCGAGTACGGACCTGGCTGGTCCGGCGTGTCCTCGGCTCCCGAGCCCCGCTCGGACCCGTCACGCCACTCGGCAGCCGCATCCTCAAGTACGCCACGATGGGCCCCGGTTCGGCGCCGCACATGGTCGAGGCGTGCGCCCGTATCGTGCACGCCTGCCCGCGCACGGTCCGCCGGTCCTGGTCGCACGTGCTCGGTCTGCTCGATCTCGACCACAGGGTGGGGGAGTTGCGGGTACCGACGGCCGTCGTCGTCGGTACCGCGGACCGGCTCACCCCGCCGGTGCACGCGCGGACGATCGCCTCCCGACTGCCGCACTGTCTCGGGCTCACGGAACTGCCCGGCATCGGCCACATGACGCCCGTGGAGGCGCCCGGACCGGTCACCGGGCGGATCCGGGAACTCGTCGCCGCCCACATACCCGCGGCACCTGCCGCACCCGCGGTACCCGTCACACCCGCCGAGGAGCGCGCATGAGTGGACAGCGCACGAGCAGGGGCCGTCTCGAAGGACAGGTCGCCGTCGTCACCGGAGCGGCCCGCGGGGTGGGGGAGTTGCTCGCCCGCAAGCTCTCCGCGCGCGGGGTGAAGGTGGCACTGGTCGGGCTGGAACCGGACGCGCTCAAGCAGGTGTCGGCGCGGTTGTACTGCGACAGCGACCACTGGCACGCCGACGTCACCGACCACGAGGCGATGACCCTGGTCGCGGCGGAGGTGAAGGAGCGGTTCGGGCGGGTCGACACCGTGATCGCCAACGCCGGTGTGGCGAACGGCGGTCCGTTCGCCGACTCCGACCCGGAGTCCTGGCGGCGCGTCATCGAGGTCAACCTGATCGGATCGGCGGTCACCGCCCGCGCGTTCCTGCCGCTGCTGACCGAGAGCCGCGGCTACCTGCTCCAGATCGCCTCGCTCGCCGCGATCACCCCGGCCCCGATGATGACCGCGTACTGCGCGTCCAAGTCCGGTGTGGAGGCGTACGCGCACAGTCTGCGGGCCGAGGTCGGACACCTGGGTGTGCGGGTCGGCGTCGGCTATCTGTCGTGGACCGACACGGACATGGTGCGCGGGGCCGACCAGGACGCGGTGATGCGGGAGCTCAGGCAGCGGCTGCCGTGGCCGACGAACAAGACGTACCCGCTGGGCCCCGCGGTGGACCGGATGGTGGCCGGGATCGAGCGGCGCTCCAGCCATGTGTACGGGCAGTGGTGGCTGCGGGGGATGCAGGGCGTACGCGGTTACCTGCCCGGCGTGATCGGCACCGCCGGACAGTGGGAGGTGCGGCGGTTCGCGGACCGGTTCGCCGGCATGCGGACGGGGCTGGTCGGAGCCGGCGGCAACGCCGACGAACAGCACCGGACCGGGCTCGGAACGGCGCCGGACCGTGCGGGAACAGCGCCGGGAGCGGGAGCAACGCCGGGAACAACGCCGGGACCTGCGGGAACGATCCCCGAACACGCTGCGTGAGTGATCGACATGCGCAGGGTGACCGCCCGTGTGAATCTGGTCGAGCAACAGCCCCCACACCCCAACGGGAGTGAACCCACATGGGTATGAAGGACCAGTTCCAGGACAAGGCCGAGCAGATGAAGGAGCAGGCCAAGAAGAAGATGGGCGAGGCAGGGGAGCAGTCCCAAAAGCGCGGCCGCGGCCGTGAGGAGGACTCGGGCAACCCGCAGCAGCGCCGGCGGCAGCAGGAGTCCGAGGAGCGCCGTCACCAGGACTACGACGCCTGACGTGACGTCGTGACGTACTGAAGCGGGAAGGGGGCGCCTCCATGGGAGGCGTCCCCTCTCATGTCGCCCTCGGCGGCAGCTTCGGGCGGGAGCGGTCGGGGACGTCGCTGTAGGTCGGGGGAGTGGCCGGGGGCTCGGACTCCAGGAGTTGCAGGGCCAGTCGGACCGCGTCGTCCAGTACGGCGTGCCGGCCCTCCGCCCAGTCCAGCGGGGTGCGCAGTGCCTCCAGGTCGGGGGTGACGCCCTTGTTCTCCACCGACCAGCCGTACGCGTCGAACCAGGCCGCGTTCATCGGCACCGTGATCACCGTGCCGTCCACCAGCTGGTGCCGGCCGGTCATGCCGACCACCCCGCCCCAGGTGCGCTGCCCGACCACCGGCCCCAGCCTCAGCAGCTTGAACGCGGCCGTGATCATGTCGCCGTCGGAGCTGGTCGCCTCGTCCGCGAGGGCCACCACCGGCCCGCGCGGGGCGTTGGCCGCGTACGACACGGGCTGGGCGTCGCGGGTGAGGTCCCAGCCGAGGATGGTGCGGGTCAGTGTCTCCACGACGAGTTCGCTGATGTGGCCGCCGGCGTTGCCCCGCACGTCCACGAGCAGGGCCGGGCGGGACACCTCCATGCGCAGGTCGCGGTTGAACTGGGCCCAGCCCGAGCCGCCCATGTCGGGGATGTGCAGATAGCCGCACCGGCCGCCGCTCAACTCCCGCACCACGAGACGCCGTTTGGCCACCCAGTCCTGGTAGCGCAGCGGGCGCTCGTCGATCAGCGGGACCACGGCGACCCTGCGGGGCGGGCCCGCGCCCTCGGCCGGGGTGAACGTCAGTTCCACCGTCGTACCGCCCGCCCCCGCGAGCAGCGGGTAGGGCCCGGTGAGCGGGTCCACCGGGCGGCCGTCGACATGGGTGAGGACGGCGCCCTCGCGGATGCCGGTGCCGGCCAGCGGGGAACGGGCCCTTGAGTCCGAGGAGTCGCCGGGCAGGATCCGCCGGATCGTCCAACCATGCTCGCGCGGCACGAGGTTGGCGCCGAGGAAGCCTTGGCGGCGCTGGTAGTGCGGCGGGCCCTCGTTGCGGCGGGCGGCGGTGACGTAGGCGTGGGAGGTACCGAGCTCGCCGAGGAGTTCGCGCAGAAGGTCCGCGAACTCGTCGGGGGAGGCGACCCGTTCGACCAGCGGGCGGTACTGGGCGAGCACCGCGTCCCAGTCGATGCCGCACATACCGGGGTCCCAGAAGTAGGACCGGATCAGCCGCCCGGCCTCCTCGTACGCCTGCCGCCACTCGGCTCCCGGGTCGGCCTCGTGCAGGATGCGGCGGACGTCGATCCACACGGTGGAGTCGCTGTCGCCCGGCTCGGTCGCGGGCACCGCGCGCGGCTCGCCCTCGTCCGCGACGACCAGCCGGGTGCCGTCGCCGCTGACCGCGAAGAAGTCGAGGTGCTCGACGAGTTCGGACTTCTTCGCCCTGCTGATGTTGAAGTGCTCCAGCGTCGGCCGGCCGCTGGTGTCGTCCGGGTTGGCGAAGGTCTCGCCGAGCGCGCCCGAGATCGGCCAGCGCAGCCAGACCAGCCCGCCGCCCGCGACCGGGTGCAGCGCCGAGTACTTGGAGGCGGCGACCGGGAAGGGGGTGACCCTGTTCTCCAGGCCCTCGGTCTCGACGGCCACCGCGCCGCTGTCGCCGATGTCCTCGGTGTCGTCGGCCTCCACCGGGTCGAGGCCCCCGGCGGCCGGCCGGCCCTCGGGGCTGAGAGCGAAGGGGGAGGGGGTCGCCGAGGACAGCGGCACCAGGTACGGGCGGCACCCCAGCGGGAAGGACAGGTCGCCGGTGTGCACGTCGTACACCGGGTCGAAGCCGCGCCAGGACAGGAAGGCCAGGTAGCGGCCGTCCCGGGTGAAGACCGGATTCTCGTCCTCGAAGCGGCCGTTGGTGACGTCGATGACCAGCCGGTCCTTCATCCGGGCCAGTTTGATCTGCCGCAGCGACCGCCCGATGCCGGGATGCGACCAGGTGAGCCATCCGCCGTCGGGCGAGAACGCGAGGTCGCGCACAGGGCCGTTGATGGACCGGATCAGCTCGGTGACCTGGTTGTCGGGGGCCGCCCCGCCGTCGGAACCTTCGCCGGAGCCACCGCCGTCACCGCCCTCGGAGTTCCCGCCCTCGGAGTTCCCGGTCTCGGCCTCCGCCTCGGTCTCGGCCTCCGCCTCGATCTCCGCCTCGATCCCCTCGCCGGTGTCGACGAGGAGCAGGCGCCCGTCGTGGGAGGCGACGGCCAGCCGCCCGCCGTCCGGGTCGGCGACCATCTCCAGTACCCGGCCCAGCCTCCCCGAGGCCAGCCGCCGTGCGGGGCGCTGACCGCTCGCCCGGGGCAGGGAGGCGATCTCGATGGCGTCCTCGTCGTCGGCGTCCGTCACGTACGCCACTTGGCCGCCCGCGCCGAGCATCTCCGGCAGCCGTACCCGTACGCCCGGGGTGTCCGTGAGGGTGCGGGCGGGGCCGTCGCGGTGGGTGAGCCAGTACAGGCTGCCGCGTACGACGACGGCGCTGGCCCGGCCCGTCTCGTCCACGGAGATGCCGTTCAGGTGGTGGGCGGCGGGCACCTGGTAGCGTCGCCGCCCCGCACGCGGCCCGCTCAGCCTGACGTCGAGCCGGCGCGGCACGGAGCCCGGGGACAGGTCGTCGACGATCCACAGGTCACCGGCGCACTGGTAGACGACCCGGGTGCCGTCGCTGGACGCGTGGCGGGCGTAGAACGCGTCGTGATCGGTGTGACGGCGCAGGTCGGAGCCGTCGTACGCCACGGAGTACAGGTTGCCGACGCCCTCGTGGTCGGAGAGGAAGGCGACCCGGCCGCCGACGAACATCGGGGAGTGCAGATGCCCGTCGATGCCACCGGTCCCGCCGGCCCCCTCGACGGCCTCTTCCGTTCCGTTCGCCGTTCCGTCCGCCGTTCCGCCGAGCAGCCGCCGTCCGTGCAGCCACAGCCTGCCCGTCGCCCCGCCCCGGTAGCGCTTCCAGGAGGCCGGTTCGTGCGGCGGGGTGCCGGTGAGCAGCAGGGTCTGCCGTTCCCCGCCGACGTCGGCGACCTGGAGGTCGGTCACCGGGCCCCAGGGCAGTTTGCGGCCCGGACTGCCGTCGGGGGAGAGCTTGTAGGCCCAGGTGAAGTACGAGAACGGCTCGCCGTGCGAGGCGACGGCGAGGATCTCGGCGTCCACGTCCCCGTTCGAGGGGGCCCAGCCGCAGACCCGGGTGTCGGCGGTGCCCCAGTAGGTGAGCCGGCGTCCGGGGCCGCCGTCCACCGGGACCAGGTGGACCTCGGGGGCGAGGCTGCGCCAGCTCGTGTACGCGATGTGGCGGCCGTCGGGGGAGAAGCGGGGGTGGCCGAGTTTGGCGCGGTCGACGGTGAGCCGCCAGGCCCGGCCGCCCGGGACGTCGAGCGGGGCGAGCCAGAGGTCGTCCTCGGCCACGAAGCACAGCAGGTCACCGTTGAGGTGGGGCAGGCGTAGATAGCTCACCATTCCATGCTTTTCCGGGGGGCGGACCGCAGCAACTCGTGCGAAGCCGCGACGAATCCTCGGACGTGACCCAGTGCACGTACGAAACGGTTTCGTTCTCATAGAGTCTCGGGTACATTCGTCATGTACGAATCCGCGCACGAGGTCGCGTACGAAACCGCGTACGCGACGGCAGACGTACGGCACCATGTGTACGGACGCGTGTCGTGTGACGCGGCGATACCCCTGACGGGGACACGAAGGAGCGGGAGGTGAGCGGGATGACCGAGGTCGCGACCGTGCGGCGCAGCCGGATCACCCCCGAGCGCGAGGCCGAGCTGTACGCGGCCGTGCTCGACCTGCTCCGCGAGGTCGGGTACGACGCCCTCACCATGGACGCCGTGGCCGCCCGCACCCGGTCCAGCAAGGCCACCCTCTACCGCCAGTGGGGCGGCAAGGCCGAGCTGGTGGTGAGAGCCATGCGGGCTCAGAAGCCCGGTGTCATCAGTGACATCGACACCGGTTCCCTCCAGGGCGACCTGCACAGCCTCATCGGCCAGGACGACTGTGCCATGGAGCAGAACGCCGCCCTGATGCGGGCGCTCGCCATGGCAGTGCACACGAACGACGACCTGCGGCGGGCGTTCAAGGCCCTGCTCGTGGAGCCCGAGGTCGCGGAGTTCCAGGGGATCGTCCGGCGCGCGGTCGAGCGCGGCGAGGTCCCGGCGGACAACCCGGCGTTGGACTACATGGTGCACATGCTCGTCGGTGCGTTCGCCACACGGGCGCTGATCGACGACCAGCCGCCCACGCGGGAGTTCCTCACCTCGTACATCGACGCCGTGGTGCTCCCCGCCCTCGGCGTGTCCCCTCGCTGACCGGCGCAACCCGGCGGTCGGCGATCACCACCCGCACCACCTGTCCCACCCCCCACCTCGGCACCACCCTTCCCACCACCCCACCTGACGGACGCCACCGCTCACGTCGTCGGGCTGACCTCCCCTGCCCTGAAGAATCCACGACCTGACCGGGAGTACTCCCTCGTGGCCACTTTGCTCTACCGACTCGGCCGTTTCGCCTTCAGGCGACGGCACTTCGTAGCCCTGTTCTGGGTGGCGCTGCTGGCGCTCGCGGGCGTCGGCGCGGCCGGCGCACCCGCCGCCGGCAACACCTCGTTCTCCATCCCCGGCACCGAGGCCCAGAAAGCCTTCGACGTGCTGGAAGAACGTTTCCCCGGCGCCCGTGCCGACGGAGCGACCGCACGCGTCGTCTTCAAGGCGCCCGCCGGCGAGAAGATGACCGACGCCGGCAACAGGGCGATCGTCCAGGACACCGTCGAGGAACTCTCCGACGGCTCCGAGGTCGCCCGCGTCACCGACCCGTACCAGGGCGGAGGCGTCAGCAAGGACGGCACCGTCGCCTACGCCTCGGTGAGCTACCAGGTCTCCGGCATGGAGCTGGAGGACTCCTCGCGCGACTCCCTCGAGGCCGCCGCCGAGGGGGCCCGCGACGCCGGCCTGACCGTGGAGATCGGCGGTGACGCGCTCCAGGCCGTCCCGGAGACCGGTGCCACCGAGATCATCGGTATCGGTGTAGCCGCGGTCGTCCTGGTCATCACCTTCGGCTCGCTGGTCGCGGCCGGTCTGCCCCTGCTCACCGCACTCATCGGGGTCGGCATCGGCGTCGCGAGCATCACCGCGCTGGCCTCGACGCTCGAACTCGGCTCCACCACGTCCATCCTGGCCACGATGATCGGCCTCGCCGTCGGCATCGACTACGCACTGTTCATCGTCTCCCGCTACCGCGCCGAACTGGCCGAGGGCCGGGAACGCGAGGACGCGGCGGGGCGCGCCGTCGGCACCGCGGGCTCCGCCGTCGTCTTCGCCGGCCTCACGGTCGTCATCGCTCTCGTCGGCCTGTCGGTCGTCAACATCCCGATGCTCACCAAGATGGGCATCGCCGCCGCCGGCACGGTCGCCATCGCCGTCCTGATCGCCCTCACCATGGTCCCGGCGCTGCTCGGGTACGCGGGCCGCAGGGTCCGCGCGGTCGGCGAGAAGGGCAAGCCGCGCGGGCGCAAGGACGAGGAGAAGGGGGACGGGACGGCGAAGGAGAACGCGCAACGCCCGAACATGGGCACCCGCTGGGCGAGCTTCGTCGTGCGGCGCCCCGTGGCCGTCCTCCTGCTCGGCGTCGTCGGCCTCGGCGCGGCGGCCATACCGGCGTCCTCCCTGGAACTGGGCCTGCCCGACGACGGCTCGCAGCCGACGTCCACCACCCAGCGCCGCGCCTACGACCTGCTCTCCGAAGGCTTCGGCCCCGGATTCAACGGCCCGCTCGTCGTCGTGGTCGACGCCAAGGACAGCGACGACCCGGACGCCGTCTTCCGGCAGACCGGCGACGACATCAAGGCGCTCGACGACGTCGTCTCGGTGAGCCCCGCGGCACCCAACAAGGCCGGTGACACGGCGACGATCACCGTCGTCCCGGAATCCAAGCCCTCGTCCGTGGCGACCGAGGACCTGGTCCACGACATCCGGGACGCCGGGGCGGACATCAAGGCCGACACCGGAGCGGAGGTCCTGGTCACCGGTGCCACGGCGATGAACATCGACGTGTCGCAGAAGCTCAACGACGCGCTCCTCCCGTACCTGACCCTGGTCGTCGGGCTGGCGTTCCTGCTGCTGATCGTGGTCTTCCGGTCGATCCTGGTCCCGCTCAAGGCGGCCCTCGGATTCCTCCTCTCGGTGATGGCCGCGCTGGGCGCCGTGGTCGCGGTCTTCCAGTGGGGCTGGCTGTCCGGCCTGACGGGCGTGGAGGAGACCGGCCCGGTCATGTCGATGATGCCGATCTTCATGGTCGGCGTGGTCTTCGGACTGGCCATGGACTACGAGGTGTTCCTCGTGACCCGGATGCGGGAGGCCTACGTCCACGGCGAGAAGCCGGGCCAGGCCGTGGTGACCGGCTTCCAGCACAGCGCCCGTGTGGTGAGCGCGGCTGCGGTGATCATGATGGCGGTCTTCGCCGGCTTCATCGGTTCCAGCGAGTCGATGGTCAAGATGATCGGCTTCGGCCTCGCCATCGCCGTCTTCTTCGACGCGTTCGTCGTCCGCATGGCGATCGTGCCGGCGGTACTGGCCCTGCTGGGCAACAAGGCCTGGTGGCTCCCGAAGTGGCTGGACCGCGCCCTGCCCAACGTGGACGTCGAGGGCGAGGGTCTGCGCACCGACGCCGACGCCGGGAAGAAGGGCGGCAGCCCGGACGACGACCGGGACCTGGTCCGCGTCTGACAGCCGCACCACACCGCAGAACCAGCCGGTGAGGGCCCCGTGGGGACGGGGAGCCCTCACCGGCTTCCCCGTGTGCCCACCGGCCGGGCCGATGGGGCCGCCCGCCCCGCATCCAGGCCGTCACCGCGCCCCGCATGACGACAGCGACCCCAGACTCCGACGGCTCCACAGCGCCTCCCCGCTTCGCCGACGTCCTGCGGGAGAGGGGGCTCGCGGACGTCATCGGTCGGTCATCGGTCAGGTCCGACGCTTCCCCGACGGGGCCCGCACCGCCACGGAGGCCGCCGCCGGGAGCGCCCTGTCGTGCGCGGGACTGACCGGTGTCGCCCTGTGGGGGCCGCACGGGCACCGGCCCGACCGGGCGGCGACCGGGGCGGTGCCGGCGACCGGGCCGGCCATCGCCGCGTACACGGTTGTCTTGAACGGGGTTCGCCGACCCCGGGGAACGGGCAGAAGCGGCCCCACCCCGCGAACGGTCGGACGACCGGTCACCCGGACCCCCGACGGCCCCTTCTCGCCGGCCGCGCTGGTGCGCGGACCACCCACCGGCCCGCCGCTCGCACACCCGGCAGAGCCACTTCTCACCGTTTCGGCGGGGCCGGAACTTCCCGGCGGAGACACACGGTCGTCGACGCCCTCGGCGTGCGCGCCTTTGGCTCCTCCCCCGGCTGCGTCGCCTGGTTGACGGCCGTCCAGGGCACGGTGATCCCGGCGTACGCGCTTCGGAACCGGCGAGGCGAAACGGCCGCGCTGCTGCGCCAGCACGCCGCCCCGGACTCCTCGGCGCCGCCCTTTCCGTCGCCGCGTACGCCCTCGTCCTGCTGGTCCAGACCCGCGCCGCCCTCGCCCCGTTCGCCGCCCTGCGGGAGTCCTCGGTCATCGCGGGAGCCGGCATCGGGGCGCTGTTCTTCCGGGAGCGGTTCGGTGTTCCGCGTCTCGCGGGGGCCGGGCTGCTGGTCGTCGGGAGCGGGTTGATGCTGCGCTCGGGACAGGGGCGGCGGCGTGAGCATGGGCGGTCATGTTGTCCGGAGTGGCCTCAAACGAGCGGGCCGTGAGCACTTTCCGGAGAAGTGCTCACGGTTTCCAGGGAGAGGCCACGCCGCGGCGCGCGGGATGCGGCGGGCAACGGCCGGGTGCGGTCGGGCAGAGGGAGGAGCACCCTGGAATCAGGACTTTCCGGAGGTGACTGTCATGACGCACACCATGCGCACCACCGTGGGGTGGCACGTCGAGATGGAGTTCATGGAGGACGGCCAGCACACGCGGGCGGCGGCGCTGGTGCGCCTGCCCGACGGGACCGAGGTGCGGGGCCACGGGCACGCGAGCCGGCACCGGGTCGACGAGAACCAGCCCAGGGTCGGGGAGGAGGTCGCCGGTGCCAGGGCGCTCAACGAGCTGGCGATGCAGCTGCTGACCAAGGCGCACGACGAGATCGACGCGAGCTCGGGCCGGACCTCGCACCCGATCCATGTGTGAGCGTCCCGAACCGGCGACGAGACATGAGCGACCCGGTACGCGCGACGGCGCGTGAGCGACTTCGCACGGGTGATGGCCGCGTGAGTGGGACGAGGTACGCGCGGTCCCGTACGGGCGGCGATTTACGAGCTAGCCGAGGACGACCGAGCGCACCGCCCGTACCAGGGCCTGGGCCCGGGGGTCCGACGTCACGCTCGTGCGGAAGCCGTTGGTGACGTAGCCGAAGGCGATGCCCGCCTCCGGGTCGGCGAAGCCGAGGGAGCCGCCGCGGCCGGGGTGGCCGAAGGAGCCCGGGGCCAGGAAGGGCGACGCGCTGCCGTGCAGCATGTAGCCGAGGCCGAAGCGGGTGCCGACGATCAGGACGCGGTCCGGGCCCGCCGACTCCTCGGCGCGGGCCGCGTTCGACGGTGGCCGGGTCGAAGAGGCGTACGCCGTCGACCCGCCCGATGAGCGAGGCGTAGAAGCGGGCCAGTCCGTCCGCCGTCGCGATGCCGTTGGCCGCGGGGTGGGGCACCGCGCGGAACTCCGGGTCGTTGTGGTCCGGGAACGGGTCGATCGCGGCGAAGGTCCGGCGGGTGACGGAGGCGGGGTCGTCGTAGGCCTCGGTGACCGAGCGCTTGGGGCGGGCGCGCAGCGCGCCGGACGGCTCGGGCCCCTCGACCGGGCCGACCCTGCCCACCCGGCCGGCCTCCGCGTCCGGCAGGCCCAGCCAGAAGTCCAGCCCGAGGGGAGCGGCGATCCGCTCCGCGATCCACTCGCCGGCGCCCCGGCCCGACACCCGTCGTACCAGCTCGTCCAGCAGCCAGCCGTAGGTGAGGGCGTGGTAGCCGTGGTCCGTGCCCGGCTCCCACACGGGTGCCTGGGCGGCGACGGCCTCGGCGCCCCGCAGCGGGTCGAGCACCTCCCGCGGGGTCAGCGGGCGGTCGAGGAGAGGAAGCCCGGCCCGGTGGTTCAGTAGGTGCCGGACCAGCACCCGTTCCTTGCCCCGGGCCTTGAACTCGGGCCAGTAGTGGCCGACGGGCGCGTCCAGGTCCAGCTCTCCGTACTGGTGCAGCAGCAGGGGCACGGCGGCGGCGACGCCCTTGGTCGCGGAGCGGACGACCTGCGCCGTGCCCCGCTGCCACGGCTCGGCGCCGGCGCCGTCGGCACCGCCGTCGACGTCCTTCGTGCCGGCCCACAGGTCGACGACCCGCTGCCCGTCCCGGTACACGGTGACGGCCGCGCCCCGGTCCCCGAGCGTCTCGAAGTTCCGGACGAACGCTTCCCGGACCGGTTCGAAGCCCTCGGCCACTGTGCCGTGCACATCCACGCCCACGTCCGTCGGTCCCTTCCACGCGCCTGCAACAGTGGGTGCAACCGCCGCCGTCCGCCTGCGATTCCTGGGCCGTGCTAGCCGAGCACGATCGTTACGTCGATGTTGCCGCGCGTGGCGTTGGAGTACGGGCAGGCCCGATGGGCCGCGTCCACCAGCTTGGTCGCGAGGTCGGGGTCGAGAACCGGGAGGGAGACGCTCAGGGCGACCGCGAGGCCGTAGCCGCGCTGCTTGTTGGGGCCGATGCCGACCTTCGCGGCGACGGTGGAGCCGGTGAGGTCGTAGCCGGCGCGGTTGCCCACGAGGATGAGCGCGTTGTGGAAGCAGGAGCTGAAACCGGCCGCGAACAGCTGCTCCGGGTTGGTGCCGTTGCCGTCGCCGCCCAGCACGGGGGGCATCGCGACCTTCAGGGCGAGGTGGCCGTCCTGGCTGGTGACATAGCCGTTCCGGCCGCCGTGCGCGGTGGCCTCGGCGACGTACATGATCTTCGTCGGGCGGGTGTCGGTGGCGACAGCGGTGTCGTCAGTCATGGCTGGGCCTTCCCCGGATCAGGTGTGCGCAAATGCATCGTGCACAAGGTACTGGCCGGTAGTAAGTCGCTGCCGTCAGGGGGTAGTTACCGGAGGTAACTCATGGTCGGCGGGACCGCTCCGCCGCCGCCTCCGCCCGCCGGGCCAGTTGCCGCAGCTCCTCACGCAGTCTCACGGCCTCGGCACCCTTGAGCCCGGTCGCCGCGAGCAACGCGCCGGGCACCCGGGCCGCGCGCTCCCGCAGTTCCTCCGCGCGTCCGGTGCACGCGATCAGCACCGAGCGCTCGTCGTGCGCCGCCCGCTCTCGGCGGACCAGACCCGCGCCCTCCAGCCGTTTCAGCAGGGGTGACATCGTGCCGTAGTCGAGACGCAGGGCCGACGCCAGCTCCTTGACCGTCGCCTCACCCCGCTCCCACAGCACCAGCAGCACCAGATACTGCGGATACGTCAGGCCCAGCTCGTCGAGGAGCGGGCGGTACGCGGCTGTCACCGTGCGCTGGGCGGCGTACAGCGCGAAGCACAACTGTTCGTCCAGCAGCAGCGAGCCCTCGGTCTCCTCGTTCGTCACGCGCCCATTGTCACGGACGGCCTGGAGGCACGGACGGCCGGGCGTCAAGGACGGCCGGGCGTCAAGGACGGCCTGGAGGCACGGACGGCCTGGAGGCACGGACGGCCTGGAGGCACGGACGGCCTGGAGGCACGGACGGCCGGGCGTCAAGGACGGCCTGGAGGCACGGACGGCCGGGCGTCAAGGACGGCCTGGAGGCACGGACGGCCGGGCGTCAAGGACGGCCTGGAGGCACGGACGGCCTGGAGGCACGGACGCCCGGGCGTCGAGGATGGCCGGGCGTCGCGGACGGCCGCGTGTCACGGCCGGCCGGGCGTGGCCGCCACCGACCGTGGGTCGAAACCGAAGGGCAGTTCCAGGCGGTGTGCGCGCATCAGGGCGTCGTCGGCGAGCAGGCCGGCGGTGGGGCCGTCCGCGGCGATGACGCCGTCGCTGAGGATCAGGGCGCGCGGGCACAGTTCCAGGGCGTACGGCAGATCGTGGGTGACCATCAGGACGGTCACGTCCAGCGAGCGCAGGATGTCGGCCAGTTCGCGGCGGGAGGCGGGGTCCAGGTTGGAGGACGGCTCGTCCAGGACCAGGATCTCCGGCTCCATCGCCAGCACCGTCGCCACGGCCACCCGCCGGCGCTGGCCGAAGGAGAGGTGGTGCGGGGGCCGGTCCTTGAACCCGGCCATGCCGACCAGGGCCAGTGCCCGGTCGACCCGCTCCTCCAGCTCTGTGCCCCTGAGCCCGGCCGCCGCCGGACCGAACGCCACGTCCTCCCGCACGGTCGGCATGAAGAGCTGGTCGTCCGGGTCCTGGAAGACGATGCCGACCCGGCGCCGGATCTCGGCCATGTGCCGCTTGCCGACGGGCAGTCCGGCGACGGTGACGGTGCCGGTTCCGCCGGTCAGGATGCCGTTGAGGTGCAGCACCAGGGTCGTCTTGCCGGCGCCGTTCGGGCCGAGCAGCGCGACCCGCTCGCCGCGCGCGATCGAGAAGCCGACGCCGAACAGGGCCTGGTGGCCGTCCGGGTAGGCGAAGGCGAGGCCGGAGACCTCCAGAGAAACTGTCACAGCATCCATCCCAGTACGCAGACGACGAGGGCGGCGGACGGGAGGGCCAGCGCGTACGACCACTGTGCCCGGGACCCGGTCACTTCGTCGATGACCGGCATCGAACCGGAGTAGCCGCGGCTGATCATGGCCAGGTGCACCCGCTCGCCGCGTTCGTAGGAGCGGATGAACAGTGCGCCCGCCGACTTCGCCAGCACACCCCAGTGCCGGACACCGCGCGTCTCGAATCCGCGGGACTCACGGGCGATCCGCATGCGCCGCATCTCGTCGGTGATCACGTCGCCGTACCGGATCATGAACGAGGCGATCTGTACCAGCAGCGGCGGCAGCCGCAGGTGCTGCAGGCCGAGGAGCAGCTCGCGCAGCTCGGTCGTCGCGGCCAGCAGGACGGAGGCGGCGACGCCCAGGGTGCCCTTGGCCAGCACGTTCCAGGCGCCCCAGAGCCCGTTGACGCTCAGCGACAGTCCGAGCACGTCGATCCGCTCGCCCTCCGCCACGAACGGCATGAGCACCGCGAAGGCGACGAACGGCACCTCGATCAGCAGCCGTCCGAGGACGAACCCGGCCGGAACGCGGGCTGCGTACGCGACAAGGCCGAGCAGCACGGCGTACACCCCGAACGCCCACATCGCCTCGCGCGGGGTGGACACCACGACCACCACGAAGGCGAGGACCGCGGCGAGCTTGGCGTGCGGTGGCAGGGCGTGCACGGGGGAGTGTCCGTGCCGGTACAGCCGGTGGGTGTGGCCGGCGCCCATGTCAGGCGCTCGTGTCGGTGTTCGTGTTCGCCGGCGAGGTCGCGTCGGCCTCCTCGCCCGCGCGCCGCCTGCGGACCACCCAGAAGACGCCGGTGCCCGCGACGACCGTGACACCGACGCCGATCACGCCCGCGAGTCCGCCGGAGATCCGGGCGTCGTCGACGTCCTTGACGCCGTAGTCGGCGAGCGGGGAGCCGGCGGCGTCGTGCTCCTCGGCCTTCTTGTCGATGCCGTGGTCGGTGGCGACCCTCTCCAGACCGTCCGGGTCGGCGGATGCGTAGAAGCTGACGAATCCGGCGAGAACCAGGGAGGTGACCAGACCGCCGATCCAGACCCTGCGCGGGGATCGCGCGGCGGTCGGGGCCCGCCGCGGTTCGGCTTCGGGTCCGGCTGCCGGGGCGTCGACCAGTGCGCCGTCCACCCGCAGCTGGAGCCTCCGCTCCAGTCCGCGCGCCCCGTACACCAGGTCCGGGCGGACGGCGAGGACGGCACTGACGGTCATGGCCGTGATCACGGCCTCGCCGAGGCCGATCAGGAGGTGGACGCCCACCATGGCGGTGGCGACCCTGCCGATCGCGACATCGGTGGTGCCTCCGATCGCGTAGATCAGGGTGAAGGCGAGCGCGGAGGCCGGGACCGAGACCAGGGCGGCGACGAAGGACGCCGCGGTCACCGACCGGCGAGTGCGCGGCAGCACCTTCACCAGCCCGCGGAACAGCGTGTACGCGACGGCCGTCGTGACGATCGCCATGCAGGTGATGTTCACGCCGAGCGCGGTCAGGCCACCGTCGGCGAAGAGGATCGCCTGCGTCAGGAGGACGACGGAGACACACAGGACCCCTGCCCAGGGGCCCACGAGTATCGCGGCGAGCGCGCCGCCGAGCAGATGGCCGCTGGTGCCTCCCGCTACGGGGAAGTTCAGCATCTGCACGGCGAAGATGAACGCCGCCACCAGGCCGGCCAGCGGCGCCGCCCGTTCGCCCCCGAGCTCGCGGCGCGCGCCGCGCAGGCTGACCGCCACGGCGCCGGCGGCGACCACGGCGGTGGCGGCGGACACGGGAGCGTTGATGAAGCCGTCAGGAACATGCACTGTCCGATGATGCTCGCTCCTGCAACAGACTTGCAAGAGCGCGTATGCCGCCTTGTCGCATGCGTGGCAGGTTCCCTACGGAGAGTGGGATTCCGGAATCCGTGCGACATTGGAGCAGGGGCGGGTACACGGCTTTCGTACAGGTAGCGCACCGTAAGGGGCCACTCATGAACGTAGTCGAGCAGTACGCACGCGCCCAGATCGTCACGGACGCGGACGCCCCCCGGGCCATGGACCGGGGAGCGGTGCCGGTCAGGCTGAGTTACGACCCCGAGCGCGACCCCCGGACCGTGCGGGTGAGGCTGACCGGTGCCCCCGCTCGCGAGTGGACCCTCCCCCGTGACCTGCTCGAACACGGGCTGCGCGCCCCCGTGGGCAGCGGTGACGTGCAGGTGTGGCCGTGCGGCCGGGTGCAGACGGTCGTGGAGTTCCACTCGGCGCAGGGGGTGTCGGTGGTGCAGTTCGAGACGAAGGCACTGACGCGGTTCCTGCGGCGTACATACGTGGCCGCGGCAGCCGTCGAACCGGTCCCGCACTGACGGACGGCCCCGCTGATCCGGGAGAGATCCGGGAGGGATCCGGGAGAGATCCGGGAGCCGGCCCCCCGGATCGGTTGCTGATCGGTCGTCGATCAGTCGCCGAGCTTCAGCAGGCTCGCCACGATCGGGCCCGCCGTGGAGCCGCCGTGGCCGCCTTCCTGGACGACGCCCGCCGCGGCGAGGTCCCCGCGGTACGCGGTGAACCAGCCGTTGGGCTTCTTCTGCCCGTCGACCTCGGCCGAGCCGGTCTTCGCGCCCTTGTCGCCGCTGACCCCCGCCATCGCCTTCGCCGCGGTGCCGCTGGTCGCCGTGTACGACATCAGCTGCCGCAACTGCGTCACGGTCTGGGCCGACATGGTGCGCGAGGCGGTGGCCAGCTTCCGGCCGTCCACCTCCGGCGACACCAGGTACGGCTGGTGGAACTCGCCCGCCTTGACGGTCGCCGACACCGACGCCATGTTCAGCGGGTTCATCCGCACGCCGCCCTGGCCGATCAGGGAAGCGGCCATGGGGGCGTCCTTCTGCACCGGCACCGAGCCGTCGAAGGACGAGACCCCGATCTGCCAGTCGTCGCGCGAGAGCCCGAAGACCTGCTGGGCCTGCCGGGTCAGGTCGTCGTCCTTCAGCTCGGGCGCCTGGCTGATGAAGGCGGTGTTGCAGGAGGCGCCGAAGCTGTCGCGGAACGTACCGCCCTTGATCTCGAACTTGTCGAGGTTCTGGAACTTCCAGCCGCCGTAGCTGGAGTACTTCGGGCACGGGTGCTTCTCGTCGATGGACGCGAGGCCCTTCTCGATCAGCAGCGAGGCGGTGAGCACCTTCATCGTCGAACCCGGGGCCAGCGAACCCTGGAACGCGGTGTTGAACCCGCGCGAGGCGTTCGCGGCGGCGAGGATCTCACCGGTCGACGCACGCATCACCACCACCGACGACTTGGCCTTCTCGGCCACCTGCTCCTCGGCCGCCGCCTGGAGCTTGGGGTCCAGCGTGGTCCTCACCGTGCCGGGGGTGCCCTCGCTCAGCTCCAGCACGGTCTTGTCGGATATCTCCGCCTTCTCGGACTCCTTGCCGCGCACGACCCGCAGCTCGATGCCTGCCTCGCCGCCCGCCGTCTTCCCGTACTTCTCGCGCAGCCCGTCGAGGACCGGACCCAGGGACGGGTAGGCCTTGGTGGTCAGCGCGCCGCCGTCCCGGTCCAGCGCCTTGATCGGCGGGGTGTCCGTTTCGCCCGTGACCAGCTTGTCGCCGTCCTTGAGGTCGGGGTGCACGACCGCGGGCTGCCACGCGACCCGCGGCTCGCCGTCCCCGTCCCGGCGTACGACGGTCAGCTTGCTGTCGTACGCCAGCGGCTCGGTGATCTCCTCGTACGCCACCGTGCCCTTGACGGAGAACGGGACCTTGTCGCCGGTGCGGGCGCCGGCGGTGAGGGCGACGTCCTCGACGCGGGCGTCCTTGGCGTAGCCGGTGAGCAGGGCGGTGGCCGCCTCCGGGTCGTCGGTGGCGTCGGCGGCCTCGCTCACCCTGCCCTGCTGCCAGGCGGTGAGGAAGCGGTCGGCCGCGGCGGTGACCTCGGCGGCGGACAGCGGGCCGCTCTTGGCCTTGGCCTGCTGGGTGGCCGATGTCCGGGGGTCGCCCCCGGTTCCGGACCCGCCCCCGAAGAGCGCGTAGGCACCGAATCCGGCACCCCCGACGACGACGGCGATCACCCCGCCGAGCACGGCGGGGTTGGTCTTCCGTCGCTCGGCGACGCGCCTTCTGTTGCCCACAGCTGTCCGATCCTCCGCAAAGTCCGCCGGGCCGCCGGCCGCACTGTCGTGCTGTTATAGCGTGTCGTCATATGGTCATACCAGACCGATGGTCGTCCGGTGCCCCAGGTCAATGACGGCCACCAGCCTAGAGTCCCGTCTTCCGCGCGTCGCGGTCAGCCGCCCGCTCGTAGCACAGCTGCGACAATCGGACCGGCCGCGTCGCCACCGTGGCCGCCCTGCTGGGTCATGGCCGCCGCCGCGACGTCGCCCCGGAAGCCGGTGAACCAGCTGTCGGAGGTGGCGTTGCCGTCGACCTCGGCGGAGCCGGTCTTCGCGCCGATGTCGCCGCCGAGACCGGACATGGCCTGCGCGGCGGTGCCCTGGGTGGCCGTCAGGCGCATCATCTGCTTCAACTGGCTCGCGGTGCCCGCCGGCAGGCCCTTCGCCTGCGCCAGCTGCCGGCCGTCGAGCTCCGGGGAGACGAGGTACGGCTGACGGAAGGTACCGGTGATGGCGGTGGCCGTCACCGACGCCATGTTCAGCGGGTTCATCTGCACCTGGCCCTGGCCGATGGCGTTCGCCGCGCGGTCCGGGCCGCTGACGGCGGGGACGCTGCCGTCGAAGGAGACGACGCCGGTCGCCCAGTCGTCCCGGCCGAGCCCGAACCGCTCCTGCACCTCCTGGGTGAGCGAGGCGTCGGTCAGCGGCTCCTCGTCGATGAGCTTGATGAAGGCCGTGTTGCAGGAGCGCAGGAAGCTGTTGGCGAGGGTGGCGCCCTCGTTCGGCTCCATGCCGGTGAGGTTCTTGAAGGTCTGGCTCTGCCAGGTCGCGGTGGGCGGGCAGGGGGCCGGGCCGTTCATCGAGGCGACACCGTTGTCGATGAGCATGGCCGCGGTGATGATCTTCATGGTGGAGCCGGGGGCGACCCGGCCCTGGAGCGCCGCGTCGAACCCGTCCTCGCGGTGGTTGGCCACGGCCAGCACCTCGCCGGTGCTCGGCTGCACGGCCACCACCGACGACTCGGCGAACTCCTTCACCGCCTTCTCGGCGGCGGCCTGCACCCCGGCGCTGAGCGTCGTACGCAGTGTGCCGGGCTCGCCCTTCGCGAGCGTCACCAGCGTGGAGTCGGCCGCGCCCGCCTCGCCTGCGGCACCTTCGGCATGCTGGATCGTCAGCTCGACGCCGGGGCTGCCGCCCGCCTTGTCGCCGTACTTCTCGCGCAGGGTGTCCAGGATCGGGCCGAGCGAGGGGTACGCCTCCTCCGTCAGCACCGTGCCGTCGCGGTCCACGGCCTCGATCGGCGGCTGCGCGGCCTCCCCGGTGACGAGGGTGTCGCCGTCCTTGAGGTCCGGATGGACGACGGACGGCTCCCAGTCGACCAGCGCCCGCCCGGTGGTCTGCCCGCGCACGACGGTCAACTCGCTCTTGTAGGAGAGCGGTTCGGACTTCCCCTTGTACGAGACGGTCGCCTTCACGCTGAACGGCACGGTGGTGCCGACGGGGGTCCCGGGCGTGATCTCGACGTCGGCTATGCGGGCCTCCTCGCCGTAGGCCGCCAGCAGCGGGCCGGCGCCCTCGGCGTTGTTCGTGTACGACGCCGCCTGTGCCGCCTCCCCCTTCTCCCAGGCCGCGAAGAACGTCCCGCTCGCCTTCTCGACCTCCCCCTTGTCCGGCGGCCCGGACTTCTTCGTCACGGCCGTGTCCGAACCGCCGCCGCCCACGTCGCCGTTCACCGCCGACACGATGGTGTAGACCCCGTACCCGGCTCCGCCCACCATCACCGCGAACACACCACCGATGACGGCGGTCTTGACCCCCTTGCCCATCGGGCGCTTCCCTCCCCGCCGGACTTCCCACGCCTTCTGAACGTGTTCAGAAAGTTCGGCGAGTGAGCACTCTACGCACAAGGAGTGACGGCAGGGGCGACTGTTTCCCTTTGTTGTCCGAAAGGAGATCGAGCCCGACCGCCACCCCTCACGGCCGGCTCAACCTCGAACGGCAGACGGAGAGTTCCACCCCGGGGTGCGCCGTATGCCCCGCCTCGTACCGCTTCCCCGGTCGGCCCGTTCCGGCTTCCCACCGAGTGCCGCGCGCAGCCGGGCCGGTGAGCCGGTCGCAGGCATCGGCGTCGGCGTCGGCAAGCCCATCGGCGGGTCAGGACCGCGGCGGGTGTGGGCCGGTGGCGCGGGTGAGGAGGCCGACGACCGCGTTGGCGTTCTTGCGCAGGACGAGTCATTCGCCGGGGAGCAGGTCCTCGGGATTCAACGGTGCCACTGCCACAGCTTTACCTCCGGGGGCAACCGTGTCAGACATGCAGGTCCGGCCGCATCCGGGTCCGTTGGTCGTCTACGGTCGTGTACATGCAGCCACAGCAGCCCTATCAGGCCCCCGTCCCGCCGCCCCCGCCCGCCCCGCTCACCGCGCCGGCCCGCAGCCGGGGTCTGCTGGTGGCCGCTCTCCTGGTCGGACTGCTGGTGGGTGGCGCAGGCGTGGGCGCGGCCTGGGCGCTGACCGGTGGCCCGTCGGGCGCGGACGGCAGTGCCGGGGACGACGCCCGAGGAGCGTGCGACGCGCTGGCCGGTGTGGACGAGTCGAAGTTCTCGACGGAGGGCAAGGCGGGCGAACTGGCTATGCACCGCTTCGCGGGCGCCTTCGGCCTGTCCGCGGCCGCCGCCGCGGGCGACTCCTCCTACGAGCCGCTCGCGGAGGCCATCAGCCGGGCGAGCAACCGTCGCCTCCAGGTCTTCGAGGTCGACGCCGAGGTGAAGAAGGAGCTGGCCAAGGCCCGCGGAATCTGCGCCGACCTCTGACCCTTCCTCCGCCACTGGCGGCCACTTGCGTGCCGGCGCGTTTCCGGCGCGCGTCCTGACTACGCGTTGCCTCGGTGCTCGGCACGCCCCTGACTGGTTGGCACAGGTGCCACCGGACGGACCGCGGTGAAGTCCTGGAACTCGTAGCGGGTGGCGGAGAGCAACAGCAGCCACTCGTCGCAGCCCTGCCACGGAGAGAGGTCGCCGGCGCCTCCGCGCACCACCCGTGGCCCGTCCCCGGTGCGGGGGCGTGCGTCCACCGGCGCGTCCGTGAAATGCGGGATCCACACGTCGGCGCAGATTTCGTTCGCCGACCCCATCGCCGCCAGCCCGAAGGCGTTCTCGGTCGCGGCAGTGCGCTCCTCGTCGGCGAAGTCGTCGAGCACCTGGTCCTCGTCCGGCCTCCCGTTCCCGCGGAAGGTCAGGGTGGTCGTGCCCGCCCGGGCCGCATACTCCCACTCCGCCTCGCTGGGCAGCCGGAACGGCAACGTCTCCAGCAGCTCGTCCAAGTCGTCCTCGAACCGGGCCGTGCTCGAAGCCGAGTCGGCGAAGCCGTCCTCGTACTCGGGCAGCCAGTGCCGTACTTGCGCCACCGTGAGCGGATGCCGGGCGATCAGGAACGGCTCGACCCGCACTTCTCGCGCCGGCCGGGCTTGGACAGCACCGGCGAAGAACGCTTCGAGATCGTCATCGGCGCCGTCGGCCCGCTCGATGGCACGAACGGCGTCCAGTTCCGCGTCGGACAGGCCCATCCGGAACGTTCCACCGGGAACGGCCCGGAAGACCACTCCGGAGGGGGTGTGCCGCCAAGCCGGTCGGCCGGCCACGATCTCTTGAGCCCACATGGTGCCGGACGCTAACAGCCGGGCATCCCGGATGGAGAAGGGGATCCAGGAATGGAGCGTGGTCGACTGATCACCTCCTCGACGCCGCAGCGCTGCACCACTACCGCACCAGATCGAGCGGGGAACAGCGGGGAACCACGGTGAGGACGGTCGAGCCCAGAAGGAGCGCGGACCGTACGTTCGCCCAGTTCAGCGCTCGAACCGTCCGCGAATGACCGCAGCTTCCCAAGCTGAGGGCTCAGACACCAGTCAGCACGTGCCGGCCGTCGTGGCTTGCTCTCGTCGACGGCACTGGCAGCGTGGTGGAGACCGGTGGGGGTGCAGTGAGGCATACGCGCGCCTGATCAGTTGACGCACCCGCCATCGTGGCTGACTGTCGACGGTTGAGGTTCGTGCCACAACCGTGCCAGATGCAGGGGTCAGCCACGGTCAACACCGGTGTCTTAATGGTCGAGTACCCGCCCGCTTCCTCGCCCGGTGAAACCGCAGCTCAGAAGCGAGATCATTTAGCCTCTCTCCTAAAGTGGTTGTCCAGCCCGCTCACCGAGTCCACACCCGCTGGAACTCCTCGGCCGGGATGGTCTCCAGCAGGTCCTCTCCAGGGTCGATCGCTTGGTCTGTCAGGAAGCCGTACTCGTCCTCCAGGTGCTTCCAGCTGTACCGGTGGAGTTGGCCGGACGGAGTCAGCTCGGCTTGCTTGACGGCGATCAACTCGCCGCGGTCGGGTACGGCCTCGAAGTACCACAAGCCGCCCTCCTCGTCAGTGCCGCGGAAGTGGTGCCGCAGAGTGGCGTTCTCATCGAGTGCCCGGAAGTACGCCACGGTCTCTGCCTTGATGCGCTCCAGGTCAACCACGGGATCATCGTGCCAGCGAGCGCGCGGTTGCTCCGCTCTGACATCTACGAGTGACATCAACGACGCCGGACGCCAACACTCCTGGGCGGTCCGACGCGGCCAGTGTGACCGGGTGGTTCCCCGGCAACGCCGAGGAGCGATCGAACTCCTAAAGCGGTGTTCTCGGGGCCTCTTCCCTCAGGTGTTCCCCAGGGGTGCCTAGCAATGGAGAAGTCGCAGGTGAGAGGGGTTGAGGGGAGCCCGCTGGAAGTGGGCTGGCTGTGCCCCGGGCGGTCTGCGGGGCCGGCAGCAACCGCGAAAGAGCCCCGGCCGAGGCCGGGGCTCTGCCGTGCGCGTCGGTTCCGCCGACCTGTTCCAGCGCGATTGATGTCAGATGTGCGCCAAGGGCTCCTTCGGGTTCGCGCCGTACTTGTTCTCCCCCGGAGTGCCCTCGGTGGCCAGGAACACCAGCATCACGATGAAGCCGACGAAAGGGACGAGCCCGATGAGGACCCACCAGCCGGAGCGGTTGGTGTCGTGCAGGCGGCGAACCGCCACAGCGAGAGTCGGCAGCAGGACCGCGACAGCGTAGATAAATTCCAGTACCCGGATTCCGGTGACGGCGTCCACAATGGCGAGCACGATGGAGGCGATCACGCTGAACAGCGTGAACATCCAGTACTCCTTGCGGCGCGCCCGCCCGTTGAACACCGCGTACTTTTTGAGGACTTCGACATACCAGTTCATGGCGTCCCCCTCTGGGATCGACGTTATCTGCCCAGATGGATCGGGACAGCCGCAGAACGTTTACATGTGGAACGGGGCATGTCAATGCACACGGTCACGCTGCTCACGAGACGTGCGGGGTCGGCTCGGGCGCCGCGCACCCTGACCACTGACCGGCTATTTCAGGACAGGTGCGGAGATCATCATCGGGGGTTCTCCGGGCGGTCCCGAACGTTTCCGGCGCCGACTCTCGTCCGCCATCGAATCGAAGGCGATCCGTTGCCTGGGTTATACCGTTCCGGCATGGAAGTGATGGTCAATCGTTGCCCGAAACAGGAGGAACGGGGCGGTCAGAGGCGCAGCACCCCCTACCGCAGCACCTCGCCCTGCCGCATCAGGTCCCACGTGATCGACACAGGGTCTGCCGGGCCTTGCGTCGAAGCTCCACCGAGAGGCGCTTCCCCGCTTCCCCCAGGCGTCCCCCAACAGCGCCAAGAGCGCGGAAACCCGCAGGCCGCAGTGGGTGAATGGATCCCGCTGTAAATCTGCCGTGGGGCCGTCTCGGGGCCGTCTGACGGTAACCAACGACAGCCAGTAACGACCAACAATGACCGTGAGGGCGCGACTCACTGCCGCGCCCTCACGAGGTGTCTGCCCAGCTAGACCCACGTGTCCAGCCACATCCGGGCCCGCCAGTCGTCGATCGGGATGGCGGTGCCGGTGTAGATGGGCCAGAAGTAGATGAAGTTCCAGACGATCAGGAGGGTCAGGACGCCTGCGGCCGTGGCGCCCGCCACGCGGCGGGTGTCGCCGGCGCGGGGCGGGCCGATGAGCGCCCCCAGGAGCATCGCCACCGCCAGGCACAGGAAGGGGAGGAAGACGACGGAGTAGAAGAAGAAGATCGTGCGCTCCTGGTAGAAGAACCAGGGCAGATAGCCGGCCGCGATGCCGCAGGCGATGGCGCCCGCCCGCCAGTCGCGGCGGAAGAACCAGCGCCACAGGACGTAGAGGAGCGCGAAGCAGCCCACCCACCACAGCAGGGGCGTGCCCAGGGCCAGCACCTCGCGGGCGCACTTCTCGGCCGTGTCGGCCGGGCAGCCCGCCGTGCCGGGTGCCGGGGACTCGTAGAAGAACGAGACCGGGCGGCCCACGACGATCCAGCTCCACGGGTTGGACTCGTAGGGGTGCGGCGAGGACAGGCCGACGTGGAACTCGTACACCTGGTTCTCGTAGTGCCAGAAGCTGCGCCACCAGTCGGGGAACAGCCACGACCAGGCGCTGTCCTTGCCGTCGTTCACGGCCCACTCGCGGTAGTAGCCGCCGCTGCCGTCGTCCGGGGAGCGGAACCAGCCGATCCAGGAGGCGAGGTACGTCGCCAGGGCGACCGGCACCGTGGACAGGAACGCCCAGCCGAGGTCGCGCCTCACCACGGCCCGGACGGGGCCGCGGGCGCCGGCGGTCCGGCGGGCGCCGACGTCCCACAGCACCGCCATCACACAGAACGCGGCCATGATGTACAGGCCGCTCCACTTCGTGGCGAACGCCAGGCCCAGCATCAGCCCCGCCGCCGGCCGCCACGGCCGCAGGCCCAGCCGCGCGGTCTCGGCGATGCGCGCGTGGGGCAAAATCCTGCCGTCGGTGCCCACGGGCAGCGCGGCCGCGAGCTTCTCCCGCGCCCGGTCCCGGTCGACGACCAGGCAGCCGAAGGCCGCCAGGACGAAGAACATCAGCACCCCGTCGAGCAGCGCGGTGCGGCTCATCACGAAGTGCAGGCCGTCCACCGCCATCAGCACGCCCGCCAGGCAGCCGAGGAACGTCGAGCGGAACAGGCGCCGGCCGATCCGGCACAGCATCAGGACCGAGAGCGTGCCGAGCAGGGCCGTCATGAACCGCCAGCCGAACGGGTCGAACCCGAACAACAGCTCGCCCAGCCCGATGACGTACTTCCCGACCGGCGGATGCACCACATACGCCGCTTCGATCGGGACGGACACGTCCCCGCCGGAGGAGAGGATCAGCTTGTCCGCGGCCTTGTCCCAGTCGACCTCGAAGCCGCGGTGGACCAGCGCCCACGCGTCCTTCGCGTAGTACGTCTCGTCGAATATCACCTTTCTGGGGCTGCCCAGGTCCCAGAAGCGCAGCACCCCCGCCAGCAGCGTGACCAGCAGCGGACCGCCCCAGCCCGACCAACGCGTGATCCTTTCGCCGAGCGACGGCGGCACTCCGAGCGCCGTCCACAGTCTGCCGGACGGCTTCGTGTACGGCGGGACCAGGCGGTCGCGGACGTCGCCCCCGGGCCGCGCCGTGTAGCCGAAACGGCGGAGCCGCTGCTGCCACGACGGTTGCTGGTCCTGCGGCGGCTGTTCCTGCCGGGTGTCCGTGGAGGACGCGGTACTCGTCACCGCGCCATCGTAGGGAACGGCGCTGTGCGAGTCCCGCGCATGGGAGGTATGGGCCCGGTATGCCCGACTCCGCCGCCCCGGGGGCGGGCACGGTCCGTCCTCGTGGAGGCCGTGGCCCTGGGAGGATGAGGGGGTGACCGGAATCCTCGTACTCGCAGGCACCCCCATCGGCGACGTCTCCGACGCCCCGCCCCGGCTCGCCGAGGAGCTGGCGGGCGCCGACGTCGTCGCCGCCGAGGACACCCGGCGGCTGCGGCGGCTGACCCAGGCGCTCGGCGTCACCCCCAAGGGACGGGTGGTCTCCTACTTCGAGGGCAACGAGTCCGCCCGGACGCCCGAACTGGTCGAGGAGCTGGCGGGCGGTGCCCGCGTGCTCCTGGTGACGGACGCCGGGATGCCCTCGGTGTCCGACCCCGGATACCGGCTGGTCGCCGCCGCCGTCGAGCGGGACATCAAGGTCACCGCCGTGCCCGGACCGTCCGCCGTGCTCACCGCGCTCGCCCTGTCCGGGCTCCCCGTCGACCGGTTCTGCTTCGAGGGGTTCCCGCCCCGCAAGGCCGGGGAGCGGCTGGGGCGGCTGCGGGAGGTCGCCGGGGAGCGGCGCACCCTCGTCTACTTCGAGTCCCCGCACCGGCTCGACGCCACGCTCGCCGCGATGGCCGAGGTGTTCGGCACGGAGCGTCGCGCCGCCGTCTGCCGTGAGCTGACCAAGACGTACGAGGAGGTCAGGCGCGGCCCGCTGGCCGAGCTGGCCGCATGGGCGGCCGAGGGCGTACGCGGCGAGATCACCGTCGTCGTCGAGGGCGCCCCGGACCACGGGCCCGAAGAGGTGGACGCAGCCGAGCTGGTGCGCCGGGTACGGGTGCGCGAGGAGGCGGGGGAGCGGCGCAAGGAGGCCATCGCGGCGGTCGCCGTGGAGGCGGGGGTGCCCAAGCGGGAGGTCTTCGACGCGGTGGTCGCGGCGAAGCGCTCCACGGGGTGAGCGGGGCGAAGCGCTCCGCGGGGTGAACCGGCTTCGGGGAGTGCCGTGGGGGAGCCTGCGGGGAGCGGTTCGTCGCGCGGGCCGCAGGCGGGCGGCGGGCCGGGCGCACCCGCGCGGCGGAGCCGCAGACCGAGGATCGATACGGTCCCGCACGGTCCCGCACGGTCCCGCGCCCCTGCGGGCGCGGACGGTGCGTTCCCGGCCTTCCGTAGGATCGGGGGCATGTCTTCGAACGCCCCCGACAAGAACGCCGCCCCGCCGCTCCCGGAGCCGCTGCGGGTGCCGGTCGCGGACTCGCACACCCACCTCGACATGCAGTCCGGCACGGTGGAGGAGGGGCTCGCCAAGGCCGCGTCCGTGGGGGTGACGACCGTGGTGCAGGTCGGCTGCGACCTCGCGGGCTCGCGCTGGGCCGCCGAGACGGCCGCCGCGTACGACAGCGTGCACGCGACCGTCGCACTGCACCCGAACGAGGCCCCGCGCATCGTGCACGGCGATCCTGGGGGAGGGGGGTCGCGGCAGGGCGCGCGGGAGCCGGGCGGCGACGCGGCCCTGGACGAGGCGCTCGCCGAGATCGACCGGCTGGCCGCGCTGCCCCAGGTCAAGGGCGTCGGCGAGACCGGACTGGACTACTTCCGCACCGGACCCGAGGGCAAGGAGGCTCAGGAGCGGTCCTTCCGCGCCCACATCGAGATCGCCAAGCGGCACGGCAAGGCCCTGGTGATCCACGACCGCGACGCCCACGCCGACGTGCTGCGCGTCCTCAAGGAGGAGGGCGCGCCGGAACGCACCGTCTTCCACTGCTACTCGGGGGACGCCGGGATGGCGGAGATCTGCGCCCGCGCCGGCTACTTCATGTCGTTCGCCGGCAACGTCACCTTCAAGAACGCCCAGAACCTGCGCGACGCCCTCGCCGTCGCCCCGCTGGAGCTCGTCCTGGTGGAGACCGACGCCCCGTTCCTGACGCCGGTGCCCTACCGCGGCCGGCCAGGCGCCCCGTACCTGGTGCCGGTCACCGTGCGCGCCATGGCGGCCGTACGCGGTACCGACGAGGACACCCTCGCCACGGCCCTCGCGGCGAACACGGCCCGGGCCTTCGGTTATCCACAGGCGTGACCTGCGGGGTCCAGCGCCCCGTACCCTTGTCCCGTGACCAGCCCCACCCCCGACGCCCTCCTGGGCCCCGCCGACATCCGCGAACTCGCGGCCGCGCTCGGCGTACGGCCCACCAAGCAGCGCGGCCAGAACTTCGTGATCGACGCGAACACGGTCCGCCGTATCGTTCGCACCGCCGGGGTCCGCCCCGACGACGTGGTCGTCGAGGTCGGACCGGGGCTCGGCTCGCTCACCCTGGCGCTGCTGGAGGCCGCCGACCGGGTCACCACCGTCGAGATCGACGACGTCCTCGCCGCCGCGCTGCCCGCGACCGTCGCGGCCCGGATGCCGGAGCGTGCCGGCCGGTTCGCGCTGGTCCACTCCGACGCGATGCGGGTCACCGAGCTGCCCGGCCCCGCCCCGACCGCGCTGGTCGCCAACCTGCCCTACAACGTGGCCGTCCCGGTGCTGCTGCACATGCTCGAGACCTTCCCGAGCATCGAACGCACCCTCGTCATGGTCCAGGCCGAGGTCGCCGACCGGCTCGCCGCCCCGCCCGGCTCGAAGGTGTACGGCGTGCCCTCGGTCAAGGCCAACTGGTACGCCGAGGTCAAGCGGGCCGGCGCCATCGGGCGGAGGGTGTTCTGGCCGGCGCCCAACGTCGACAGCGGCCTGGTCTCCCTCGTCCGCCGCGACGAGCCGCTGAAGACCACCGCCACCCGGCGCGAGGTCTTCGCCGTCGTCGACGCGGCCTTCGCCCAGCGCCGCAAGACCCTGCGGGCCGCCCTCGCCGGATGGGCGGGCTCGGCCGCGGCGGCGGAGGCCGCACTGGTCGCCGCCGGGGTGTCGCCGCAGGCCCGCGGCGAGTCCCTGACCGTCGAGGAGTTCGCGCGCATCGCCGAGCACAAGGGGCAGGCCGAGCCCGAGGAACGGCGGGGGCCGAGAGGACAGCGGGAACCGAAGCAGCGGGAACCGGAGCAGTCACCCGAGGAGCCCGTCGCGTGAGCGTCACCGTCCGCGTGCCCGCCAAGGTCAACGTCCAGCTCGCGGTCGGCGCGGCCCGCCCCGACGGCTTCCACGACCTGGCCAACGTCTTCCTCGCGGTCGGCCTCCACGACGAGGTCACCGTCACGCCCTCCGCCGGCGGCCTGCGCGTCACCTGCGAGGGCCCGGACGCCGCCGAGGTGCCCCTGGACCGTACGAACCTCGCCGCCCGCGCGGCCCTCGCGCTCGCCGAGCGGTACGGCCGGGACGCCGACGTGCACCTCCACATCACCAAGGACATCCCCGTCGCCGGCGGCATGGCGGGCGGCAGCGCCGACGGCGCCGGCGCCCTGCTGGCCTGCGACGCGCTGTGGGGGACCGGCGCCTCGCGGCAGGAACTCCTCGACATCTGCGCCGAGCTGGGCAGCGACGTGCCGTTCGCGCTGGTGGGCAGGGCGGCGCTGGGCACCGGGCGGGGCGAGAGACTGACGGAACTGGAGGTCGGCGGCACCTTCCACTGGGTGTTCGCGATGGCACGGCGAGGACTGTCCACCCCGGCGGTCTTCCGGGAGTTCGACCGGCTCGCCGAGGGCCGGGACATCCCCGAGCCCGTGGCCGCGCAGCCCCTGCTCGACGCCCTGGCCAAGGGCGACCCCGTCGCCCTCGCCGCCTCGGTCTCCAACGACCTCCAGCCCGCCGCCCTCTCCCTCTTCCCCGAGCTCTCCGACACCCTCGCGGCGGGCAGGGCGGCGGGCGCGCTGACCGCCCTGGTCTCGGGATCCGGGCCGACCACCGCGTTCCTGGCCGCCGACGCCGAGTCGGCGGCCGAGGTGGCGGCGGTGCTGCGCACCTCGGGCACCTGCCGGACGGTCCGCACGGCGGCGGGACCGGTACCGGGCGCGACGGTGATGTGAGGGCCGGTTCAGATCCCGTCGATCGGGGGCAGATCGATGTCGATGGCGTAGGGCCTGTCGACCTTGATCTTTTCGCGGTGCATGCCCATGTGCACGTAGGACTTCGTGAGCGGGTCGAGCTCATAGACATGGATGACGAGCCCGCTGGTGGTCCCGTTCTGCTCCACGCGCCAGTAGTTCGGGATTCCCGCGGCGGCATATTTCTGCGGTTTGGTCGTACGGTCGCGGGATTCCGAGTCAGGGGAGACGACTTCCACAGCGAGAAGGACGTCCTCGGCCCGGAATCTGGTCTGGTCCAGCCCGGTGACCGCGTCGGCTCGGACCACGCTGACATCGGGTTCGGGACCGTTGCGGTCGTCAAGGATGACTGTCATCTCCCGCTCGACGCTGAACTCCGGGCCGAGAGAGCTGCGCAGGCCCTGGACCAACAGGTCGATCACAAGGAAATGGAAGCGGCGCTGCGGACTCACGAAAACCAGACTCCCGTCGATCAGCTCGGTGTGCGGCGGGAGATCCGGCAGTGTGAACAGGTCGTCCACGGTGTAGCCGTCCACGGGCGGCACCGGCCAGTGGGGGCGGTGCTCTACGGACTCGGCGGTCATGGTTCCTCCCATGGACGGGATCCTGCGGCCTGCCCTCCAAGGTAGCCGCCCGTTTCCGATCACGTCATCACAAAGAGTGACTGTCCCCTCGCGCCCCGGCCGCCCTCGGGGACGCCCTACGCTGGAAAGTCGATCGATCCCCCCAGGCAGGAGAGAAATGGCCGTCAATCTGGTCAATGTCGAGAACGTCAGCAAGGTGTACGGCACCCGTGCCCTGCTCGACGGCATCTCCCTGGGCGTCTCGGAGGGGGACCGCATCGGTGTCGTCGGACGCAACGGCGACGGCAAGACCACCCTGATCCGGATGCTCGCCAAACTGGAGGAGGCGGACACCGGGCGGGTCACGCACTCCGGCGGGCTGCGCCTCGGCGTGCTGACCCAGCACGACTCCCTCGACCCGAAGGCCACGGTCCGGCACGAGGTCATCGGTGACATGGCCGACCACGAGTGGGCGGGCAACGCCAAGGTCAGGGACGTCCTGACGGGGCTGTTCGGCGGCCTGGACCTGCCGGGATTCCCCAAGGGCCTGGACACCGTCATCGGACCGCTGTCCGGTGGCGAGCGGCGCCGGATCGCGCTCGCCAAGCTGCTCATCGACGACCAGGACCTGGTCGTCCTCGACGAGCCCACCAACCACCTCGACGTCGAGGGCATCGCCTGGCTCGCCCGGCACCTGCGGGAGCGGCGCTCCGCACTCGTCTGCGTCACCCACGACCGCTGGTTCCTCGACCAGGTCTGCACCCGCATGTGGGACGTGCAGCGCGGTGACGTGTACGAGTACGAGGGCGGCTACTCCGACTACGTCTTCGCCCGCGCCGAACGGGAGCGCATCGCCGCCACCGAGGAGGTCAAGCGGCAGAACCTGGTCCGCAAGGAGCTGGCCTGGCTGCGCCGCGGGGCACCCGCGCGGACGTCCAAGCCACGCTTCCGCGTCGAGGCCGCCAACGAGCTGATCAAGGACGTCCCGCCGCCCCGGGACAGCAGCGAGCTGATGAAGTTCGCCTCCTCCCGGCTCGGCAAGACGGTCTTCGACCTGAAGGACGTCACCGTCCAGGCAGGACCCAAGGTGCTGATCAAGCACCTCACCTGGCAGCTCGGTCCCGGCGACCGGATCGGCCTGGTCGGCGTCAACGGCGCCGGGAAGACGTCCCTGCTGCGGGCCCTGACCGAGGCCGCCCGCAGCGAGGGAGAGACCCAGCCCACGGCGGGACGGATCCACGTCGGCAAGACGGTCAAACTCGCCTACCTCTCCCAGGAGGTCGCCGAACTCGACCCCACCTGGCGGGTGCTCCAGGCCGTGCAGGCGGTCCGGGAGCGCGTCGACCTCGGCAAGGGGCGCGAGATGACCGCCGGGCAGCTGTGCGAGATGTTCGGCTTCAACAAGGACAAGCAGTGGACGCCCGTCGGCGACCTGTCCGGCGGTGAGCGGCGGCGGCTCCAGCTGCTGCGGCTGCTCATGGACGAACCCAACGTCCTCTTCCTCGACGAGCCCACCAACGACCTCGACATCGAGACCCTCACCCAGCTCGAGGACGTCCTCGACGGCTGGCCCGGCTCGATGATCGTCATCTCCCACGACCGGTTCTTCGTCGAGCGCACCACCGACCGGGTGTTCGCCCTGCTCGGCGACGGCGCCCTGCGGATGCTGCCGCGCGGTATCGACGAGTACCTGGAGCGGCGCAAGAAGATGGAGGAGGCGGTCGCCACGTCCGCCACCCCGCCTTCGTCGGCGAAGCCGGCCGCGGACGTCGTCCCCGAGAAGAGCGCCGCCGACGTGCGCGCCGCCAAGAAGGAACTGCAGAAGATCGAACGGCAGCTCGACAAGGTCTCCGAGAAGGAGGCCAAGCTGCACGCCGCGATCGCCGAGAACGCCACGGACTTCGCCAAGGTGGCCCAGCTCGACGCCGAGCTGCGGGAGACGGCCGGTCAGCGGGACGCGCTCGAACTGCGGTGGCTGGAACTCGCCGAGGACGCCTGACCCCCGGCCGCGCCGCACCCCTCTCCCTCCCGCGCCCCCGCACACCGCTGTGCACGCCCCGCGCAGGTGCCACGCACGGCCTGCCCGCACCCCGAGTGCAGGTCCGGACCCGGCGGGGTTCGTGCAAGGGGCGTGCGTGGCGTGAAGGGGGCGTGGAGGCGCGTAACGAGGGCATCACGGGCCGGTCCTCCCTTGGGAACAGGGGTGGACGGGGCCCGGTGACCTGTCGGTACCGGGTGATAGAAAGACCCCGTCCGAGAACAGTAGGAACCGTGTGAATACGACTCTGGGAACATCGCGTACCTCAGGGTGTGGCTAAAAATCAGTGAGCGAGGGGGGACACGCTGATGGCTCAGCCGCCCAGTCAGCCGCCGCAGGGTGGCTTCGGAGCACCGCAGGACCCGTCCGCGTCGGGTGGTGGTTTCGGGGCTCCGACCCCGCCGCCCCCGCAGGGCGTGCCCCAGACGCCGCCTTCCCCGCAGGGCCCGCCGTCCGGACCGCCCCAGCCTGGGTACGGCTACCCGCAGCAGACCCCGCCTCCGCAGCAGCCGGGACCGTACGGGCAGCCCCAGCCGGGACCGTACGGACAGCAGCCGGGACCGTACGCCTCCGGGCCGTACACCTCCGGCCCCTACGCTTCCGGCCCCTACGGCGGCGGGCCGCAGCAGCCCGGCCCGTACGGGCAGCAGCCGGGGTACGGCTACCCGCAGCCGCAGTTCCCGGGCGCGCCCGGCACCCCGCCGCCGGGGCCCGGCTCCCGCAACCCCTTCAAGGGCAAGCCCGTCATGATCATCAGCGGTGCGGTGGCGGTGCTGCTCGCCATCGGCGGCACCGTGTGGGCGGTCTCCGGCGGCGACGAGGAGAAGGACAAGAAGCCCGTCGCCCAGCAGAGCGACGATCCCAAGCCCCGGTCCTCCGGGGCCCCGGTCAACCCGGGCGACGGCAGCGGCGACGGCGACTCCGGCCCCGAGGACCTCAACGAGGGCCGCAAGTCCGGCGAGTCCAAGGTGCTCTGGTACAAGGAGGCGCCCGACGCGCCCGGTTCCGGAGCCGACGCCCCCGGCATGTGGATCACCGACAGGACGGCGGTGAAGGCGGCCTACAAGGAGCTCTCCGCCTACAACGTCGCCGACGGCAAGCTGGCCTGGGAGCCCATCGTCCTCCCGCAGAAGATCTGCGCGGTCACCTCGGAGAAGACGTCCGACGACAAGGTCGTCATCGCGTACATGAGCGGCGGCAGCGACCGCGCCAAGTGCAACCAGCTCCAGCTCGTCGACCTCAACACCGGCAAGAAGGGGTGGACGCAGAAGGTCGACGACGGCGCGCTGTTCGACTCCGCGATCTCCATCGAGATGACCCTCAGCGGAGGCACGCTGATGGTGGGCCGCTCGCAGTCCGGCACCGCGTTCGACGTGAGGTCCGGCGACAAGATGTACGACAAGAGGAAGTACGGCGAGGCCTGCTTCCCGGCGGGGTTCGCGGGCGGCGAGCGGCTGGTCCAGGTCGCGTCCTGCGGCGCGGGCGGCAACAACGAGCACGACGAGGTCCAGGAGCTCGACCCGAAGACCGGCAAGGTCAAGTGGACCCAGAAGTTCGACAAGGGCTGGCGCGTCGAGCGCGCCTACTCCGTCGACCCGGTGGTCGTCTACAGCACCAACAAGGACAAGGAGGCGTGGAACATCTCCACGCTGGGCTCCGGCGGCTCGATCCGCTCCCAGGTCTCCGTCGACGAGGACTTCTCCGCCGAGTGCGGCTGGGCCATCCTCGCCCGTGACCTCCAGGGCTGTGAGGGCGTCGTCGTCGAGGGGGACACCCTCTACCTGCCCACCAGGGCGACCACCGGGGCCAACGAGATCGTCGCGATCAGCCTCGCCACCGGCAAGGAGAAGTGGCGGGTGAAGTCCCCCGTGTCGGACTCGATGGTGCCCATGAAGGCTGAGGACGGCAAGCTCATCGCCTACGTGGAGCCGTCGTACGACGGGGGTGGCCGGGTCGTGTCCATTCCGGCCACCGGCAGCAGCCACAAGCCGGCCACGCTGCTGCAGAACCCGCAGGGCACCGCAGCCATCGAGAACGGCTTCTTCAGCAAGTCGATCGACTGGGTCGACGGCCGCTTCTACATCTCGACCACCCGGCTGACCGGCAATGACGACACGAAGGAAAAGCTGATGCTCGCCTACGGCAAGTGAGGCGCGCAGCAGCGGTGAGGTGCGCCGGCCCCCGCCGGCCGGCGCCCCCGCCCCATCAGGTCTCTTCCCCGCCGCCCGTCCCCGTCTTCGAGTTCTTCGAGGTACTCACGTCATGACGCAGCCGCCCAACCAGCCGGGCTTCGGTCCCCCGCCCGAGTCGTCGCAGCCGCCGGCGCAGCAACCACCGTCCGCACCGGGCGGCCCCGACCTCAGCAAGACCCCGGAGCCGGGCTTCGGTCCCTCGCCCGAGCCGTCCCAGCCCGCACAGCCGCAGCAGGCCCCCGCGGCCGCGCAGGCTCAGCCGGGCTTCGGTCCGCCGCCCGAGTCGTCGCAGCCGCCGGCGCAGCAACCACCGTCCGCACCGGGCGGCCCCGACCTCAGCAAGACCCCGGAGCCGGGCTACGGCTACCCGCAGGCTCCCCAGCCCCCGCAGCAGTCGCCCCAGGCGGCCCCGCAGACCCCGCCGCCGGCCGCTCCGGTGCCGGGCGGTCCGCAGACGCCGCCCGGGTACGGCTATCCGCAGCAGCCTCCGGCCGGCTACGGATACCCGGGCCAGCCGCAGCAGCCTCCGGCCGGCTACGGATACCCGGGCCAGCCGCAGCAGCCTCCGGCCGGCTACGGATACCCGGGCCAGCCGCAGCAGCCGTACGGTCAGCAGCCCTATGGCCAGCCCGGTGCGTACGGCCAGCCGCAGCAGCCCTACGGCCAGCCCGGCTACGGCGGCTATCCGTACCCGACCGTGCCGATGCAGACGCAGCCCAGCCGGCCCGGCGGCGGACGGAAGGCCAACGCGACGTCGGCGATCATCGTCGCCGCGGTCGTGGCCATCGCCCTGATCGTCGGCGCCGGGGTCTGGTACTCCTCGTCCAGCGGTGACGACGAGAAGAAGAACACCGCGAACTCGGGCGAGAGAGGCGGCACGAAGGGCGCCGAGGGCGGTGGCGCCGGTGGTGACACCACCGGCGGCGACGAGAAGGCCCCGGCCGACCCCTCCGCCAAGGTCCTCTTCCAGGTGCCGGCGCCGAAGGTCCCGAAGGACGCCAGGACCATCGTCACCTCCGGCTCCTGGATGACCGACAAGGTGTACGCCAAGAGCGGCGTCGCCGAGGTCGTCGGCTACGACGCCGTCAAGGGCAGCGAGCTGTGGACGCTCGACCTGCCCGGACCGGTGTGCGAGGCCAGCGACCACGCCACCGAGGACGGCAGGACGGCGATCATCTACAAGCCGGCGATGCCGACCAAGACCGATCCGCAGAGCTGCACGCAGGTCGCGGCCTTCGACCTCGCCACCGGCGAGAAGCTGTGGTCCGAGACGGCCAAGTCCGGCACCCAGGAGATCAGCTTCAACAACGTCACCCTCAGCGGGAACACCGTCGCGGCGGGCAGCACCAGCGGCGGCGCCGCCTGGGACATCACGTCCGGCAAGCCCCTGTGGGCACCCAAGGCGTCCGACGCCTGCTACGACTCCGGGTACGGCGGCGGCCCGAAGATGGTCGCGGTGCGCAAGTGCGGTTCGTACGACCAGCGGCAGCTGCACATCCAGACCATCGACCCGAAGGACGGGAAGGTGATCTCGGAGTACAAGATGTCCGAGGGCATCGACTACGCGGCCGTGGTGTCCACCGACCCGCTGGTCGTGGCGGCCGACGTCGGCGACTCCGCCGGTGACGGCAGCGGCGTCTCGGACTTCTTCTCCATCGACAACAAGAGCGGCGAGCTGCGGACCCGCATCTCCGCGCCCAGCGAGGAGTTCGCGGCCCGCTGCGACGGCATCATGAAAATCGAGCACTGCAGCGGAGTGACCGTCGGCAACGACCGCCTGTACATCGCGACCGAGGAAGGCGAGAGCTCGGGCAAGTACGGCCGGAGCAACGAGATCGTCGCCTTCGACCTGTCCACCGGCAAGCAGACCGGCCAGCGCGCCGACGCGGGCGACGGCTACGTGAGCGTCCCGCTGCGGATGGACGGCGGCAGCGTCATCGCGTACAAGCGTCCGCCCTACGACCAGGGCGGGCAGATCGTGAGCATCGACGGCGGCTCCTTCAAGGAGACGAAGCTGCTGGAGAACCCGGCGACGGAGTCCGTGCGGCGCGTGGAGACGCGGATGTCGCCCGAGTACTCCGAGCTCCTGTACTCGCAGGGCCGCCTGTACATGTCGGACGTGTACGCCAGCGAGTTGTCCTCGGGCGACAAGGAGTACCTGGTGATCGCTTTCGGTACCGGCTGATCGTTCTTCGGTCCGCTCCGGTCTGCTTCAGCCCGCTCCGGTCTGCTTCCGGCGCGTTCCCCGGTCCGCTCGTGAGGCCCGTTCGCACGGCCCCGCCCCTGCTCAGGGGCGGGGCCGTGTGCGTACCGTTCATCGGATGCCCAGGGCCGACGAATACGAGAATTTCGGCGATCCGGGGCGATTCTCGCCGGTAGGGGGAGCGCGACGTCGAACAAGCGTGTAGCTTCCGGGACCGGACGGGGAGGCGGCGCACGGGGGTGCGCTCGCGGTTTGGGGGGATGATCGATGGGCGTGCGGTTGATGGTGGTCGACGACCACCGGCTGCTCGCGGAGGCGTTGGCCTCGGCGTTGAAGCTGCGGGGGCACCGGGTGCTGGCCGCGGCGGCACCGGTGGTGGGGGCGGCTGATCTGGTGATCAGCAGAGCGCCGGAGGTGTGCCTGCTGGGGACGGCGTTACCGGCGGAGCCCGGGATCTTCGACCCGGTGGTGAAGATCAAGCGGGAACGGCCGCAGGTGGCGGTGCTGGTGCTGGGTCCGGTGCCCAGCCCCCGCGGGATCGCGGCGGCGTTCGCGGCGGGCGCGTCCGGCTATGTGCGGCACGACGAACGCATCGAGGGCGTCGAACGGGCGATCATGAAGGCGCGGGCGGGGGAGGCCGCGGTGGCGCCGCAACTGCTGCAGAGCGCGTTCGGCGAACTGCTGAACCCGGCGCTCCAGCCGGACGACGAAGGCCAGCGGCTGCTGCGGATACTGACCCCGCGGGAGGTGGAGGTCCTGGTCCGGGTCACCGAGGGCGAGGACACCCGGCTGATCGCGGCGGGCATGGGCATAGCACCGTCCACGGCGCGGACGCATGTGCAGCGCGTCCTGATGAAACTCGGCGTGGGCTCCCGGCTGGAGGCTGCGGCGCTGGCTGCCCGGACGGGGCTGCTGGACCGCGCGGGCCCGGTGCGGGGGACGTTGCCGCCCGAGGAGTGAGGGCGCTCGCGGGGCAGGACGCTCGCGGTGCCGGTGCTGCCGACACTCGTGCTTGCCGGTGCCGCTGGGTACTGCGCGCTGTTGGCGGCCATGCCCAGGATCTCGGCGGCGCCCAGGTTGGCGGCGATGAACACAGACCGGTGACCCAGGCGGGCAGGGAGCGGCCGGAGAGGAAGAAGGCGAGGCTGGTCTTCACCGACCGGCGGGCCGCGAAGCCGATGCCGAGGACGACGACGAGGTAGATCCCGAGGATCAGGTAGTCGAGCCAGTTGGTGGGGAGCCGCAGCTCGGCAGCGAGGTGGAGCGGGCCGGTGGGGTCGGTGGGGCCGAGGAGAGCGGTGGGACCGAGGAGAGCGGTGAGACCGGTGGGACCGAGGAGAGCGGTGGGACCGGTGGGACCGGTGGGGGGGAGTGAGGCGGGGGTGAAGGGTGCAGGCAGATGTGTGGGGGTCCGCATGGAGTACTCGCTTCGTTGCGCGAACCGATACGTCGCGGAACCTACACCTCCGCGTTCACTGATTGAACGCTTCCGCTGATGCTCTTTGTTTGATTGTGATGGGGGCGGTCGGGGTGAAGGACGTTTTGATGTGTTGGGTTATGTTGGAACAGTGCGAAGACGGTGCTGCGAAGACGGTGCTGTGAAGACCGTGCAGCGAAGACCGTGCAGTGAACGGCCCGAATGGAGCGTCCGGCGTGAAGAAGACCTCGACCCGACTGGCCGACGGTCGCGAACTCATCTACTACGACCTCAGTGACGCCACCGTGCGCGACGCGGCCGACCGCCGTCCGCTGGACGCCACCGTCACGACGTCGGAGATCCGCCGCGATCCGCTGCTCGGCGACTCCGTGGCCGTCGCCTCCCACCGCCAGGGCCGCACCTACCACCCGCCGGCCGACGAATGCCCCCTGTGCCCCTCCGAGGGCGACCGGCTCAGCGAGATCCCGGACTCCTCGTACGACGTCGTGGCCTTCGAGAACCGCTTCCCCTCCCTGGCCGGTGACTCCGGCCGCTGCGAGGTCGTCTGCTTCACCTCCGACCACCACGCCTCCTTCGGCTCCCTGAGCGAGGAGCAGGCGCGCCTGGTCCTGGACGTGTGGACGGACAGGACGTCGGAGTTGTCCCATCTCCCCTCAGTTGAACAGGTGTTCTGCTTCGAGAACCGGGGGACCGAGATCGGCGTCACCCTCCAGCACCCGCACGGGCAGATCTACGCCTACCCCTTCACCACCCCCCGCACCTCCCTGATGCTCCGCCAAGTGGCCGCACACAAGGAGGCGACCGGTGGGGTAAACCTGTTCGACACCATCCTGGCGGAGGAACTGGCGGGGGAGCGGGTCGTCCTGGAGGGTGCCCACTGGGTCGCCTACGTGCCGTACGCCGCGCACTGGCCCTACGAGGTCCACCTGTATCCCAAGCGCCGGGTGCCCGACCTGCTCGGGCTCGACGAGGCGGCACGCACAGAGTTTCCCCAGGTCTATCTGGAACTGTTGCGGCGGTTCGACCGGATCTTCGGCGAGGGCGAGCCACCGACCCCGTACATCGCGGCCTGGCACCAGGCCCCGTTCGGCACGCTGGAGGAGTTCGACGGGGTCACCCGCGACGACTTCGCGCTCCACCTCGAGCTTTTCACCATTCGCCGCACATCCGGCAAGCTGAAGTTCCTCGCGGGCTCCGAGTCCGGCATGAACGTGTTCATCAACGACGTGCCGCCCGAGCGCGCGGCCGAGCGACTGCGAGAGGTAGCGAGTTCATGAGCGGGAAGTACCTGATCACCGGCGGCGCGGGTTATGTCGGCAGCGTCGTCGCCCAGCATCTGCTGGAGGCGGGCCACGAGGCCGTCGTCCTCGACAACCTCTCCACCGGCGTGCGCGAGGCCGTCCCGGCCGGCGCTTCCTTCATCGAGGGCGACATCCGGGACGCCGCCGCCTGGCTCGACGCCTCCTTCGACGGCGTCCTGCACTTCGCCGCGTTCTCCCAGGTCGGCGAGTCGGTCGTGAAGCCCGAGAAGTACTGGGACAACAACGTCGGCGGCACCATGGCCCTGCTCGGCGCCATGCGCGAGGCGGGCGTGCGCCGGCTGGTCTTCTCCTCCACCGCGGCCACCTACGGCGAGCCCGAGCAGGTCCCGATCGTCGAGTCCGCCCCGACCCGCCCCACCAACCCCTACGGCGCCTCCAAGCTGGCCGTCGACCACATGATCACCGGCGAGGCGGCGGCCCACGGCCTGGGCGCGGTCTCCCTGCGCTACTTCAACGTGGCCGGCGCGTACGGCCACTGCGGCGAGCGGCACGACCCCGAGTCCCACCTGATCCCGCTCGTCCTCCAGGTCGCCCAGGGCCGCCGCGACGCGATCAGCGTCTACGGCGACGACTACCCGACGCCGGACGGCACCTGCGTACGCGACTACATCCACGTCGCCGACCTGGCCGAGGCCCACCTGCTGGCCCTGACCGCGGCGACCGGGGGCGAACACCTCATCTGCAACCTCGGCAACGGCAACGGCTTCTCGGTCCGCGAGGTCGTCGAGACGGTCCGCCGGGTCACCGGCCACCCGATCCCCGAGGTCGTGGCCCCCCGCCGGGGCGGCGATCCGGCGGTCCTGGTGGCGTCGGCCGCCGCGGCCCACGAGAAGCTGGGCTGGAAGCCGTCCCGCTCGGACCTCGCCGGAATCGTCGCGGACGCGTGGGAGTTCGCGCAGCGGCAGCAGCAGAGCAAGCAGTAGCAGGACATCCAGGACGACGAAGGGTCAGGGGCAGGGCATGAGCGAGACCATTGCCGGCGAGGCGGTCGCGGGAGCGGTCGAAGAGCGATTCCGGCAGCTGTACGGAGCCGGACCGCAGGGCGTCTGGGCGGCACCGGGCCGGGTCAACCTCATCGGTGAACACACCGACTACAACGACGGCTGCGTCATGCCGTTCGCCCTGCCGCACACCGCGGTCGCGGCGGTCTCCCGGCGCGACGACGGAGTCCTGCGCCTGCACTCCGCCGACGTGGCCGCACCCGTCGTGGAGGTCACGCTCGACTCCCTCACCCCCGGCACGGACAAGAACTGGACCGCCTACCCGGCGGGCGTCGTCTGGGCCCTGCGCGAGGCCGGCCACGCCGTGACCGGCGCCGACATCCACCTCGCCTCGACGGTCCCGGCCGGCGCCGGCCTGTCCTCCTCGGCGGCCCTGGAGGTCGTCGTCGCCCTGGCCCTCGACGACCTGTACGAACTGGGCCTGCGCGGCTGGCAACTGGCCCGCCTGTGCCAGCGCGCGGAGAACGTGTACGTCGGCGCCCCCGTCGGCATCATGGACCAGACGGCGTCCGCATGCTGCGAGAGCGGGCACGCCCTGTTCCTCGACACCCGCGACCTCTCCCAGCGGCAGATCCCCTTCGACCTGGCCGCCGAGGGCATGCGTCTGCTGGTGGTCGACACCCGGGTCAAGCACAGCCACAGCGAGGGCGAGTACGGCAAACGCCGCGTCGGCTGCGAGCAGGGCGCCGCCCTGCTGGGCGTCGACGCCCTGCGGGACATCCCCTACGCCGACCTCGACGCGGCGCTGGAGCGGCTGGGCGACGAGGAGGAGGTGCGCCGCCTGGTCCGGCACGTGGTGACGGAGGACGCACGGGTGGACCGGGTCGTCGCCCTCCTGGAGTCGGGCGACACCCGCGCCATCGGCCCCGTCCTCACCGCCGGCCACGCCTCCCTGCGCGACGACTTCCGCGTCTCCTGCCCCGAACTCGACCTGGTCGTCGACACCGCCGTCACCGCCGGTGCCCTCGGCGCCCGTATGACCGGCGGCGGCTTCGGCGGCTCGGCCATCGTCCTGGCCGAGGAAGCCGACGTGGACGCCCTCACCAAGGCGGTGGAGGAAGCCTTCGCGACGGCCGGCTTCACAACCCCCCGGGTCTTCGAGGCGGTGCCGTCGGCGGGGGCACGGCGGGTGGCCTGACGGGGCCGCTGCCGGAAGCCACCACCTCCGCCCGCTCAGAACCCGGCGCCGCCCCCGGCGAAACGGACCGGCGTCACCAGGGCGATGCGGACCAGCCCGGGTTCGGGCGGCGGAGCGTCGTAGACATATGTGACGGTGAGAGCCGGACGCGCATCCGTGGCTTCGAGCCGTGTCGTGTCGCGTAAAGCACCATGCCTCCGATGCTGCGCGCCGGCCGACCGAGGGTCGGAGTCTTCTCCAGTTCGGCGCACAGGGCCTCAACGGCTTCAAGAGCCCCTTCGCCGATGGCCCGGCAGCGGAGACGGGCCTCCTGCGTGATCCCGGCGATGGCCGACTGCTGGTTCTCTGTCACCCAGTGGTCCCTCGGGCCGACCGAACGTCGGCGACGGCGGCGGCAACCGCGGAGTCGAAACCGGGATCCTGGCGGGCGATGACCCGCCCCCGGAAATCCTCGGCCAGACGGGCTGCTCCGCTGAGATCGGCGGGATCGGCGTGGTTGATCTCGCGGGCGAGTTCGGCCTCGAAGTCGTCGGCATCGGTGGGGAAGCCGTAACCCATGGTGAGGGCCGCGCGAAGCTCACCGATGGTGCGCATGGGCGGGAGCTGGGGCGGGCCGAAGTCCGCCGGCTGTGCGGTCATGGCGATCGGGGCTCCTTGGGCGATGCCGAATTCACGGTACCGACGCGCTCCACTCAGTGTCCGGGAAGCACCCGTTCGGGCTTCCGCTCGCCTTGCCCAGCCCTCTGGTCCGAGGGGAAGCTCACCGCCCGCTTACTTCCCGCCCGCGAGGACCACGTCCGTTATCGCGCCGAAGCGTGAGTCCGCTTCGTCCGACGGCTCCGGACCACCCTTTCGACCCTGAGCCGTTCCACCCTCCGGGACGGTCGGGAGCACACCGTGGATTTCGACACCTTCACCGTCGGCCTTCAGGTCCGTGCCGACGACGGCCACGAGACTTACCTCGCGGTGAGCATCACGGGTTCAGTTCCGCCGAACCTCACCACCTTGATCCTGAGCAACCTCCCCGCTGCGAGGCCGACGGCTGGTATCCCGGATACGCCTTGCCGGAACGGGACCTCCTCCCCGCCGAACAAGCCCGGTCCAACCTGATGGACCCTCGCGCAGCGGGCCCGCTCCTCGACACGGACCAGTCGGACCAGTAACGACGGGACAGGGACGACGGCAGAGGTTTTTCGGGGGACGGTCTGCCGGGCGGCGTCACCTCGGATGTGCTCGACGGGTTCCGGTGTCCGGCTCCAGGCGTTTCGTCAACGTGTACTCCGTGATGCCCGGCGGGTAGTCCGGGATCACGCAGACCACCTCGTAGCCGTGCCGCTGGTAGAACTTCGGGGCCTGGAAGTCCCAGGTCTCCACGCGGGCGGAACGGCAGCCGCGGGCTGTGGCGAGGCGTTCCGCCTCGGCCAGGAGGAGGGTGCCGAGGCCCGCCCCGCGGTGGCGTTCGTCCACCCACAGGTACGTCACGTGCAGCCAGGTCGTCCAGGTGTGGCCGACCAGGCCGCCCGCCAGATCACCGGCCGGGTCCGATGCCCACACGTGCAAAGGGGACTCGCGTTCCTGCGGGGTTCCGCGCAGGGCGCGCAGCACCGGTGACACCGCCGTGTTGGTGTCCCGCAACCGCCTGCGAAGCAGATCACGTCGGGCCTTGTCGACTTCTGTCTCAAGACGAAACATGTGGCTCACCATAAACGCGCAGGAGCGCCAGTTCTGCAAATAGCCTTCCCCTCCCGGCCCCCGTCCGTACTCTGATGAACAGCGCCGGTGGGGGCCGGCGCCGTTCAGGGGGCGAGACACTCGGGTACGCGATCCGGGGCGGGGCGGTGGTGACGCGCGGCGGCGGCCGGGCGGCTCCGGGCGGCCCGCCCCGGGATCGCCGGTTCCGGTCGGGTCCCGTTGGTCCGGAACCGGGCTCCGGCGTCGTACCCGTGCCGGTGTGTCGGTGTCGTCTTCCGACGACGGGGTAGTCCCCTGCTCTGCAGAGAGCATGGGGAAGGGGGTTTCGTGCAACGTATCCGAGTCCTGGTCGTCGACGACCATCGCATCTTCGCCGAGTCGCTCGCCGCGGCCCTGGCCGCCGAGCCGGACGTCGAGGTGTCCGCGGCGGGCAGCGGCCCGGCCGCACTGCGGTGCCTGGAGCGGGCGGTCGCCGAGGGGCGGCGGTTCGACGTCCTGCTCGTCGACGCCGACCTGGGCGGCAGAGCGCCGGCCGGCCCGTCCGCCGTGCCCGTGCGCGCGGGCGACGAGGACGGCATCGTCGACGGGATGTCCCTGGTCACCGGGGTGCGCTCGGTCCACCCGCAGGTACGGATCGTCGTGCTCGCCGAGAAGGACGACCCGCGCCGTGCCGCGCTCGCCCTCCAGGCCGGCGCAGGCGGCTGGGTCGCCAAGGACTGCTCGCTGAGCCGGCTGCTCACCGTCATCCGGGGGGTGCTGCGCGACGAGACGCATCTGCCGCCCGCCCTGCTCACCGGCGTGCTGCGCGAACTCACCGCCGCCCGCAAGCACCGCACCGAAAGCGAACGCCTCGTGGAGTCCCTGACCCCGCGCGAGCGGGAGGTACTGCGGTGCATGGTCGCGGGCCTGGGGCGCAAAGCTGTCGCCGAGCGCCTGTACCTGTCCCCGCACACCGTGCGTACGCACATGCAGAACGTGCTCGGCAAGCTGGGCGTGCACTCCACCCTCGCCGCCGTCGCCCTGGCCCGCAGGGCGGGTGTCGGGCCGGTCGACCTAGCCGGGGATGTTGTCGAACGGGGCAGTCAGCCGGCGTAGCAGGCCCGCCAGTTCGCCACGCTGTGTGCGGGAGAGCTCGGCGAGGATCGCCCGCTCCTGCGTCAGCAGCCCGGCCAGCGCCTGGTCGCCGCGGTCACGACCCTCGTCCGTGAGGCGGACCAGCACCCCGCGCCGGTCGCTGGGGTCGGGCAGGCGCTCCACCAGGCCCTTCTTGGTCAGGCGGTCGATGCGGTTGGTCATCGTGCCCGAGGTGACCAGCGTCTGTGTGAGGAGCTGCCCCGGCGAGAGCTGGTAGGGGACGCCCGCACGGCGCAGCGCGGTCAGGACGTCGAACTCCCAGGGCTCCAGCCCGTGCTCGGCGAAGGCCAGCCTGCGGGCCCGGTCCAGGTGCCGGGCGAGCCTGCTCACCCGGCTGAGCACCTCGAGCGGTTCCACGTCGAGGTCCGGGCGCTCCCGGCGCCATGCTGCGACCAGCCGATCGACCTCGTCCTCCATGACGATCAGTGTAGTGGTTGTGTCGATGTGAAGTCTCTTGATATCGAGATGCTTGACGTCGAGCAAGTTTGTGCGGGACGGTGGGTACCCGTCAGCCCGTTCGCCGGCCGGCCCGTCCGCCGGTTGCCGATTCACCAGGAGGCGCCCCGTGCCCACGGCCACCGATCCCCGCTGGGACCCCGCTCAGTACCTGCGCCACGCCGGTCACCGCACCCGCCCCTCCCTCGATCTCCTCGCCCGGGTCCCCGAGCTGCCCGGCGACCCGCCCCGCATCGCCGACCTCGGCTGCGGCGCGGGCAACGTCACCGCGCTGATCGCCGACCGCTGGCCGCGCGCCCGCACCACCGGCTACGACAACTCGCCCGAGATGCTCGACAGGGCCCGCGCCGACCACCAGGGCCCCACCCCCGACGGCGGCCGGACCGACTTCGCCCACGCCGACGTCCGCACCTGGACGCCCGGGCCCGAGCGGCCGTACGACCTGATCGTCAGCAATGCCACCCTGCAGTGGATTCCCGGTCATGTGGACCGGTTCGCCGACTGGACCGCCGGACTCACCCCCGGCGGCACCCTCGCCTTCCAGGTGCCCGGCAACTTCGACGCCCCCAGCCACGTCCTCCTGCGCGAACTCGCCCGCTCCCCGCGCTGGGCCGGCCGCCTCGACGGCGTCCTGCGGCACGCCGACGCCGTGCTCCGTCCGGAGGCGTACCTGGAGCGGCTGACCGGCCTCGGCTGCACCGCCGACGTGTGGGAGACGACGTACGTCCATCTCCTCCAGGGCGAGGACCCCGTCCTGGACTGGGTCAAGGGCACCGGCCTGCGGCCCGTCCTCACCGCCCTCGCCGACGACCCCGAGGTGTGCGACGCCTTCGTGGACGAGTACCGCACCGCCCTGCGCGACGCCTACCCGGCGGGCCCGCACGGCACCCCGTTCCCGTTCCGCCGGATCTTCGCGGTGGCACGGAGGATTGGATGACCCCGCTCAGGGCGTGCGGCCCAGGTGGGTGACGAGGATATGGATCACGTCGTCGTCGATGAGGTACAGCACGCGGTAGTCGCCGACCCGCAGGCGGCGGGCCGTCGGCCCGTAGGCGGCGGAGTCGGCAGGGCGGGGCTCCTTGGCGAGGGTGTCGACGGCTTCATATACGGCGGCCAGTCCGGCCGGGTCGTCCCGGAGGAACCGCACAGCCGCATTGGTGGCGTTCGGCTCCCAGATAATGCGGTAGGTCACGGCCGCAGCCCCAGCATGCGTCCGACCTCTTCGTGCGGGACGCCCTCGCCGAGCGTGCCTTCGGCCTTGCGCCGCTCGTATTCGGAAAGTGCCAGGGCGTCTTCGAGATCCTCTATGACGTGTGGTGATACGAGCAGAGCCGCCACGTGTCCGTGGTCCGTGAGGGCGATGGTCTCGCGGCTGTGGGCGGCGCGGCGGACCAGGTCGCCGAGCTGAGCGCGGGCTGTACTGATCGTGATCTCGGTCATGACCACATGGTGGCACAAGGTTAATCTTTCGACATCATGATTCAGTTCTTCCGGTGGCCGATCAGCCGCGGCTTCTGCTCCAGGCCGTCCAGGCCGTGCCAGGCCAGGTTGACCAGGTGCGCGGCCACCTCCGCCTTCCTCGGCTTGCGGACGTCCAGCCACCACTGGCCGGTCAGCGCCACCATCCCGACCAGCGCCTGCGCGTACAGCGGAGCCAGTTTGGGATCGAACCCGCGGCTCTTGAACTCGCGGCCCAGGATGTCCTCCACCTGCGTGGCGATGTCCGAGATGAGGGAGGCGAAGGACCCCGTCGACTGGGGGATCGGGGAGTCACGGACCAGGATGCGGAACCCGTCCGTGTACTCCTCGATGTAGTCCAGCAGCGCGAACGCCGCCTGCTCGCACAGCTCCCGCGGATGACCCGCGGTCAGTGAACCCGTCACCATGTCCAGCAGACGCCGCATCTCGCGGTCCACGACCACCGCGTACAGGCCCTCCTTGCCGCCGAAGTGCTCGTACACCACCGGCTTGGAGACCCCGGCCTTCGCCGCGATCTCCTCCACCGAGGTGCCCTCGAACCCCTTCTCGGCGAACAAGGTGCGGCCGATCTCCAACAGCTGCTGACGGCGCTCCGCGCCGGTCATCCGGGTGCGGCGGGCACGCCGCGGCTTGTCATTGCTCGAGGTGCTGCTGGAGTCGGTCGCCACGCCGACCATCATGCCGCCTCGGCCGTCTCCCGCCCGCTCCGGGAGCCGCCTCCCCCGGTGTCACGGCGCGAATCGATACGCGAGCGTGACGGCCAGCGCACGTCGTACGCCCAGCCCAGTATCTCGAACCAGCGGATCAGACGGGCGCTCGAATCGATCTGCCCCCGCTCCACCCCGTGCCGTGCGGACGTCGGGTCGGCGTGATGCAGGTTGTGCCAGGACTCGCCGCAGGACAGCACCGCCAGCCACCACACGTTGCCCGAACGGTCCCGCGACTTGAACGGCCGCTTGCCCACCGCATGGCAGATCGAGTTGATCGACCACGTCACATGGTGCAACAACGCCACCCGAACGAGTGACCCCCAGAAGAAGCCCGTGAACGCACCCCACCAGGACATCGTCACCAGACCGCCGATCAGCGCCGGCAGCGCCAGCGACACCCCCGCCCACAGCACGAACTGGCGGGAAATCGCGCGCAGCGTCCGGTCCTTGATCAGATCCGGCGCGTACTTGTCCTGCGGCGTCTGCTCCTCGTCGAACATCCAGCCGAGATGAGCCCACCACAGGCCCTTCATCAGCGCCGGCAACGACTCCCCGTACCGCCACGGCGAATGCGGGTCGCCCTCCGCGTCCGAGAACTTGTGATGCTTGCGGTGGTCCGCCACCCAGCGCACCAGTGGTCCCTCCACCGCCATCGAACCCGCCACCGCCAGGGCGATCTTGAGCGGCCGCTTCGCCTTGAACGAACCATGCGTGAAATGACGGTGGAAACCGATGGTGATGCCGTGGCAGCCCAGGAAGTAGAAGGACACCAGCAGGCCGAGATCCAGCCAGCTCACCCCCCAGCCCCAGGTCAGAGGCACCGCCGCCAGCACGGCCAGGAACGGAACGATGATGAAGACCAGCAGCGCGATCTGCTCGATCGAACGCTTGCGCTCCCCGCCCAGCGTGGCGGAGGGAACGGCTGGGGTATCGGTGCCGGCGCCGGAGGGCAGCGGCTTCTTCGAGGCTTCGTCGATGACATCAGGACGTGAGGTCATGCGTGTCCCTTGTGGGGTATGAGGATGGAGGGTGATGCCGGGCTGCCGGAACCGAACAGCATTTCCTACGGGACCGTAACCTACGGCATCGTAAGTATGGCAGCGCGGGGCCCGGCGGCAAGAGCCCACGAGCCTGCGCACCCCGGCCGACGCCTATCCTTGGAATCGGTCGGACAGCGCGGTCCGCTCTGATTACTTCCCGGATGCACGGCCCGTATGCGGCGCCAGCCGCCCACAGACGTCGTCCGGGCCCTCCAGACCAGCTTCAACACTGCAAGGAGCCGCACCTGTGAGCAGTGCCGACGACCAGGCCGTGTCCACGGCGACCACGAGCAGCGAACTGAGGGCCGACATCCGCCGACTGGGTGATCTCCTCGGAGAGACCCTCGTCCGCCAGGACGGCCCCGAACTCCTCGACCTCGTCGAAAAGGTCCGCCGACTCACCCGCGAGGACGGCGAGGCCGCAGCCGAACTGCTGCGCGGCACCGAACTCGGCACCGCCGCCAAACTGGTCCGCGCCTTCTCCACCTACTTCCACCTGGCGAACGTCACCGAACAGGTGCACCGCGGCCGTGAACTGCGCGCCCGCCGCGCCACCGAAGGCGGACTGCTCGCCCGCACCGCCGACCGCCTCAAGGACGCCGACCCCGAGCACCTGCGCGAAACCGTGCGGCACCTCAACGTCCGCCCGGTCTTCACCGCGCACCCCACCGAGGCCGCCCGCCGCTCCGTCCTGGGCAAGCTGCGCCGCATCGCCGCCCTCCTCGACACCCCCGTCATCGAGAGCGACCGGCGCCGCCTCGACACCCGCCTCGCCGAGAACATCGACCTCGTCTGGCAGACCGACGAACTGCGCGTCGTCCGCCCCGAGCCCGCCGACGAGGCCCGTAACGCCATCTACTACCTCGACGAGCTGCACGCGGGCGCCGTCGGCGACGTCCTCGAGGACCTCACCGCCGAACTCGAACGCGTCGGCGTCACCCTCCCCGACGACACCCGCCCCCTCACCTTCGGCACCTGGATCGGCGGCGACCGCGACGGCAACCCCAACGTCACCCCCCAGGTCACCTGGGACGTCCTCATCCTCCAGCACGAGCACGGCATCAACGACGCCCTGGAGATGATCGACGAACTCCGCGGATTCCTCTCCAACTCCATCCGCTACGCCGGCGCCACCGACGACCTCCTCACCTCCCTGAAGGCCGACCTCGACAACCTCCCCGAGATCAGCCCCCGCTACAAGCGCCTCAACGCCGAGGAGCCCTACCGGCTCAAGGCCACCTGCATCCGGCAGAAGCTCGAGAACACCAAGCAGCGCCTCGCCCAGGACACCCCCCACCAGAGGGGCCGCGACTACCTCGGCACCGGCGAACTCCTCGCCGACCTGCGGATCATCCAGACCTCCCTGCGCGAGCACCGCGGCGCCCTCTTCGCCGACGGCCGCCTCGCCCGCACCATCCGCACCCTCGCCGCCTTCGGCCTCCAGCTCGCCACCATGGACGTGCGCGAACACGCCGACGCCCACCACCACGCCCTCGGCCAGCTGTTCGACCGGCTCGGCGAGGAATCCTGGCGCTACACCGACATGCCCCGCGACTACCGCACCAAGCTCCTCGCCAAGGAACTCCGCTCGCGCAGGCCGCTGGCCCCCACCCCCGCCCCCGTCGACGCGGCCGGCGAGAAGACCCTCGGCGTCTTCCAGACCGTCAAGCGGGCCCTGGAGATCTTCGGCCCCGAAGTCGTCGAGTCCTACATCATCTCCATGTGCCAGGGCGCCGACGACGTCTTCGCCGCCACCGTCCTCGCGCGGGAGGCCGGGCTGATCGACCTGCACGCCGGCTGGGCGAAGATCGGCATCGTCCCGCTGCTGGAGACGACGGACGAACTGAAGGCCGCCGACACCATCCTCGAGGACATGCTCTCCGACCCGTCCTACCGGCGCCTGGTCGCGCTGCGGGGCGACGTCCAGGAAGTCATGCTCGGCTACTCCGACTCCTCCAAGTTCGGTGGCATCACCACCAGTCAGTGGGAGATCCACCGCGCCCAGCGCCGGCTGCGCGACGTCGCCCACCGCTACGGCGTACGCCTGCGCCTCTTCCACGGCCGCGGCGGCACCGTCGGCCGCGGCGGCGGCCCCACCCACGACGCCATCCTTGCCCAGCCCTGGGGCACCCTCGAGGGCGAGATCAAGGTCACCGAACAGGGCGAGGTCATCTCCGACAAGTACCTCATCCCCGCACTCGCCAGGGAGAACCTGGAACTCACGGTCGCCGCCACCCTCCAGGCATCCGTCCTGCACACCGCACCCCGCCAGTCCGACGAGGCGCTCGCCCGCTGGGACGCCGCCATGGACGTCGTCTCCGACGCCGCCCACGACTCCTACCGCCGGCTCGTCGAGGACCCCGACCTCCCCGCCTACTTCTTCGCCTCCACCCCCGTCGACCAGCTCGCCGACCTGCACCTCGGCTCCCGGCCCTCCCGCCGCCCCGACTCCGGTGCCGGACTGGACGGCCTGCGCGCCATCCCCTGGGTGTTCGGCTGGACCCAGTCCCGCCAGATCGTCCCCGGCTGGTACGGCGTCGGCTCCGGCCTCAAGGCCCTGCGCGAGACCGGCCTCGACACCGTGCTCGACGAGATGCACGAGCAGTGGCACTTCTTCCGCAACTTCATCTCCAACGTCGAGATGACCCTCGCCAAGACCGACCTCAGAATCGCCCAGCACTACGTCGACACCCTCGTCCCCGACGAGCTCAAGCACGTCTTCGACGCGATCAGGGCCGAGCACGAACTCACCGTCGCCGAAGTACTCCGCGTCACCGGCGAGAGCGAACTCCTGGACGCGGACCCGGTCCTCAAGCAGACCCTCACCATCCGCGACGCCTACCTCGACCCCATCTCCTACCTCCAGGTCGCCCTGCTCAAGCGCCAGCGCGACGCCGCCGCGGCCGGCGACGAGCCCGACCCGCTGCTCGCCCGAGCCCTCCTCCTCACCGTCAACGGCGTCGCGGCGGGCCTGCGCAACACCGGCTGACCCCGAAGCCGCCCACGACGAAGGGTGCCCCCGAGCCGTACTCCGGCCCGGGGGCACCCTCGCTCGTTCCGCACCACACCCGCACGGACCAGGTGTCACACCACCAGGAACGCCGCCGTCACCAGCGCCAGCCCCGACAACCCCATCACCCACGCCGGCCGGGTCCGCAGCAGTCCGCCCGCCACCACCACCGACGCCAGCATCAGCGCCCCGCCCAGCGGCACCCACGCGTAGAGGATCCCGGCGGGACCGGAACGGACCGCCACGACTCCGCCCGGCTTCATGACGACGGTGTACGTCCGCCCCTTCGCCACGGCCGCGTTGTTCTCCAGCACGACCTCGGCCCGCGGCTGCGACCCGGGCGACACCGGCGTGTACGCCCCCGTACAGGTCCGCTCACCGCAGGACGTCACCGCGACCGCGCCCTGCTCCCGCCCCTTCGTCAGCATCACGTACTGCGCTGTGCCCCACGACGCCCACACACCCGCGATCAGGATCAGCACGGCGACCGTGCCCATCACCGCGAACCGGCCGAAACGCAGAGCGGCGGACGAACCCCGGGAGGACGAGACGGCTGAAGGCATGGCCGAGATCTTTGGCCATGCCCTTGCGCTCGGTCAACTCCGTCCGGAATCCGCGCTCACTCGGAAGACGTACGCACCCAGGAGCCGCGGATACCCACTCAGGAGTTGTACGTCCCCTGCGCCCGCTCCAGACCGTCGATCACCAGACACTCCACCGCGTCCGCCGCCCGGTCCACGCAGTAGTCCAGCTCCTTGCGCTCCGCCGACGAGAAGTCCCGCAGCACATAGTCCGCCACCTGCATCCGCCCCGGCGGCCGCCCGATCCCGAACCGCACCCGGTGATAGTCCGCACCGAACGCCTTCGTCATCGACTTCAGCCCGTTGTGGCCGTTGTCCCCGCCCCCCAGCTTCAGCCGCAGCGTCCCGTAGTCGATGTCCAGCTCGTCATGGACCGCCACCACCTGCGCCACCGGCACCTTGTAGAACTCCCGCAGCGCGTTCACCGGCCCGCCCGACAGATTCATGAACGACATCGGCTTCGCCAGAATCACCCGCCGGCCCGCCGGACCCGGCGGACCGATCCGCCCCTCCACCACCTGCGCCTGCGCCTTCCCGGCCCGCTTGAACCGGCCCGAGATCCGCTCCGCCAGCAGATCCGCCACCATGAACCCCACGTTGTGCCGGTTCCCGGCGTACTCCGGCCCCGGATTGCCCAGCCCCACGATCAGCCAGACAGCCGCCGCATCGGTCGTCACGTCCCTGTCTCCTTCGTCCACGTCCACGTCCCGTGCTCGTCCCCCCACACACACACGTCGGCCGCTGCCCCCGCACGGGAACAGCGGCCGACGCGTAGGAAGACTACGAGAAGGATCAGGCCTGGGCGGCCTCGTCCCCTTCGGTCTCCGCGGCCTCCTCGGCCTGCGCGGCCAGCACCTGCAGCACCACGGTGTCCTCGTCCACCGCCAGCTTCGCACCGGCCGGCAGCACCAGGTCCTTGGCGAGAATCGTGGCGCCGGCCGACAGGCCCTGCACCGAGACGCTCACGCCGTCCGGGATGTTCGTCGCCTCGGCCTCGATCGGCAGCGTCGGAATGACGTGCTCCAGCAGGTTGCCGCCCGGAGCCAGCTCACCCTCGGCGGTCACGTGGATCTCGACGGTGACCCGCTCGCCCCGCTTGACCATCAGCAGGTCGACGTGCTCCAGGAAACCCTTGATCGCGTCACGCTGCACGGCCTTCGGGATCGCCAGCTGGCTGCCCTCACCGTCGATGACCAGATCGATCAGCACGTTCGGCGTACGCAGCGCCAGCAGCAGCTCGTGGCCCGGCAGCGTCAGGTGCAGCGGCTCGAGACCGTGCTCGTACACCACGCCCGGAACCTTGCCGTCGCGACGGATACGACGCGCCGCACCCTTGCCGAACTCACTCCGCGTCTCCGCGTGAATCTTCACGTCGGCCATGCTCACCACTCCTCGAAGTCAGAAACCGTTGGGGATACCCCCCGCTCCGAGGAGCTTGGGGAAGGTCACCCGGCCACGAACGGCCTGCTACGAAGAGCGCGTCGATTACGGACCGCCGTACTCCACCCCTCACGAAGCGGTACGGCCTCCCTCGCCGAGCAACTGCAGCAGTCTACTCGGACAGGGAGGCCGTACCCAAAACGATCAGCCGGGACCCCGACGGGACCCGGAACAGAACCCTTACTGTTCGTCGAACAGGCTCGTCACCGAACCGTCCTCGAACACCTCACGGACCGCACGCGCGATCGTCGGCGCGATCGACAGCACCGTGATCTTGTCCAGATCGCCACTCAGCTCAGCCGGAGTCGGCAGCGTGTCCGTGAACACGAACTCGCTCACCCGCGAGTTCTTCAGCCGGTCCGCCGCCGGACCCGACAGCACACCGTGCGTCGCCGTCACGATCACGTCCTCCGCGCCGTGCGCGAACAACGCGTCCGCCGCGGCACAGATCGTGCCACCCGTGTCGATCATGTCGTCGACCAGGACGCACACGCGACCCTTGACCTCACCGACCACCTCGTGGACCGTGACCTGGTTCGCCACATCCTTGTCCCGCCGCTTGTGCACGATCGCCAGCGGCGCACCCAGCCGGTCGCACCAACGGTCCGCCACCCGCACACGACCCGCGTCCGGCGACACCACCGTCAGCTTCTCCCGGTCCACCTTCGCACCCACGTAGTCCGCCAGCAGCGGCAGCGCGAACAGGTGATCCACCGGACCGTCGAAGAAACCCTGGATCTGGTCCGTGTGCAGATCCACCGTCAGCACCCGGGTCGCACCCGCGGTCTTCATCAGATCCGCGATCAGACGCGCCGAAATCGGTTCACGCCCGCGGTGCTTCTTGTCCTGTCGCGCGTAACCGTAGAACGGCACGATGACGGTGATCGACCTCGCCGACGCACGCTTCAACGCGTCGATCATGATCAGCTGCTCCATGATCCACTTGTTGATCGGCGCCGTGTGGCTCTGGATCAGGAAACAGTCGGCACCACGGGCCGACTCCTCGTACCGCACATAGATCTCACCATTGGCGAAGTCGAAGGCCTTGGTCGGAACGACCCCGACCCCCAGCTGGTGGGCGACCTCCTCGGCAAGCTCGGGGTGGGCCCGGCCGGAGAAGAACATCATCTTCTTCTGGCCGGTCGTCTTGATCCCGGTCACAGCACTATCTCCTCAGAGGTGTCGCGGAAACTCGCGGCTCGAAGGCGAGAAGCCTCTCGGACGGCACGCGAGAGGTCATCTCACCTGGTGGGGTGCGGATATGCACTTATCACGATACGACGACTCCGGCGCACCGCTTTCCGGTCAACCCTTCTCGACCGACCCCCGGGCAGCCTCCTCCGCGGCCTTCGCGGCAGCACTCCCCGGACGTTTACGGGCCACCCAGCCCTCGATGTTCCGCTGCTGGCCCCGGGCCACAGCCAACGAACCGGGCGGCACATCCTTCGTGATCACAGAGCCGGCAGCGGTGTACGCACCGTCCCCGACCGTGACGGGTGCCACAAACATGTTGTCCGACCCCGTCTTGCAGTGCGACCCGACCGTCGTGTGATGTTTGTCCTGTCCGTCGTAATTCACGAACACACTCGCCGCACCGATGTTCGAGAAGTCGCCGATCGTCGCATCCCCCACATACGACAGATGCGGAACCTTCGTCCCCTCACCGATCGACGCGTTCTTCGTCTCCACGTACGTACCGATCTTGCCCTTGCGCCCGAGCCGCGTCCCCGGACGCAGATACGCATACGGCCCCACGGTGGCCTCCGGCCCGACCTCGGCACCCGACGCCACCGTGTTGTCCACCCGCGCACCGGCCCCCACCCGCGTATCCGTCAGCCGCGTATTCGGACCCACCTCACAGCCCTCGGCGAGATGCGTCGCACCCTGCAGCTGCGTCCCCGGATGCACCACCACGTCCTGCTCGAACGTCACCGAGACGTCCACCCACGTCGTGGCGGGATCGATGACGGTGACCCCCGAGAGCATGGCGGCGGTCAGCAACCGGTCATTGAGGATCCGCCGCGCCTGGGACAACTGCACCCGGTTGTTGATCCCCGCGATCTCCCGGTGATCGACTGCCACCGACGCACCCACCCGGTGCCCCGCCTCCCGCAGAATCCCCAGGACATCCGTCAGGTACTCCTCACCCTGACTGTTGTCCGTCCGCACCCTCTTCAGCGCACCCGCCAGCAACGCACCGTCGAACGCGAACACACCCGAATTGATCTCCCGGATCGCCCGCTGCTCCTCGGACGCGTCCTTGTGCTCCACGATCGCCGTCACCGCACCCGAGGCCGCGTCGCGCACGATCCGCCCGTACCCCGTCGCGTCCGGCACCTCGGCCGTCAGCACCGTCACCGCGTTCCCGTCGGCCACGTGCGTGGCCGAAAGCCGCCGCAGCGTCTCACCGGTCAGCAGCGGGGTGTCACCACAGACCACGACCACGGTCCCGTCCACGGAGCCACCCAGCTCCTCCAGCCCCATCCGCACCGCGTGACCGGTGCCGTTCTGCTCCGCCTGCACCGCGGTACGGGCCCCCGGGGCGACCTCGGCGAGGTGCGCGGTCACCTGCTCGCGGGCGTGACCCACGACGACGACCAGGTTCTCCGGCTCCAGCTCACCGGAGGCGGCCAGTACATGACCCACCAGGGAACGGCCGCAGATGTCGTGCAGGACCTTCGGGGTGGCCGACTTCATACGGGTGCCCTCACCCGCTGCGAGAACGACGACGGCTGCCGGGCGATTGGCGCTCACAAGGATGCCCTTCGGCTGTAAGTGGGGAGGGGACATCCGCAGGATACCGGGGTGGTGGTGGGGGGACATGAGCGCGGGCCCTGACCGGGGGTTTGGCCGGTCAGGGCCCGAACTGAGGACGTTGCTGCTGTGTGCTCCCGGAGAAGGATTCGAACCCTCATTCAACGGACCAAAACCGTTTGTCCTACCTTTAGACGATCCGGGATAGTTTGGCCGCTATGTCCGATTGTGGTGATCGGCTTCGCGTGCCGCACCTACTATGCCGCACCAGGACCCTTCGATGCGACGGTACAAGTCGGCGCTCTTGAGGACTTTGATCGCGAGGCACCCCCGGTAGGAGTCGCCCACGTTCTTGCGGACCGTTTTGGGGTTGTGCTTCTTCAGTGTCGTTTTGAGGAACGCCGAACGGTCCGCATCGACAAGGTCGGCCCAGTACAGTTCCGCGCCGGTCACGTCGGCGTTCTCGTGGATCATTACCGTGAACCGCAGGCGTTCGCGTTCGACGCCCAGCAGGTCCAGCCAGGCAAGGAAGACGTGGATCATGCCGGGATCGCTGTTGACGAAAGTCACTCTCTCCCGGCGGTCGTAGGGCTTGTCCTTGCTCCCCTCGGCCCAGTAGAGGCCGACGCCCACCAGGAACAGCTCGCGCGATGTCAGGTTGCCGACCGCACGTTTGGCGGCCTCCTTGGTGTTTTGCCGCTCCTCGTCGCGGATGCGCAGCTTCGCTTCCCAGCCTCGCCGGGCGATCGCTGCGGACTCTCCGAGGGTCCGTTTGCGCTCCGGCTTCGGAAGATCCCTCACCCACAGCGAGATCGAGCTCTTGGAGCAGCCCAGCTCCACCTGGATCCGGTCGTAGGTCCATCCCTGGAGGCGGAGTTCCCGCGCCCTGTCCCTCAGGTCGTCCTTGGCGTTCGGGCGCTTCGTCCACTCGGGGGCGGGCTCGCCCTGGAGGAGGCGGTTGAGGATGTCGTTGTTGTCGACGTGGAGTCGGTCGCGGATCTGGCGTCGGCTCAGCCCTGCCCGCCGCAGTGCCACCGCCTGGTCTCTCAGTTCTTCGAAGTCGGCGTATTTGCCTGGTGCATGTGTCACCTGCATACCGTCCGGGCGGAATGCCTGCTTCCGGGGTCGAACGGTGTGCGGTTCGGCAGTTCGAGGGATTTGGGCCGTATCGCATCCGAACGGTCACGGAATGTGGTGGGGGTTCAGTCGGGGAAAGTCCCCGGAAAACCGGCACCGGGCGCCCGTAGGCTGGGGCCATGACCACGACGGGGGAAGACCATGTGAGGGCCCGGGGAGGGCCGTGGCGGTGGGACAGGCGGCGCGGTGCCGTGCTGGATGTGAGTCTCGCGGTGGTGTCCGCGCTGGAGTGCGGGCTGGAGGGGATTCCGTTCGCGCGGGACGCGGGGATTCCGGTGGCCGCGGGTGTGGTGTTCGGGGTGCTGGCGGGTTCGGTGCTGCTGGTGCGGCGGCACTGGCCGATCGTCGTGGTGCTGCTGGTGATCGCCATCACGCCGGCCCAGATGGGTTTCCTGATGGGCCTGGTGGGTCTGTACACGCTGGCGGCGTCGGAGTTGCCGCGCCGGATCATCGCGTCGCTCGCCGGGATGTCTCTGGTGGGGACGTTCATCGTGACGTTGGTGCGGGTGCAGCAGGACATGGCGCGGGGGGAGCTGGACCTGGGGGACTGGTTCGTTCCGTTCGCGTCGGTCACGACGTCGTTGGGGCTTACCGCGCCGCCGGTGCTGCTGGGGCTGTACGTGGGGGCGCGGCGGCGGTTGATGGAGAGTCTGCGGGAGCGGGCGGACAGCCTGGAGCGGGAGCTTCAGTTGCTGGCCGAGCGGGCCGAGGAGCGGGCCGAGTGGGCGCGTAACGAGGAGCGGACGCGGATCGCGCGGGAGATGCATGACGTGGTCGCGCATCGGGTGAGTCTGATGGTGGTGCATGCGGCGGCATTGCAGGCGGTGGCGCGGAAGGATCCGGAGAAGGCGGTGAAGAATGCCGCGCTGGTGGGGGACATGGGCCGGCAGGCGTTGACGGAGTTGCGGGAGATGCTCGGGGTGCTGCGGTCCGGTGGGGGCGGCGCGGGGCGGAGTGCGGGTGCGTCGGTGCCGCTGGCGGCGGTGGGTGCGGCGGCGGCCGCGGCGGCGTCGCGGGCGGTGGACGAGGCTCGGCGGGCCGGGGGTGAGGGGCCGAGTCTGTCGGAGATCGATGAGCTGGTGGGGCAGTCGGCGGCTGCGGGGATGGTGGTGGCTCTGTCGGTGGAGGGGGAGGGCCGGCCGTATGCGGGGGAGGTGGAGTCGACGGCGTACCGGGTGGTGCAGGAGGCGCTGACGAATGTGCACAAGCATGCGCCGGGGGCGAAGACGTATGTGCGGCTGGCGCATCGGGTGTCGGAGTTCGCGATGCAGGTGGAGAACGAGCCGCCGCCGGAGGCCGGGTCGTCGGCGCGGCTGCCGTCGGGTGGGAACGGCTTGGTGGGGATGAAGGAGCGGGTGTCGGCGCTGGGTGGGGTGTTCGTGTCGGGGCCGACGGATGCGGGGGGTTTTCGGGTGTCGGCGGTGATTCCGGCGTCGTAGGCCCGTCGCAGGTCCGGCGGGGTGGGGTCGCGGGCGGGGCGGTCGGAGGGTGTGGGGTCCAGTCGTGCCCGGTGTGCGGTGCCCGGTCTGCGGTCGGCAGGTGTGCGGTCGGCAGGTGCGCGGTCGGTCGGTGTGCGGTCAGCCTGTGGTGAGGCGGGCGGGTTCGGTGCCGGTGATGAGGACGGTGAGGCCCTGGTCGATGTGGTGGCCGAGGTACCAGTCGCCGGTGTGGTCGAGGGCGTAGACGCGGCCTTCGGTGTCGATGGCGACGAGGGTGTCGGTGTCGGTTTCGGTGCCGATGGGGCAGACGTCGGTGTCGAGGGCGCGGCCGAGGTCGCCGAGGGTGCGGGCCATGTGGAGGCCGTGGAGGGGGTCGAGGTGGAGGGTGGCGGGGGCGAGTTGGGGGGGGGGGGGGGGGGGGGTGATGTGGAGTCCGCCGAATTCGGCCCAGGCTTCGACGGCGGCGGGGAAGACGGTGTGGCGGTGCCCTGCGGGTGAGGTGTGGTCGCGCAGGGTGTCGGCCCAGACTTCGGCTTGTTTGATGTCCCAGCGTCCCGGTTGCCAGCCGGCGGTGCGCAGGGCGGTGGCGACGGGGTCGGGGAAGCGGTGTGAGGTTCCCCCTGGCTCGGGTGGGGCCGGGTGGTCGGGGGAGAGGGTGCGGTCGGTGCGCATCTGCCGTTCGTTCGTCGTGGTGGTGTGGCCGGTGAGGGGGGTGGCCGGCCGGATGGTGGTGGAGGGGTGGGGGTGTGTCAGGGGTTGGTACGGAGGGGGTGTACGGAATCACTCACCGGGTCGGGTCATCCGGGGTCGACGACGCGGACGCCGAAATGGGCGGCGAGGGCGGTGCAGGCGCGGCAGGGTGCGGCGTATCTGCCGTGGAGGGGGTCGCCGTCCTCGCGGATGTGACGGGCGGTGAGTTTGGCTTGTTTGAGTGCTTTGCGCGCTTCGCCGTTGGTCATGGGTTTGCGTGCGGCGCGTTTGCTGCGTGCGGTGTCGGCGGTGGTGAGGTGCCGGGAGATGAGGATGGTTTCGGCGCAGCGGCCGGTGAAGCGGTCGCGTTGGCCGCTGGTGAGGGTGTCGAGGAAGTCCTGGACGAGGGGGTGCAGGTCGGGGGGTGTGTCGCCGCGGGCGGCGGTGCCGGTGAGGGTGGTGCCGCGGATGGAGAGGGCGGCGGCGATGGTGGGCAGGATGCCGTCGCGGCGGTGGTGGAGGAGGGGGGTGCGGGCGGCGTCGGTGCTGCTCCAGCCGATGCGGGGGTCGCCGGTGCGGGGGTCGGCGGTGTGCCCTGCCGGTGTCCCTGTTTGAGTCATGTTCATGATCGCATTCCCCTCCTGTGCATCCCCCGGAAGGTCACAGAGTGCCAAATGGCGTGGCTGATGGGGAAGCTGGGGCGGGGCGACACGCCCAGGTTTGGGCATGCTGTCACGGGAGGGTGACGTTTGGTCACGGAGCCGGGTGGGCGAGCCGCCGGTGCCCGGTGACCGGTGCCGTCGTACCGCATAGGCTGTTGGTGTCGCGATTCCTGCGGTGATCCGTGCGAACGACGTGCGGGGCGCCGGGGGAACGGCGGCGGTAAGCAGTCGAAACAGACGTGACAGTCGAATACGTTCCGTAACGACACGATGGTGGTCGGTGCGGGTCGTCCAGAGTGCCGCAGGGGGCAACCGCCATGACGACAGGTCGGCTCGGGCAGAGAGCCGTGCCGCCGAATGCGGCCTATTCCGGGCAGGTCGTGCACTTCCCGGATCCGGTGCGGGCGGCCCGTCACCCGAGAGGGGTACGGGTGGACGAACGTGGGTACCCCGATTTCTCGCCGTACGCGCGTGCGGCGGCGGAGATCGCGGAGCCGCCGGAGGGATTCGGTGTCGACGAGCTGCGGCTGACGGACTACGTGTCGGCGAACGCGGCGCTCGCGGCGACCGGTCATGAGCTGTGGGACACGGTGCCGGCGGTGGCGACGCCGCACGGCTGGACGTGGCATCACGCGGCGGCGTCGCGGCGGCTGGAGCTGGTACCGGTCGAGGTGAAGGCGCTGCTGCGGCACCACGGTGGTGTGGTGACGTCGGGCGTGGACCAGGAGAAGCGGGGCACGCGGCCGTTGCAGGAGACGCGCCCGGCGCATTTCCGGCTGCCGAAGTCGGGGCTCGCGGTGACCGAGGCTCAGGTGCTGAACGTCGAGGAGGACCTCGGCTACCGGCTGCCCGGCGCGTACCGGTCGTTCCTGAAGGCGGCGGGCGGTTGCGCGCCGATGGGTACGGCGCTGGACGCCGAGCTGGGCCTGCTGGTCGACCAGCCGTTCTTCACGGTGCGGGACGAGGCCGCGGTCAATGACCTGGTGTACGTCAACAAGTGTCTGCGTGATCACCTCACCAAGGACTATCTGGGTGTCGGTTTCGTCCAGGGCGGTCTGCTGGCGGTGAAGGTGCGGGGCGAGCGGGCGGGTTCGGTGTGGTTCTGCGCCTACGACGACGCGCGGGACGTGGATCCGTCGTGGCTGCCGGCGGAGCGGGTGGAGCGGCTGCTGCTGCCGTGCGGGGACGACTTCGACGCGTTCCTGGCCCGGCTGGCGGGGTCGCCGCCGGAGCTGGAGACGGTGGCGAATCTGATGGTGGACGGCGGCTTCGCGCAGGTCGTTCCGGTTGCTGCGGGGGAGTGAGGTCCGGCGATGGTGACGTTCGCGCAGGCGCAGGAGCGTGCGGAGGAGTGGATCAACGGCGATGTGCCGTCGTATCAGCACCGTGAGGTGCGGGTACGGGAGTTCGGCCTCGGGTTCGTGGTGTGGGCGGAGGACCGCGCGGACGGGCCGCGTTCGGACGGCGGTGCGCAGCGGCTGGTGATCGCCCGGGACAGTGGTGAGGCGACGCTGTGGCCCGCCCTGGCGGTGGGCGAGGTGATCCGCCGGTACGAGGAGGAGTACGCGCGTACGGACGCGGCGGCCGAACCGGCGCCGGCGGCTCCGGCGCGGGTGGATCTGAATCAGACGTCGTTCCTGCTGAGTCCGCCGGAATGGTTGCAGGAGGCGGCGGACCGGCTGGGGATTCCGGACCGGCGGGGGGAGACGTCGGGCGCTCCGGCGGGTACGGCCGGGACGGCGGGCGCCCCCGGTGGGTCCGGGACGGCGGGCGCGTCCAGCACGGCCGGTGGGTCCGGTGCGGGTGATTCCGGGGCCGCGGCGCCGGGTGCGCCGGCGGCGCCCGGGAGTGGTGCTGCCTGGCCCGCTGCCGGTGGGGGCGACTCCCCGGCGGGGCCCGGTGCGGGCACTGCGGGTGGACCGGCCGAGGTGACCCCGTGGGCCGGTACGGACACGAGCGCCGATGCCGGCGAGGACGGTTCGGTGCCGCTTCCGGACACCGTTTTCGCTCCGCCGCTGAGTCGGTCCGACGACGACACGCCGCCGCCACCGGCGTCGGCGTCGAACGCCCCGACGGCGCTGCTGTCGGGGGGCAGCCGGCTGCCGCCGACGGCGCTGACACCGGCGTTTCCGGACGCGGGCGCGGGCGCGCCGACTCCGCCGGGCGCGCCGGCGGCGCCGAGCGCCGCGGACATCGCCGACGCCGCGACCAGCAAGGCGGTTCCGCCGCGCCGCCCCTCGGGCCCGACGACGCCGCCTCCGCCGGGCGCCCCGGGTACGCCGGGCGTGCGGCCGGGGGGCACGTCCGCGCCTGCGTCGTCGCCCCCGTCCGGTCCCGGCGCGCAGGGTGCTCCGGCGGGCGGGTACGTACCGACGCAGATGGTGTCGTCCCTGGGGTCCAACGGCCTCAGTGGTTCCAACGGCCCGACAGGCCCGGGGAGTTCGACGGGCGGCCCGCAGCCGCCCGGTGCCTCGACGCCCCCGCCCGGTACTCCGCCTGTGCCGGGCACGCCACCCGGCGGTGTCCATCACGCGGAGACGATGTTCGCCGACCCCGGCCGGCCGGGCGCCGGTGCGCCCCCGCCTCCGGGCCCGCCCGGTGCTCCGGGTGCCCCTGGCGCTCCGCATGTTCCTGGCGCTCCAGGTGTTCCTGGTACTCCGGGTGCTCTTGGTGCTCCTCGCGCCCCGGGGGGCGGGCGTGGCCCCGTGCATCACGCGGAGACCATGCTGGCGGGCCCCGCGGGCGGTGGGCCCGGTATGCCTCCGCCGCCGTCGGCCCCCGGTGGCCCGGGTGTGCCTCCGCCTCCCGCGCCGCCCGGGATGTCCGGTGGGATGCCGGGTGCGGTGCCGCCGGGCGTGCCCGGACCCGGCCGGCCGCCGATGTACGGCTATCCGCCGCAGCCGGCCGGGCAGCCGACGGTTGGCCCCGGCTATCAGGCCGTGCTGCGCTACCGCGCGCAGGACGGTTCCGAGCAGCAGCTGATCCGGCGTTCGGCGCCGGGCACGCCGCATCCGGAGTGGCAGATCTTCCACGAGCTGCGTGCGATGAACGTGCCGCCGCATCAGGTGCTGGAACTGCACACGGAGTTGGAGTCGTGTGAGCTTCCGGGTGCGTACTGTGCGCGGATGATCCGGGAGCAGTGGCCGCAGGCGCGGATCACGAACATCGCGCCGTACGGCACCGATCATGCGAGCCGCCGGCAGGGCATGCGGCAGCTGCTCGTTCATCAGGGTGAGTTGCATCAGGTGGCGGACGGGCCTGCCCGGCCGGCGCCGGTGCGCGCGCCGCTGACGCCGGTGCAGCCGGCGCCGCCGGTTCCGCCGGAGGCCATCGGGCAGGAGCTGGCGGGGGCGTTCGGGACGGGGGTGTTCCGGTTCGAGCAGCAGGCGGTGTCCCGGCAGGGTGTGCCGCCGATCGTGGCGCACACGCTGGTGGCCGCCGGGCTGCCGTTGGACATGGGCCCGTTCTTCTGGGCCCAGGCGCAGCCGGGCCGTCCGGTGCCGACGCTGGCGGAGCTGGCCGCGGAGCGGGGTGTGCAGCCGGCCTCGGACGCGGGCTCGTACCTCGTCATGGGCAGTGACTTCGGCAAGGCGGTCTGTGTGCAGTACGGCACGGCGAACATCGTCGCGGTGCCGGTGGAGGCGGGGCCGGGCGGTGCGCCCGTACCGCCGCAGTTCGTGAACACGGGGCTGCCGGAGTTCGCGCGCTGCCTGGCGTTGCTGGGGCGGATGTGGCGGCTGCGGTTCGGGCTGAACCAGGAGCAGGCGGGCCGTTGGACCGTCGACTTCCAGATGCAGCTTGCGGCGCTGGATCCCGCGGCGCTCGGTTCGCCGGAGAGCTGGTGGTCGGTGCTGCTGGAGCAGATGTGGGACGGACTGCTGTGAGCAGCGCCCGCCGCTGACGCGAACGCGGCGTGAGGAGCCGGGCCCGGTCGGACGTGCGTGTCCCGACCGGGCCCGGCCGCGCGTGGTCGCCCCGCAGTGCGTCGGCATATCGTCGTCGCAGCTCTCGCCCCGATCCATGGTGTCGAACGTACGGGGGCGTGGAGAGGGTGGATGACGTGGTGCGCACCGTCGCCCGCGTCCGCTTCCAAGGCGTCGGCCCTGTCGAGGTCGACCGGCGTGTGCGCCTGTCCGCCGCCGGACGGCTTCACAGGTGAGCCCGAGGTCGTGGGAGAGCGGGGCCTTTGAAGGACTGCCCTTGATGCGGGCCTCGGCAGCTTTCTCGGTGGTCACCGGGACGGCACCGGGCCGAGGTGACGGCCGTCGGAAGCGGTGTCTTCGATGGCTTCCCTTCCCGGCGCGACGAGCTCGATCGATCCGAACGGCCGTGTCCCGCCGAGGGGCGCACAAGCGATCACGGGCTCCACGTTCCGGTCCGGGGCGCCTGGCGATCTCCGCGGGGCGGAAGCCCGCGAAGCGTCCTGTCGAGGCGGGGCGACCACCCGGTCCGGCGGAGCCGCCGTCCCCGCCCCGCGCATTCCGGCGCCTTGACCGGCCGCACCACCCGGTGGGACGCCATCATCCGAATGCCACCCGCGATTCACCAGGCCCTTATGGCCCTCGCCGGTCAATCGTCCATATGTTGACATTCCTCGGGAACGATTGAAATGTAAGGTGCATGGATTTTCGCCAACTCGAGTACTTCAGAGCCGTCGTCGAGGCGGGCTCGGTTTCACAGGCCGCCAAGAACCTGAACATGACGCAGCCGCCGGTGAGCCACGCCATCGCCAAGCTGGAGCTGGAGCTCGGAGTGCGGCTGCTCGAGCGGACGGCGAAGGGCGTTCACCCCACCCAGGCCGGACTTCACCTGGTCTCCAGGGGCGAGCGTCTGATCGCCGACCGGAACCGAGTCGTGGAGACGCTGAAGCTGATGGGCGAGGGCGCGGTCGGAGACCTGCGCGTCGGCGTGGAGCCCATGGTCATCAACGAGATCATCGCCGATGTGCTGGCGGAGTTCCTCGAACAGGCCCCGAGTGCACGCGTCAGTCTGGCCGATGTCACTCCCGATGTCATCGTGCAGAAGATCCGGAGCGGCGAGCTGGACATGGGCTGCGTCCCGTTCGGCCCTGCGCAATTCGCTGGATTCGTCGCAGAGATCTGCGACTGGTATCCCATTATGGACATCGGTCTCAAGCTTGCCGTGCCCCGGTATCGTGCACAGGAATCACACCCCGACGGAAAAGGGTGGGGCCGCTGGATTCTGCCGTCCCGGATTCCCGCTTTCTCGGGCATGCCCGACGTCGCGGAGAAAGCCCTGTCGGACGACGAATCCTTCGAAGTCCTCGAAGTCTCCACGCCGCAGACGGCACTCGCTTTCGTGGCTGCCGGACTCGGGGTCGCCCCCGTGACCGAGCGCATCACGGGCAAACGTGATGCGGTGACCCTCCTCGATCCCCCGCGATGGCTCAGGCCCATGCAGGCGACCCTCCTGTGGAAGCGCGAGGGTGGGATCACCCCGCTGATGGAGCGCTGGCTGCAGGCGACTCGAACTGTCGCCGCGCATCGCCGTGCACTCGCCTCATGAGCGGATCCGGTCGTATGGGCCGGGCCGGCCATACAAAAAACTATGTACCCCTCTGCTGGGCCATGCATGGAAAGGGGAAAAGGAATCGAGATCGAGGGCCCGTGAACTTTGATGAATCGGTGTGACGTGCGTCACTTTCAACTGGATATCCGCTTGGTTTCGGCGTCCGCGCCGATGTTTGAAAGTCCAGGTCAGAGGGGTGTCCGAGTGGTGCGCCGGCCGACGGGCGCATCGCCGGCCGATGTGCCCGGGCCCTGACGGCTCCTTCTTGACTCTCTTGTCCTGCGTCATAGCCCGTGTCAGTCTTCCCGGCAATTCGACGGCGTAGGCAGTTTTGGATCGATGAGGAAACCACCTCGAGGGATCGCTGCTCACGTATTGACTGCATGGACCGATGGCTTGTCCCGGCTCCGTGTATGACGAGAAGGGGTCCGGTCAATGACGACGGGAAACGCGAATCAGTCGGCAAGCAGCCCTGTCGGCCGTGATCATCTCCCCTTTACCGGAGATGAATATCTCGAGAGCCTCAACGACGGCCGCGAGGTCTGGATTTACGGGGAGCGGGTGGAGAACATCGCCGAGCACCCCGCCTTCCGCAACTCCGCCCGCATGATCGCTCGCATGTACGACGCCCTGCACGACCCGGCGCGCAAGGACATCCTCACCGCGCCCACGGAGGGGGGAGGCTTCACCCACCGCTTCTACCAGGCGCCCAAGAGCGTCGAGGAGCAGGTGGCCTCCCGCGACGCGATCGCCGAGTGGCAGAAGATCGCCTGGGGCTGGATGGGCCGCTCCCCCGACTACAAGGGCTGTTTCCTCGGCACCCTCGGCGCCAACGCCGAGTTCTACCGGGGGTTCGAGGACAACGCGCGCAACTGGTACCGCAAGGCCCAGGAGAAGACGTGGTACATCAACCACGCCATCATGAACCCCCCGGTGGACCGCGGTATGGGCGCGGACGCGGGCAAGGACGTCTTCATCCGGGTCACCAGGGAGACCGACGCCGGCTTCTACGTCAAGGGCGCCAAGGTGGTGGCCACCGGATCGGCCCTGACGCACTACACGTTCGTCGGTCACGTGGGCCAGGTCGCCGTGCAGGACCCGGCCTTCTCGCCGGTGTTCATCACGCCCACCAACGCTCCCGGCGTGAAGCTGATCTGCCGTACGTCCAACGAGTACCGCGCGGCCGTGCTGGGCAGCCCGTTCGACTACCCGCTGTCGAGCCGTCTGGACGAGAACGACGCGATCCTGGTCCTCGACGACGTGTTCGTGCCCTGGGAGAACGCGTTCATCTACAACGACCTGGAGCAGGCCAACAAGTACAACATCCACTCCGGCTATCTGGAGCGCGCCTCCCTGCACGGCTGCACCCGGTTCGCCGTGAAGATGGACTTCCTGGTCGGCATGCTGGCCCGCGCCCTCGACGTCACCGGAGCAGGCCAGTTCCACGGCGTCATGTCCCAGCTCGGTGAGGTCATCGCCTGGCGCAACACGTTCTGGGCGCTGTCGGACGCGATGGCCAAGAGCGCGGTGCCGTGGAAGGGCGGCATGATCCAGCCCGACCCGCAGTTCGCCGGCGCCTACCGCGTGATGAACCAGCTGGCCATGCCGAAGATCAAGAACATCATCGAGCAGGTCGTGGCCAGCGGCCTGATCTACCTCAACTCCCACGCGAAGGACTTCAGGACCCCCGAGATCCGCGGCTACCTGGACACCTACCTGCGCGGTACGGGGGGCATCGGCGCCGAGGAGCGCGTCAAGGTCATGAAGATGCTCTGGGACTCCATCGGCACGGAGTTCGGGGCCCGCCACGAGCTGTACGAGATCAACTACATCGGCAGCAACGACGTGACGCGTCAGACCAACCTGTTCGGCGCCCGGGGCAGCGGTCTCCTCGACTACTGCAAGGACTTCGCCCAGAGCGCCATGGACGAGTACGACCTGGACGGCTGGACCGTGCCGGACCTGAAGGGCCCGGACGACGTCAGCATCCTCAAGGGCTGACCGTCCGCGAGGCTCCCGCCCGCCCGGCTTTCGGCCCAGCGGGAGCCCCCGGCCCATCCGGCGGCGACGGCTCCGTGCGTGCCGCCGCGCTCTCATCCACCACAGGAGGACCCGTGGCTACGGCAATCGATGCTGCCCACGTCACCTACGAGGCACCGGATCTCGAGGTGATGGAGAAGTTCCTGACCGCGTTCGGCATGGTGAAGGCCGAGGGCAGCGACGACCGGACCCTGTACATGCGGGGAACGGGCACTCAGCATCACATCCATGTGACCCGCAAGGCCGGCAAGCAGCGCTTCATCGGTGCGTCGATCGAGGTCGCCACCTACGACGACCTTGTCGAGCTCGCCGCGAAACCGGGGTCCTCCCCGGTCCGGGAGTCGACGGAGCCCGGCGGCGGCCACGAGGTCTCGATGACCATGCCCGACGGCATCGGGATCCGGGCGATCTGGGGACGGGAGAAGGCCGAGCCGATCCCGGACCGGGACCCCTTCGTGATGAACAACGTCCGCGACAGGAACCGGGTGAACGCGGCCGTCCGCCAACCCGTCGCGCCGTGCACCATCGCACGCCTGGGTCACTTCGTGCTCCACGTGAAGAACCACGACGAGTCGATGGCCTGGCTCAACGAGCGCTTCAACTTCCTGCCCTCCGACTACTTCGTCCCGCCGGGCGAGGAGGGCCCCGTCGTCGGCACGTTCGTCCGGCTGGACCTGGGCGAGCAGCTCGTGGACCACCACTTCATGCTCGTCCTGCAGTCGGACTGGGTGGGAGTCCACCACAGCGCCTTCGAGGTCACCGACATGGACGCGGTGATGTCGTCGCACGACTACCTCATCCAGCAGGGGTACACCCTCGACGTCGGAGTCGGCCGCCACCTGCTCGGCAGCCAGATCTTCGACTACTGGAAGGACCCGTTCGGCTTCCGCATCGAGCACTACACCGACGGCGACATCGTCGACGGCAACCACCGGCCGACCAAGTTCAACGGTACGGCCAGTGACACCACTCAGTGGGGGAACCGCCCGCCCCTGGAGTTCTTCCAATGAGCGGCACAGCGCGCGCGCACCGCGCCGAACCACTGCCGGAGCCGGTCCGCGCACAGCTGATCGGCGCGGGTTCGGCCACCGTGGCCAACATGCTGCTCCGGCGCGGCCTGCGGAACGTGATCATGGCCGGCGTCCGGCCGCTGGCAGCCGACCAGCAGCCGCTGGTGGGCACGGCCCACACCCTGCGGTTCATCCCCGCACGTGAGGATCTCGACACCCTCGCCACCTACTCGAGCAGCGACAACCTGCACCGGCGGGCGATCGAGGAGTGCCCGCCCGGCGCGGTCCTCGTGATCGACGCGTTCGGCAGCACGGCCGCCGCGTCCATGGGCGACATGATGGCGGCGCGGCTGAAGCACCGCGGTGTGTCGGGTGTCGTCACCGACGGCGGTTACCGGGACTCGGCGGCCATCAGGGAGACCGGTCTGCCGTGCTACCAGCGGGACAACGCCCCCAAGGCGACCCCCATCGCCCTGCACCCGGTCGCCCTGGACGAACCCGTCGGCTGCGGCGGAGTGGCGGTCTACCCGGGCGATGTGGTGCTGGGCGACGGCGACGGCGTCGTGGTCATCCCCCAGGACCTGGCCGCGGAAGTCGCCGCGGAGGCCGCCGACGCCGCCGCCTACGAGGAATTCGCGGCGCTGGAAATCCAGCGCGGCCGGTCCCTCTTCGGGCTCTTTCCGGCCACACCGGAGAGCCGCCAGGAATACGACACGTGGGTGGCCGCCGGCCGCCCCGGACGGGAGTGAACAGTGGACATCGACCCCGCGGCCATGAAGTCGCTCGAGATCCTGATCCATGCCGCCGACCTCAAGGACGAGGACTGGATCGACTACCCCGACTACGGGTTCCGTCAGTACTTCCTCCACAAGAACCCGGACACCGGCGCCAGCATCGCCCTTCTCGAGTACGACAAGGGCGGCACCATCCCGACCAGGCACACGCACGCCTCGAACCAGTTCATGTACTGCCTCGAGGGCGACTACGAGTACACCGACTCCGGCCTCCGGCTGCGTCCCGGTTCCTTCTACATGAACCCGAAGGACCACCCCCACGGCCCGACCCTGGCGCACGAGCGCAGCGTGCTGATCGAGATCTACGACGGCCCGCACTACTACGAGAAGCCCGAATACCACACGGACGAGACGATCGGCGACTTCCTTGCCAAGGAGTGAGGTGCCGGCCCGTCCGACGTATTCCTGCCGAACCCGCGACGTTGAGGGAAAGCGATGATGAGCGAAACCGTCAAGACTTTGTTCGACACCGACGAGGTGCTCGCCGAATTCGGCCTGGACCAGGTGCATTCCGGTACCTACGGGGACTCGATCGGCTGGGGGACCGTCGAGGGCCGGCCGGTCATCGAGGCACAGTGTCCCGCAGACGGTGAGGTCGTGGGCCGGATCGCGGCCTCGGACGGACAGGACTACGAGACGATCGTGGCCGCCGCCGTCGAGACCCAGAAGCGGTGGCGGATGGTGCCGCCGCCGCGCCGCGGGGAGTTCGTGCGCCGGATCGGCCTGCTGATCGAGGAGCACATCGACAGCCTGGCCGCGATCGTCTCGCTGGACACCGGCAAGTCGACGATGGAGGCCAAGGGCGAGCTCCGCGAAGCGGTCGACATGGCGACGCTGGCCGCCGGTCAGGCGCGGATGATGTACGGCTACACCCAGCAGTCCCAGCGGGTCGAGCACCGCATGTACGACCAGTGGCTGCCGCTGGGCGTGGTCGGTCTCATCAGCGCGTACAACTTCCCGGCCGCCGTCTGGGCGCAGAACGGGTTCCTTTCCGCGATCGCCGGCAACACGGTGGTCTGGAAGCCGAGCCCCAAGGTTCCGCTGACCGCCGTCGCCGTGCAGAAGCTGGTCAACCAGGCGGCGGCGGAGCTGGGATGCGAGGGCGTGTTCTCCCTGTTCATCCCCGACGACGACGCCGTCGCCGAGAAGCTGGTCTCCGACACCCGCATCGCCATGATCTCGTTCACCGGCTCCACGACCGTGGGGCGCAAGGTCGCCGAGATCGTCGGATCGACGCTCGGCCGCCGGTACCAGCTGGAGTGCTCGGGCAACAACGGCTGCATCGTCGACGAGACCGCCGACCTCGAACTCGCAGCCAAGGCACTGACGTTCGGCGTGGTCGGTACGACCGGCCAGCGGTGCACGAGCACCCGCCGCGTCATCGCCCACGCGAGCATCGCGGACGAGCTGGTCGAGCTGATGAAGAAGGCCTTCGACCAGATCACCGTCGGGGACCCCCGCGACCCGGACACCGTGGTCGGCCCGCTGATCGACCGGAAGGCGGTGGAGGACTACCGGAAGGTCCTCGCCGGTGCCGAGCGCCAGGGAGCCACCGTGGCGTACGGCGGCAACGTGATCGACCGCCCGGGTCTGTACGTCGAGCCGGCCATCGTCACGGGTGTCGAGCCGCACTTCGAGATCGCCCAGTCGGAGACCTTCGTGCCGATCGTCTCCGTGCTGACCTACGACGATCTCGACGAGGCCATCGAGATCCACAACGGCGTCGCCCAGGGTCTCGCCTCGGGCATGCACAGCACGAACCTGACCCACATCGAGACGTTCCTCTCCGCCCGCGGCAGTGACTGCGGCATCGTCCGGATCAACATGGGCACCACGGGCGCCGACGTCGGTTCCGCGTTCGGCGGCGAGAAGGAGACCGGGGGCGGCCGCACCGCCGGCTCGGACGCCTGGAAGGGCTTCATGCGCCGCCAGAGCGTCTGCGTGAACTGGGGCGGGACCTCCGCCTGGGACAACCGGATCGACCTGTGAGGACCACGGCCATGAAGAAGCAGCGTTTCCTCTCCGACGCCGTGCGTGAGCCGGCGGACAAGATGTGGTCGAACTGCCTGCGGATCGACGACCTGATCATGATCTCCGGAATGACGGCGCGCGGGCAGGACGGGGCGAGCGTCCTCGGCGACACCGCCTACGACCAGGCCAAGGTCGTCTTCCAGAAGATCAGGGATCTGGTCGAGGCGGCCGGCGCGGTCATGGACGACATCGTCAAGATGACGATCTTCGTCACGGACATGCGGGACAACGCCGGGGTGTGGAAGGCCCGTCAGGAGTTCTTCTCCGGCGACTTCCCGGCCTGCTCCCTGGTCGAGGTCTCCGCTCTCGCCAAGCCGGAGATCCTGCTCGAAATCGAGGCCATCGCGGTGGCCGGCTGCAGCGTCGACTGAGCGCTCTCAGCGACTTGACGCGCGTCCCACTGTGAAAAGTGGCCGTGGGCGCCATATCCCTCAGGGAGAGGAACTGTGTCCTCACCAACCAGAAATCCCAGATCCACCGATTCGGCACTGGCGGCTGCGGCAGAAGACCATTCCCTGGTCAGCGTGCCGATGGCAGAGCGGAAGAGCGGCTATCAGCTCGCCCTCAGTCCGATCAGCGTCGCGACCGCGCTCGTCATCTTCGCCATCGCCGGCTTCACGGTCGTGCTCGCCGGTTTCGCGGTGGGCATGATCGTCGGTGTCCTCGTCGCGGGCTTCGCCGTGGCCCTCGGCAGGGCCCTCGGGCGGATGGCCTTCGAAACCGGCATGTCGAGCACCATCACCTCCCGGTTCTTCGGGTTCGGCTTCATGGGCTCGTCGATCGGCTCGATCATCTTCGCGTTCATGATCCTCGGCTTCCTGGCCATGGAGTCCGCCCTCCTCTACCAGGGCACGCTGCTGATGTTCGACCTGCCTGATTCCTGGCCGGTGCGCATCCTCATCTACGGCCTCATGACGCTGGCGTGGATCACTCTGGCCATCTTCGGCCTCAAGCTCGCGCTGCGGGCGTCGGCCGCCCTGACCGCCGTCACGCTCCTGGTCACGCTCTACATGCTGATTCACATCTACGTGATCCAGGGCGCCAACCCGATGGACGTGTTCACCTACAGCGGTGTCGTCCCCGGCGGTCTCTGGCCGAAGTTCGAAGCCGCGACAGGGGTCATGGGCGCCACGGCGGGAACCATCGCCCTGGTCACGACGGACTTCGCCCGGTACTGCCGCACGCGCCGCGATGTCACCGTTCTGGCCGCCTCCGGCCCGATCACCCAGAACGTCATCATGACCGTCCTGGGATCGCTCGTCGTCATCGGCGGCATGCCCGAGGTGATCAACCACCTCATGGCCAACGACGCCGGTCTGAGCGAGGAAGCGGCCGGCGCCGCGGGCAGCACGTACGTCATGGAGAACACGGGTGCCTTCTTCGTCATCTTCGCCGGCTGGATGGGCTTCATCACCATCTACGCCGCCCAGGCGAAGGCGCAGGCCATCAACGCCTACTCCGGCTCGCTGTCGCTGGTCAACCTGATCGACTCCCTCACCGGGTGGAAGCCGGGCCGGGCGGCGATGGTGGTGATCGGAAACGTCATCGCCCTGGTGATGATCGCCGCCGGCATCCTGGAGCAGTTCGCCGCCTACCTGGCGTACCTGGGCTCCATGACGCTCGGCATGTGCGGCGTGATGATCGCGGACTACTACCTGGTGCGGCGCGCGCGGTACGACCGGGCCACCCACCGGGTGGAGAAGTGGAACTGGGCCGGCGTCATCACGCTGGTGCTGTCCGCCGCCGTCGGCACGGTCCTGATGGCCACCGACGTCTTCGCCCTCGGCTTCCTGGTGTCGTTCGTACTGGCCCTGGCCGCCTACCCGGCCCTGCGGAGCCTGCTGCCCGAAGGCACCGGCACCACGTTCGTCGCGGGTGAGGAAGCCGTCGAAGAGGCCGTCTGACCCCGGCCGGCGGCCACGATTCCACGGCACGTGGCCGCCGGCCCACCCCGGCCCGCAGGGGCCGAACCCACGATTTCCAGGAGGTTCGGGATGACCGACATCATGTGGGACTCCGAGATCTATGAGAAGGCCGCCGACGCGAAGACCCTTGCGTCGAGCGCCGCGATCCCCTCGCTCGCCGATCCCCGCCTGCTTCGCAACACCCTGGGCAACTTCGCCACGGGCGTCGTCGTGCTCACGTACCGATCCGGCGACAGCTACTACGGCGTCACCGTGAACTCCTTCACCTCGGTGTCCCTGGATCCGCCGCTGCTGCTGGTCTCGATGCAGCGGAACTCGAGGGCCCTGACCTATCTGCTCGAGCGGCCCTTCGCGGTCAACGTGCTCGGCGACAACCAGCTCGACACCGCGCTCCACTTCGCGGGCAAGCCGCAGGACGCCCACCTCATCGAGTGGGTCGACGACGACAACGCGCCGCGGATCAACGGTTCGCTGGCGTACTTCCAGTGCACTCCGTGGGCGGGCTACGACGGCGGGGACCACGTCCTGGTCCTCGGGCGCGTGATGTCCTACGGCCAGCAGGACGACACCAACCCCCTGCTCTTCTACCGCGGTCAGTGGAGCGCACTGGCCCAGGAGAGCGGAACCGCCGGCGGCGGTGCGCAGTCGGAGAGGAGCCGGTCATGACGGTCCAGACCCAGGTGAACGAGGACTTCTCCGGGCTGCTGAAGCAACTGGACGCGATCTACCCCCTGTTGCAGAGCGAGGCCGCGGACGGCGAGCGCCTGCGGCGTCCGACTCCGGTGGTGCAGGACGTGCTCCGCGACAGCGGAGTCTTCACCTTGATGGTGCCGGCCGAACTCGGCGGCATGGAGGCGTCCCCCCTGCAGATCCTGCAGGTGATGGAGAAGCTGTCCCACGCCGATGCCTCGCTGGGGTGGCTGGTGCGCGCCGTGACGAGCGAGACGGCGGTCGCGGCCACGTACCTGGGCGACGAGGCGGTGGCCGAACTCTTCACCGAGGACACGTTCCCCCTGGTGGCGGGCCAGTCCACGTCGTTCACCGGCCGGGCCGTACGGGAGGACGGCGGCTACCGGGTGAACGGGGCCTGGCAGTTCGCGCCCGGGGTGTCCATGGCCACGCACCTCAATCTCGCGGTGACGGTCCACGGGACGGGAGAGCGGCTGGTCTGCCTGGTTCCCCGCTCGGCCCTGCGGATCAGCGACAACTGGGACATGCTCGGGCTGCGGGCGACCGCGAGCCTCGACTACCGGGCCGAAGACCTGCTGATCAAGGACGCCTACGTCTTCCGCCCCGGCCCGGAGCACGCCCGACGGGGCCGTTCCCTGCACGGCCTGAGTCCTGCTCTGCTGGCCGGCCTGCACCAGGCGGCCTGGTCGCAGGGGGTCGGGCGGCGCATGCTCGACGAACTGCGCGAGCTGACGCAGCGCAAGGATCCCGCCGCAGGGTCCCCGGTCACCAGCGACGAGTTCTTCGCGGAGTACGCACGGCACTTCTCGCACGTCCGGGGCACGATGGCACTGCTGCGCGAGACCTGGTGCGAGAACGAGTCGACGCTCGCGGCGCAGGCCCGACTGAACGACGAGCAGGAGACGATGTCGCGGCTCGCCTGCAGCCTCGCCACGCGGACCGCGCTGGAGATCAGTCAGCTCGTGCACCGTTTCGCGGGGGCCCAGGTCATGCGGGACGGCGCGCTGCAACGCTTCTTCCGCGACAGCCATGCCGGAAGCCAGCACCGGGGCTCCTCGCACATCGTGACGCAGAAGTGCGGCCGGATCCTGTCGGGCACTCTGCCCGCCGGATCGCACTGGGGGTTCTTCGATCTCGTCGTTCCCGAGCAGACCGCCGTCGGTGCCTGAGGCGGTGGGTCCGACCGCGGGACCCGGCGGCAGGCAAGGGGGACGGCGCAACCGGAAAGGAGAGACATGAAACTGGCAACCGTGCGTACCCCCCGGGGGGGACGAGCGCGGCCCGCCTGGACGGTGGGGAACTCACCGAGATCCCCGGTCATGCCGACGTCGGTTCTCTGCTGGCGAACGACGACTGGCAACGGATCGCGAGGAATGCCACCGGGGCCCGGCACCGCAGGGGCGATGTCGAGCTCCGGACAGTCGTGCCGAACCCGTCGAAGGTGCTGTGCACCGGCCTCAACTACACGAGCCACATCCAGGAGATGGGCCGGGATCTCCCGGCGTACCCCACTCTCTTCGCGAAGTTCGCCGACACCCTGACCGGCCCCACCGACGCGGTCGCGGCCGTGGCGGAGGACCCGGAGATGGACTGGGAGGGTGAACTCGCCGTCGTCGTCGGGCGGACCGCGTACAAGGTGAGTGAGGCGGAGGCGGGAGAGTGCATCGCCGGCTACACGGTGGCCAACGACATCTCGATGCGGGGGTGGCAATACCGTTCGACGGAGTGGCTCCAGGGAAAGATCTGGGCGCGTTCCACCCCGGTCGGCCCGGTTCTGGCCACTCCCGATGAATTCGATCCCGCAACCGCCGTTCTGCGTACGACGCTCAACGGCGATCCGGTCCAGGAACACCGGATCGCGGACCTGTTGTTCACTCCTGCTCACCTGGTCGCGTATGTGTCCACCATGCTGCCGCTCCGCCCCGGAGACCTGATCCTGACCGGCACCCCCGGAGGAGTGGGGAGGGCTCGTACCCCGCAGCGGTATCTGAAGCCCGGGGACCTGGTCGAGGTGGCCATCGACGGTATCGGCGCGGTGTCGACGCCGATCATCTGAGCGCTGGGCCGGGGCGTCGTGCG
>NZ_JBHSPC010000015.1:424343-444940 GCF_042656345.1 Streptomyces incanus
ACGCCCCGGCATGCCGCGTTTCACGGAGCGAGCCGGGCGTGGCCCGGTGCCCTTCGCCGCTCTCCTCCACGACGTGACGGACCGCGTCGATCGTCCACCGGTGACGCCGGCCCTCCGGCCGCCCGCCCCGCCCCGCCCCGCCCCGTCCGCCCGGCCGGCCGGCCGGCCGGCCGGCGGGGCAGGCGCCTGCCGCGGCGCCTTCACCGCTGCCCGCTGTCCGCTGTCCGCTGTCCGCTGTCCGCTGTCCGCTGTCCGCTGGACCGACGGCGCTACCCGCACCGGCATCCCCGACCCACCCGGCCCCGTACTTGACCCTGACGTGGCGTGAGGGTGGAGGCTGACCGGGACGTCAGGAGGAGCCGACCCCGAGAAGCACTCCGCCTGCGGGTGGAAAGCCCCTAGGGGTACCTCCGTATGACGGCTCGGGGAGGGGTCGTACTGGCGGAGGACGAGACGGGGCGGGGTCAGTCCTTAACCTGGCTTTACGCCGTTGGGGGGCGGCGGACACACCACCGGGGGTGGGGTTTTCCCCAGAAGGAAGACTGCGCCGGGCACCAGGGCGCTCGGCCTTCCCCGCCGCCAGACTGAAACACGTCGAACGAACACGCACCAAGCGGCCGCCGGGCACGACAGCGGTCGCGCGGGCACCGCTTTCCCACCTGCTGACCGACATAGGAGACTTACCGTGACAACGGCTGTGACCATTCCCAAGCACGGAGGAACTGGTGGGCGTACGGCCGTTGCCGCACGGGCGCGGCAGGTCGTGAAGGCGTACGGGGCCGGGGAGACCCGCGTTGTCGCCCTGGACCACGTCGACGTGGACATCGCCCGCGGTCGGTTCACCGCGATCATGGGCCCGTCGGGGTCCGGCAAGTCCACGCTGATGCACTGCCTGGCCGGGCTCGACACCGTCACCAGCGGGCAGATCTACCTGGACGAGACCGAGATCACCGGGCTGAAGGACAAGAAGCTCACGCTGCTGCGCCGGGACCGGATCGGTTTCATCTTCCAGGCGTTCAACCTGCTGCCGACGCTGAACGCGATCGAGAACATCACGCTTCCCATGGACATCGCCGGCCGCAAGCCGGACCAGCCGTGGCTGGACCGGGTGGTGGAGACCGTCGGACTGTCCGACCGGCTGAAGCACCGGCCCACCCAGCTGTCCGGCGGTCAGCAGCAGCGCGTCGCCGTGGCGCGGGCCCTGGCGGCCCGACCGGAGATCATCTTCGGTGACGAGCCGACCGGAAACCTCGACTCGCGCGCGGGCGCCGAGGTCCTCGGCTTCCTGCGCAGCTCGGTCGACGACCTGGGCCAGACCATCGTGATGGTCACGCACGACCCGGTCGCCGCCTCCTACGCGGACCGGGTGCTGTACCTCGCCGACGGCCGCATCGTCGACGAGATGCACAAGCCGACGGCCGAGCAGGTCCTGGACCGCATGAAGGACTTCGACGCGCGGGGGCGTACGTCATGACCGTCCTGAAGACCTCCCTGCGCAACTTCCTCGCGCACAAGGGGCGGATGGCGCTGTCCGCGGTGGCGGTGCTGCTGTCGGTGGCGTTCGTGTCCGGGACGCTCGTGTTCACGGACACGATGTCCACGACGTTCGACAAGCTGTTCGCGGCCACGGCGTCGGACGTCACGGTCAGCGCCAAGGACGCCAACGACGGCGGCGAGACCACCTCGGAAACCGGCAAGCCGCCGGTCATTCCGGCCTCCGTGCTCGCCGATGTGCGGAAGGTGGACGGGGTGAAGTCGGCCGAGGGGGCGTTGCACTCCACCTCGCTGACCGTCGTCGACGGCGACAAGAAGAGCCTCTCGCCCACCAGCGGTGGCCCGACCATCGTCGGCAACTGGACCGCCAACGACGCCCGCACCATGAAGATCACCTCCGGTGCGGCGCCCGAGGGCCCCGGCCGGATCCTGGTCGACTCCGACACCGCCGACAAGCACGGTCTGAAGCTCGGTGACGAGATCAGCGTGATCAGCGTGGTCGGCACGCACACCGCGAAGATCTCCGGCATCGCCGACTTCACCGTCACCAACCCCGGTGCCGCGATCTTCTTCCTGGACACGAAGACCGCCCAGCAGGCCCTGATCGGTGAGAGCGACGTCTTCACCAACGTCAACGCCACGGCCGCCGACGGCGTCAGCGACGAGCAGCTGAAGAAGAACGTCGTGGCCGCTCTGGGCGGCGACTACAAGGTGCTGACCGCGAAGGAGAGCACGGAGGCCGGCCAGAAGGACATCGAGGGCTTCATGAGCGTCATGAAGTACGCGATGCTCGGCTTCGCCGGGATCGCGTTCCTCGTCGGCATCTTCCTGATCATCAACACGTTCTCCATGCTGGTCGCCCAGCGCACCCGGGAGATCGGCCTGATGCGGGCCATCGGCTCCTCCCGCAAGCAGGTCAACCGCTCGGTGCTGATCGAGGCGCTGCTCCTCGGCGTCGTCGGTTCGGTGCTCGGGGTGGCCGCGGGTGTCGGGCTCGCGGTCGGGCTGATGAAGCTCATGGGCTCGATCGGCATGGAGCTGTCCACCGACGACCTCACCGTCGCCTGGACGACCCCGGCGATCGGACTGCTCCTCGGTGTCGTCGTCACCGTCCTCGCCGCCTACCTGCCCGCCCGGCGGGCCGGGAAGATCTCCCCGATGGCCGCACTGCGCGACGCGGGTGCTCCCGCGGACGCCAGGGCCGGCTGGATCCGGGGCGGTGTGGGCGGGCTGCTGACCGCGGTCGGCGCGTTCGCCCTGTACCTCACCTCGGCGGCGGACAAGGCCACCGAGGGCTCGATGTGGCTGGGCCTGGGTGTGGTGCTGTCGCTGGTCGGGTTCGTGCTCATCGGCCCGCTGCTCGCGAGCGGTGTGGTCCGGGTCCTGGGCGTCGTCGTGCTGCGGGTCTTCGGTCCCGTGGGGCGGATGGCCGAGCGCAACGCGCTGCGCAACCCGCGCCGCACCGGCGCCACCGGCGCCGCGCTGATGATCGGGCTGGCCCTGGTGGCGTGCCTGTCGGTGGTCGGCTCGTCCATGGTGGCCTCCGCCACCGACGAGCTCGACAAGACGGTGGGCACGGACTTCATCATCCAGTCCGACAGCGGCCAACTCCTCGCCCCGCAGGCGGTGAAGGCGGTGCAGGGCACCCCGGAGCTGGAGCGCGTCACCGAGTACAAGTGGACCGAGGCGGACTTCACCACGCCCGACGGCAGGACGCTGAAGGACACGGCGATCACGGCGGCCGACCCGACGTACGCCACCGACCTGCGGGTCGAGACGGTGGAGGGCAAGCTCTCCGACGCCTACCGGCCCGACTCGATGTCCGTCCACGAGAAGTTCGCCGAGGACCACGGCATCAGCCTCGGCTCGACGATCGACGTCGCGTTCAAGGACGGGTCGACCGGCAAGCTGACCGTCCGGGCGATCACCAGCAGCGACGCCGTGATCGACGCGGGCGCGATGTACACGTCGATCGACACCCTCGCGACGTACGTCCCGGCCGGCCGGATGCCGCTGGACACGCTGCTCTTCGCCACGGCGAAGGAGGGCCGGCAGGACGCCGCGTACACGGCGCTGAAGGACTCGCTGCACGACTACCCGCAGTACACCGTGCGCGACCAGACCGACTACAAGGAAGCGATCAAGGACCAGATCGGCCAGCTGCTGAACATGATCTACGGCCTGCTGGCCCTGGCGATCGTCGTCGCGATCCTGGGCGTGGTGAACACCCTGGCCCTGTCGGTGGTCGAGCGGACGAGGGAGATCGGCCTGATGCGGGCCATCGGCCTCTCGCGCCGCCAGCTGCGCCGCATGATCCGTCTGGAGTCGGTCGTCATCGCCCTCTTCGGTGCCCTGCTGGGCCTGGGGCTGGGCATGGGCTGGGGCGTCACCGCCCAGCAGCTCCTCGTGCTGGAGGGCCTGAAGGTCCTCGAGATCCCGTGGCCGACGATCATCGGTGTGTTCATCGGCTCGGCGTTCGTGGGGCTGTTCGCGGCACTGGTCCCGGCGTTCCGGGCGGGCCGGATGAACGTCCTGAACGCGATCGCCACGGAATAGCCGCGACTCCGGGTGGCCGGCGGTGACTTCGCCCGGCCACCCGGCCGAGCGGCCGCGACCGGCCACCGCACACGGGGGGTGCGGGGGAACGCCCGGTGCCGGGAAGCCCAGGAGGGCTACCGGCTCCGGGCGGCTTCATGCGTGCGGGCGGCTTCGTGCGTGCGGGCGGCTTCGTGCGTGCGGGCGGCTTCGTGCGTGCGGGCGGCTTCGTGCGTGCGGGTGCCGAGGGCGGCCGGAGCCCGCGGGGCGGCGTCCGGCCCGGTCTCGCCGTCGGTCCCGCCGACCGGGCCGCAGGCCGGACCTCTTCATGGCGCCGGCCGGGCCGGACCGTTCGCCGTGCACGCCTCACGCGCGGTGGCCGTCCCGTCCGTACCGGCGGGAAAGCAGGTGGGGTTGAACGTCTCCCGGACGAAGATCAGCGGCCCGCCCGCGTCGTACATCACGTACGTCTTGGACGCGCAGGTCCTGTCCGGTGCCTCGGGCCAGGCGGCGTGGCCGACATGGAGCAGGCGCCGCTCCAGTCGGCAGCCCCGGTCGGCCAGCGCGTACCCCAGGGGCCGCGGGGCCAGCATCGCCGCGTCCACGTCCGCGTCGCGGCCGGCCGCGGCGACCACGACGTTGGCGGAGACGGCCGCACCGGCGGGGGTGACCAGCCGGGTCCGGCGCAGCAGGCACGGTTGGCCCGCCTCAAGACCCAGTGCGGTCCGGGAGCCGGAGTCGTCGAGGGCGTGCGCGGACAGCCGGGCGGTGTGGGTGATCCGGACGTGCAGGGGAGCCCTTGCCGCCGCTTCGAGGAGGACGGTCGTCAGGCCATCGCTCGCCAGGAGCATGCGCGTGCGGGAAGAGGTGAACTCGGTGATGCGCCGGTCGAGTCCGGGCGCGGGGCCGGGGGGTGGAGCGTAAGGAGGGACTGTGGTCATCTGATGAGCGGCTTGCTTTCGCTGAATGCGGGAGGACTCGGCACGGAGCGCGGGGGCGGAGCACAGGAGCGCGGTGCAGAGGTGCGGTGCAGAGGTGCGGTGCGGGGGCGGGGCGGGCCTACCAGGTGTCCGCGTGCGGTCTGTGTCCCCACGCCGTCAGCATCGCGATGAACATCTCCCGGGTCTCGGGCCGGCGCACGTGGGCGACGGCCTCGTCCAGCGTGGCCTGGGAGATCCCGTCGGCCAGCAGGTGGCTCTCGGACTGCTCGAGCGTGTGCGCGACGAAGGTGGCGAACCCCGGGTTCATCCCGATGATCGGATGGTGCGCGAGCAGACCGACCTTGGCCAGTCCCAGGTCCGTGAGGATCTGCGGATACCGGGAGGCGAAGTGGAGGTCGCTGCCGATCACGTTCGCCATCATGCGGAAGTGCCCCGTCATCACCTCACGGTAGGCGGGATGGTGGTACTGCTCGGGGTGCAGTGCGACACCGTCGGTGAGCACCAGCAGCCCTCCCGGCCGCACCCAGGACAGCATGCGGGGCAGCAGTTCCTCCCGCTGCCGCAGGTGCATCATCAACAGCCTGGCGTGGACGAGGTCGAACTCGCCCGGAGGGAAGTCGGTGTGGTTGATGTCCGCGTGGACGACATCGAGGTGCATCCGCTTCCGTGCCAGGAACGTGATGTCGCGGTCGACCGCGGTGACCGGCCCGTGGACGGTCCGGCTCAGCCAGGAGCTGACGGTACCGGTTCCCGCTCCGACGTCGAGGCAGCGCCAGCCGGGTCCGACACCGAGATCGTGCAGGGTGTGGAAGGAGACCGGGTCCAGGGCCCGGGTGAGTCCGTCCAGACGTGTCTGTTCGTTGTTGCGTGCCGAGGAGAACAGCACGTCGCCGTAACTTTCTGTAGTCACGGTGGTATCAACGATCTACCGGGTGTAGCGACACGGGTGGCGCGAGGAGGGCCACCCGTCGCCCGCTACCCGTCGTGCTCCGCCGCCCGCCGTCCGTTGCTGCTCGCCGCCCCCCATCGTCCGCCGTCCGCCGCCGCCCGTCGTCCGCCGCTGCCCGCCGCCCGCTGCCGTCGCCCCTCGTCGTTCGCCGTGCTCCGTCCGCCGGGGCGCGCCGGCCGGGTACGGGGCGTCGTACGCTGGAGCCCCCCGGCCCGCGACGCGTGTCGGGCCCGTCGTGTTGCACACCTCCGGATGGAAGCGCCCCGAATGAGCCTGCACGGTCTGTTGGACGCCGTCGTCAAGGACACCGCCCTCGCGGAAGCGATCTCGGCGGCCGCCGACGGCAACCGCATGCACGTCGATCTGGTCGGTCCCTCCGCCGCCCGCCCGTTCGCGGTCGCCGCCCTCGCCCGGGAGACCGGCCGTACGGTGCTGGCGGTGACGGCGACCGGCCGGGAGGCGGAGGATCTGGCGGCGGCCCTGCGCTCCATGCTCCCGCCGGAGGAGGTCGTGGAGTACCCGTCCTGGGAGACGCTGCCGCACGAGCGGCTCAGCCCTCGCAGCGACACTGTGGGACGCCGCCTGGCCGTGCTGCGCCGGCTGGCGCACCCCCGCGCGGACGACCCGGAGACGGGCCCGGTGTCGGTCGTCGTCGCGCCCGTGCGTTCCGTGCTCCAGCCGCAGGTCAAGGGCCTGGGCGAGCTGGAGCCGGTCGCGCTGCGGACCGGGTGGAGCGCCGACCTGAACGAGACCGTCGAGGCGCTCGCCGCCGCCGCGTACACGCGCGTGGAGCTGGTCGAGAAGCGCGGCGAGTTCGCCGTGCGCGGCGGCATCCTCGACGTGTTCCCGCCCACCGAGGAACACCCCCTTCGGGTGGAGTTCTGGGGCGACGACGTCGAGGAGATCCGCTACTTCAAGGTCGCCGACCAGCGGTCCCTGGAGGTCGCCGAGCACGGACTGTGGGCCCCGCCCTGCCGGGAGCTGCTGCTCACCGAGGACGTGCGGGAGCGCGCGCGGGTGCTGGCCGAGCAGCACCCGGAACTGGGCGATCTGCTCGGCAGGATCGCCGAGGGGATCGCGGTCGAGGGCATGGAGTCCCTCGCGCCGGTCCTGGTCGACGACATGGAGCTGCTGCTCGACGTCCTGCCCGAGGGCAGCATGGGCGTGGTGTGCGACCCGGAGCGGGTGCGGACCCGTGCGGCGGACCTGGTCGCGACCTCGCAGGAGTTCCTGCAGGCGTCCTGGGCGGCCACCGCCCAGGGAGGCGATGCGCCCATCGACGTCGGCGCGGCCTCCCTGCGGTCCCTCGCGGACGTCCGTGAGCGGGCCCGCGAGCTGGGGATGATGTGGTGGTCGGTGTCGCCGTTCGCCGCCGACGAGACGTTCGCGTCCGACGGCGACGGGGTGGGGGCCTCGGACACCCTCAAGCTCGGCATGCACGCCCCGGAGAGCTACCGGGGCGACACCGCGCGGGCGCTCGCCGACACCAAGGGCTGGCTCGCCGACGGCTGGCGCACGGTGTTCGTCACCGAGGGTCACGGCCCGGCCGCCCGTACCGTGGAGGTGCTCGGTGGCGAGGGCGTCCCGGCCCGCCTGGCCGGGGCCGGGGGAAAGGCGGGGACGGGTGACCTCGGCGAGATCGCCCCATCCCTCGTGCACGTCGCCTGCGGCTCCATCGACCACGGCTTCGTGGACCCCGTGCTCCGGCTCGCGGTGCTCACCGAGACCGATCTGTCCGGCCAGAAGGCGTCCGGCCGCGAGGGCGCCCGGATGCCGGCCCGGCGCCGCAAGACCATCGACCCGCTCACCCTGGAGCCGGGCGACTACATCGTCCACGAGCAGCACGGCGTCGGCCGCTACATCGAGATGGTGCAGCGCACCGTGCAGGGCGCGACCCGCGAGTACCTGGTGGTGGAGTACGCCCCCGCCAAGCGCGGCCAGCCCGGCGACCGCCTCTACATCCCCACCGACCAGCTCGAGCAGATCACCAAGTACGTCGGCGGTGAGGCGCCCACCCTGCACCGGCTCGGCGGCGCTGACTGGACCAAGACGAAGGCCCGCGCCAAGAAGGCCGTCAAGGAGATCGCCGCCGACCTGATCAAGCTGTACAGCGCGCGCATGGCGGCCCCCGGGCACGCCTTCGGCGGCGACACGCCCTGGCAGCGCGAGCTGGAGGACGCCTTCCCGTACGCGGAGACGCCCGACCAGCTCACCACCATCGCCGAGGTCAAGGAGGACATGGAGAAGACGGTCCCCATGGACCGGCTGATCTGCGGCGACGTCGGCTACGGCAAGACGGAGATCGCGGTGCGGGCCGCGTTCAAAGCCGTCCAGGACGGCAAGCAGGTCGCCGTCCTCGTCCCCACGACGCTGCTGGTGCAGCAGCACTTCGGGACGTTCGGCGAGCGGTACGCGCAGTTCCCGGTGAAGGTGCGGGCACTGTCCCGGTTCCAGACCGACACGGAGGCCAAGGTGGTCCTGGAGGGCCTGAGGGACGGCGCGGTGGACGTCGTCATCGGCACCCACCGGCTGTTCTCCTCGGAGACCAAGTTCAAGGACCTGGGCCTGGTCATCGTCGACGAGGAGCAGCGGTTCGGTGTGGAGCACAAGGAGCAGCTGAAGAAGCTGCGCGCCAACGTCGACGTGCTGACCATGTCCGCCACCCCGATCCCGCGCACCCTGGAGATGGCGGTCACCGGCATCCGCGAGATGTCGACGATCACCACGCCGCCGGAGGAGCGCCACCCGGTGCTCACCTTCGTCGGCCCCTACGAGGAGAAGCAGATCGGCGCGGCGGTCCGCCGTGAACTGCTGCGCGAGGGACAGGTCTTCTACATCCACAACCGGGTCGAGTCGATCGACCGCGCGGCGGCCCGGCTGCGCGAGATCGTGCCCGAGGCGCGCATCGCGACCGCCCACGGGCAGATGTCGGAGTCGGCGCTGGAGCAGGTCGTCGTCGACTTCTGGGAGAAGAAGTTCGACGTGCTGGTGTCGACGACGATCGTCGAGTCCGGCATCGACATCTCCAACGCCAACACCCTGATCGTGGAGCGCGGCGACAACTTCGGCCTCAGCCAGTTGCACCAGCTGCGCGGCCGGGTCGGCCGCGGCAGGGAGCGCGGTTACGCGTACTTCCTGTACCCGCCGGAGAAGCCGCTGACGGAGACCGCGCACGAACGGCTCGCGACCATCGCCCAGCACACCGAGATGGGCGCGGGCATGTACGTGGCGATGAAGGACCTGGAGATCCGCGGCGCCGGAAACCTGCTCGGCGGCGAGCAGTCGGGCCACATCGCGGGCGTCGGCTTCGACCTGTACGTCCGGATGGTCGGCGAGGCCGTCGCGGACTACCGGCGCCAGTTGGAGACCGGTGAGCTCCAGGAGGAGCCGCCGATCGAGGTCAGGATCGAGCTGCCCGTCGACGCGCACGTCCCGCACGACTACGCGCCCGGCGAGCGGCTGCGTCTGCAGGCGTACCGGGCGATCGCCGCAGCCGACAAGGAAGAGGACGTCAAGGCGGTGCGCGAGGAACTCGTCGACCGCTACGGCAAGTTGCCGGAACCGGTGGAGAACCTGCTGCTGGTGGCGGGGCTGCGGATGCTCGCCCGCGCGTGCGGCGTCGGCGAGATCGTCCTGCAGGGCAGCAACATCCGGTTCGCGCCGGTGGAGTTGCGCGAGTCCCAGGAGCTGCGCCTCAAGCGGCTCTATCCCGGCACGGTCATCAAGCCGGCCGCGCACCAGGTGCTGGTGCCCCGCCCGAAGACCGCGAAGGTGGGCGGGAAGCCGCTGGTCGGCCGGGAGTTGCTGGCGTGGGTCGGGGAGTTCCTGACGTCGATCCTGGGGTCGTGAGCCGGCAGGCCCCGCCGTGCCCGGGGCTGCCCGGACGTGCGAAACCGCCCACGGGGAGGGGGATCCGTAGGCGGTTCCCGGTCAGGAGTCACATCGGTTCGTGACCACGTACGTTCCGGACGGTCCTGTCGTGCGGGCTCCCCGGCTCCCTTGCGGGGCCGGGCCGCGCACGACGGATCATCCGGGTTTCCCGGTGTGTTTCCGGTCCGACGGCTGGGAGAGGACCCGGGGCTACGCCTGACCGGGGCGGTCCTGGTCCCGGCCCTGGTCCCGGTTCATGCCGAGCCGTTCCTCGGCCTGCCGCTGCCCGGCGTCGATCTGGTCCTCGTACTTGCCGCCGGTCCTCTCGTTGATCTTCTTCTCCGCGGCGTCGGAGGCCTTCTTCGCCTTGTCCTGTGCCGCGCGGCTGCTCTTGAACTTGTCGAAGATGCCCATCCAGAGCTCCTTCCCGGGTGACTCAGCACCGACCCTACGCGGAACGCGCGTCGAATGCCCCTTTTGTGACGATGTGGTCTGGACCTCTCACTGGCTACGGTGGAGACAGTGAGATCCCGGCCGTTCGGGGACGGGTGCAAGGTGCGAAAAAGGGGGGGCGCCGTGAGGCGGTACTCGACGACGTTCTCGGCGGGCGTGAGGCGGGGCGGAGCGGAACGTGCGGGGGTGGCCGGCGGGCGGGTGCGCCAGGGCGGCGGACCCGGGGCCCTGCGCCGCGGCGCCGGCCCCGCGGCCCCGGTGCTGGCCGCCGTGCTGCTTCTCGCGGGCTGCGAGGCCCTGGAGGAAGGGGGTTCCCCCACCGCGAGCAACGGTGCCGCAGAGGCCGTGGACGGCCGGGTCGCCAGCCCCCTGGACAACCCGGACGGCACCGAACCGGGCCTCGCCCCGCTGACCGGGGAGACGGACCGGGCCGCCGGACGCGAGCTCATCGAGACGGTGAAGACCAAGGGGCGCGGACCGAGGACCGGCTACGACCGCGACGAGTTCGGCTACGCCTGGAAGGACACGGCCGACGGCGTGCCGCTCGCGAGAAACGGGTGTGACACCCGGAACGACCTCCTCCAGCGCGATGGGCAGAAGCTGCGGTTCCGGTCCGGTTCCAACTGTGTGGTCGTGGCCATGACTTTGGCCGACCCGTACACCGGCAAGACCATCGAGTGGCGCAAGGAGAAGGCGGCCGAGGTCCAGATAGACCACGTGGTACCGCTCTCGTACGGCTGGCAGATGGGCGCCTCCCGCTGGTCCGTCGACAAACGGGAGCAGTTGGCGAACGACCCCCTCAACCTCATCCCGGTCGACGGCGGCGCCAACTCCTCCAAGAGCGACTCCGGGCCCGCCGCCTGGCTGCCGCCCAGCAAGCAGATCCGGTGCGCGTACGCGGTCCGCTTCGCCCAGGTCGCCGTCAAGTACGGGATGCCGGTGACCACCGCCGACAAGGAGATGATGCTGCGGCAGTGCGGCGGCTGAGCGTCGCCTCGTCCGGCCGCGGGGCGACATGCCGTGCTCCGTCCGTTTCGTGGAACCCCGTACGCCCCGTGTCCGGTCCTCGCGCGGAGGGTGCGGGGGAGGACGAAACGGTCATGACGGCAACGGTTCGGTACACACCGGGACCGGTTGTCCCTGTCGGCCTATACGCTCGGACTCCCCACCGCGTTCTGCCCCGTGCAGACTCGCGCGCCCGCACCACGCGTTATGTGCGCGCACCACTTGTCCCATCGGCTACACCGGTCCAGGAGCAGTCATGTACGGCCACGGCGCGGCGCCGCCCCACCGCAGCACGGCAACGGTCATCTCCCTGCGCGTGCTGATCGCCGCTGCCGGCTTCCTGTCGTGCGGACTACTGGCCTGCGTGCCGCTGTTCCGGGTCGCGGTCCTGCGCGGGCGCTTTTTCGACTGGCTGCTGGCGTGGGTGAGCCTGCCGCTGTCCCTCTTCTGCCTGATAGTGGTGGGTTCGCTGCCGACCGAGGACCTCCGGACCGATGTCGCCTTCCTCTGCGTCCTGTTCCTGGGTGCCGGCGCCGCCGTGTACTACCTGACCGTGGACATCCGCCACCACGACCGGCTGCGCGAGTACGGGGCGCACGGCCTGCCGTCGCCCCACGCGCACGGCGGCACCCCCGCCCCGTACGGCTACCCGCAGCCCACGTCGCCGTACGGGCAGACGCCGGTGCCGCAGGCCCAGCCGCAGATGCCCCACGTGCAGATGCCCCACGTGCAGATGCCTCCGGCGCCCGCGCCGCACCCCGCGCCCGGAGTGCGGGGTGACACGCCGTCCACCCCCATACCCCCGGCGCAGCCACCGCAGCCACCGCAGCCACCGCAGAGCCCCGGGCCCGCCCGTATCGACCAGGTGCGCGCCGAACTCGACGAACTCAGCGACTATCTGCGCAGAAGCGACGGCGGCCAGGGCGGCGGCGACCGCGGGGGCCAGGGCTACGGCACCGACGAAGGTGGCAGGTGAGCGTGACGGCGAAGCGTGTCATCGCCGGCCGCTACGAACTGTCCACGCTCATCGGACAGGGCGGCATGGGGCAGGTCTGGACGGCCTACGACAAGCGCCTGGACCGACGGGTCGCGGTGAAACTCCTGCGCCCGGACAAGGTGGCCGGCCAGGAGGCCGACGAACTGCGCCGCCGCTTCGTGCGCGAGTGCCGGGTGACGGCCCAGGTCGATCATCCGGGCCTGGTCACCGTGCACGACGCGGGCAGCGAGGACGGCGACCTGTTCCTCGTCATGCAGTACGTCGACGGTGCCGACCTCGGCGACCACCTTGCCGAGCACGCCCCCTACCCGTGGCAGTGGGCGGTGGCCGTGGCCGCGCAGCTGTGTGCCGCGCTGAGCGCGGTGCACGCCGTGCCGATCGTCCACCGCGACCTCAAGCCGCGCAATGTGATGGTGAAGCAGGACGGCACGGTCACCGTGCTCGACCTGGGCGTCGCCTCCGTGATGGACAGCGACACCACGCGCCTGACGCACACCGGTTCGCCCATCGGCTCACCCGCCTACATGGCCCCCGAGCAGGCGATGGGCGGCGCCGTCGGCCCGTACACGGACCTGTACGCGCTCGGTGTGCTGCTGCACGAACTGCTCAGCGGCGACGTGCCCTTCGCCGGCTCGACGGCACTCGGCGTGCTGCACCGGCACCTCTACGAGGCACCGGTGCCGGTGCGCCAGGTCCGCCAAGAGGTCCCCGAGGCGCTGGAGGCACTGGTGCTGCGCCTGCTCGCCAAGGACCCGCAGCACCGTCCCGCCTCCGCCCAGGAGGTCTACGAGCACCTGACACTGCTGCTGCCGTCGCGGGGCACGCCCACCGGGGCGTCCCTCGACCCCACACGCCCCTTCCTGCGCCCGCACGCCCCCTGGCCGGACCGCGCGCGCACTCCCGCGCCCCAGCCCGCCCCCGCCACCCCGCCCGCGCCCGTCGCGCAGAAGGCCGACGTCGCCGCCGCCGTGGACGAGGTCAAGCGGCTGCTCGGGGAGGGCCGCATCACCCAGGCCGTGGACATCCTCGGCGGCATCCTGCCCGCCGCCGCCGAACAGCACGGCGAGCACTCCCCGGTCGTCCGTACCCTGCGCAAGCAGTACGCGGCCACCCTCCTGGACGACGGCCAGTACCGGCGCGCACTGCCCGAACTGCGCCGCCTCGCCGACGAACGCGCCGCGGAGGCGGGCCAGGCCGACCCGCAGTCCCTGCGCCACCGCTACGAGGTCGCCCAGTGCCTGGAGCAGCTCGGCCAGCCGACGGCGGCGCTCTCCGAGTACCGGGCGCTGCTGCCGTACTACGAGAACCAGTACGTGGCCGCGGGCGACCCGCAGCTCGCCCATGACGTCCGCCGCCGCATCGGCCACCTCCTGCTCGCCCTCGGCGACCGCCCCGCGGCCCACGACACCCTGGCCCGGCTGCTGCACGACGTGGAACGCTCCCAGGGGCCCGGCCACCCGCTCGCCGGCGAGATCCGCCGGACCCTGCAGTGGCTGGGGCAGGTGCGCGGATGACCGCATCGTCGGTCGACATTCGAAACTGGCCGGACACCGGCCCGATCACCTACGAACAACGATCGATTACGCTGGCCACTGCCGCATAGCAAACGGTGTCCACGATCCGGGGTCAAGCCCCGACCACACCCCCAGCCGAACGACCGGCCGATGGCCACGGCGTACCGCCGAAGGGGTGTGTGTCCACACTTTCTCTGCGTCTTCAAGGCGACCCGCTGGCGCGTGGCGCGCGTGGCACGGCCGCCCACCCGGCCCGCTCCAGGCTCCGCCACCGCGGGCCGGCCGGCGACCAGGCCGCGCAGAGACAGCCCAGCGGACGACCAGAAGCAAGCGAAGAAGGGACGCGCCCGCCCGGCGAGCGCCACGCCTACGGTGAGGCGACGGCGGGGAGTTGGCCGGGGTGCAGGCCCGGTGGTGGTGACGGTCGGCTCCGTGGGCTTTACCCACCTCCCCGGGGCGGGGCCCGCGCGGGGCAAGGCCAGGGGGCCACTCGTGCACATTGCGGGCAGGGTGCGGAGGCCTTCGAGCAGTTCCAGGCGGTCGGCTGCTGCATCGGCAGCGTTCCGTGAAGCTACTCTGCTGACCCCGCCAAGAGCTCCGGAGCGCGCCCCGGGCTCATTGCCAGAAGCACTCGTCGATCACGATCTGGGGGTCGGTGGCGCGGGGTGTGAAGTGGTAGCGCAGCCACCCGCGGCCATGGTCGAAGTAGAGGACGTGCTCACCACCGGGGCGGGTGGACTGGACGGGCTCCACGCTCATTCCGGCCGGCAGATCGCGGTCGCTGTCGATGCCACGGAAGTATGGATCCTTCGCGGTGACGAGCTCGGCACGGGCGGCGTCGACCAGCGCGCAGGCATGAGCGGGAAGAGTGTTTCTGTTGCCCTCTGCTTCTTTCGTCCAGTCTGCTTGCCAGGGTGGCCCCATGAATTCGCCGGTCATTGGCCGGGTTCCGCCCTCGCGGCCGAGCGGCGGATGTGGCCGGCTTCCTCGATGAGAGCCTTGGCGCGGACGTATTCGGGCTCCTGGGCGGCCTCGTCCTCCAGGCGGTGAACCTTGGCTTCGAGCCGGGGGTCACGGGCGAGGGCGTACTCGCTCCACCAACGGGCCATGAAGGCGGGGACGGGGGCGAGGTCGTAGGCGTCGGCGATGTCCCGCCGCCAGTGGCGGTCGAAGTCGACGAGCAGCTGCGGTGCGTGCTGGGCGATGGCGGCGCGGAGTGCCTTCGGGGTTCTCTCGGGCATGGGAGGGACGGGTGTCCCCTCCCCGAGAGGCGCGGTGGTCATGGCCGGCGGGTTCCTTTCCGAAGCAGTGCAGCAGTCAGGCGGTGGCGGGAAGCGAGGGGGACGCGTGGCCGTCGGTTTCGACGTACCGCTCCGCTTCCCCGCTCCGGCTCTTGCGCACGGCATTGCGGATCTTGGCGACGCGGTCGCGCTTGACACCGAGCAACCGCGCGACGTGTTCCACGCGACCGTACGGGATGGGGTTGCCCGGAGTCCTGGTCGTAGCGGCGCAGACCAGTTCGGCGAGCCTTTCCCGCTCCTTCTGTATTTCCTCTTCTGCCCGGCGGATGACCTCCCGCTGGCGTGCGATGGCGATCAGAGCCGGACTTTTCAGGTCCTCTTGGTACCGGGTGTCCTCCGCATTCACACACCCAGCATGCCACGCAGCCCTGCGTGCAACAATCAATTCTGCCGGTATGCACTCAGCTGCACCGTGGCGCTCCCGGCTCCTGTCCGGTCGTGCTGGACTGATCAGTCGTGGGATCCGGCGAGTTTGGTCCCCGTCGAGCGGTCCTCGCCCTTGAGGGCTTGGACGAAGCCGCTGAAGGCGTCGGCCGGGAAGGTGAGGATGGCTCTGGACGGAGCCTTTGAGTCGCGGATGGCTATGTGGGTGGGGGAGTTTGCGATCTCGACGCACTCGTTGCCGTCGCCCGGGCCCGAGTAGGACGACTTCCGCCAGGTGTCCATGGGGTTCCTCACAACTCCTTCGCCAGCCTGTGGACGAATTCACGCGACTGTTCGGGTTCGAGTGACGCGGCCTCCACCTTACGGAAACTCGTTCGGTAGGTGTTGAGCTGAGCCTCGGAGTCGATGAAGGCCGAGCCGTGCAGCGCGTCGCGGACCACGGTGTCAAGCTTGGGCAGGGGGCCGCCCACGTACGTCATCGTGCCTGAGGCGCTGGCGAAGTCGTCCAGGTCGAAGGGGATGACGCGCACGGTGATGTGGTCCGCTTCGGAGAGTTCGAGGAGCCGGGTGAGCTGGGCCCTTGAGGTGGCACGGTCGCTGACTCTGATCCGGAGAGCCGCCTCATGGATCACCGCTTCGTACGGGATGGTGAACTCCTGGCGCGCCCTTCGGTGCTGGATGCGCAACTCGATTTCCTCAGCGGTCAGTTCCGGCAGCCTGGATGAGAAGACGGCACGCGCGTAGTCCTCCGTCTGCAGCAGGCCTGGCACGTACAGAACCGCCACGTGACGCAGGAACCGGGCGTGGTGCTCCAACTCGGACAAGTCCAGGAAAGACGTGGGGAGGAGGCCCCGGTATTCCTCCCACCAGCCGCGCGTCCGATCGGTGGCCATCGCCGCCAGGGCGTCGATGAACTCCTTGTCGGTGCAGGCGTAGTGGGAGGCGAGGCGGCGGATTCGCTGCTCGCTCACGCCCGCGAGTGCGGACTCGATATGGGTGATCTGGGCGGGGCTCACACCGAGCAGTCCGGCTGCCTGGCGGGAGTTGAGGCCCGCGGTCTCACGGAGTCTGCGCAGTTCAGTTGCCAGCCGCACCTGGCGTGCCGTTGGTTCGCGCCTCTTCACCATTGTCCGGCTCCCTGACGTGCTTGTGGACGCGACTCGTTCGGCGTCAGATTACGCGACCGGCTTGCCGCGTCCCTAGATTTAGATCTACCGTCGGTGAGGTGACGCACACGCTGCGTATTCCGGGGCTCCGGAAGTGCACCGCTCCGTCCTGCCATGACGGCTGCGGCGATGCCACCGCCCGCACACCGCTGTAAAGCCCAACCCCTGACCCGGCGACAGGAGCTGACCCATGTCCGAAACCGGCACCACAGCCGACCCCTGGGAGTACTGCCTCTATATCCCCAACGATCCCCGCGCCGTCACGATCAGCCGCCGGACCCTCCGCCTGATCCTCACCATGCACGGTCTGATCCGTCTCGTCGATACCGCCGAACTGCTCGCCGCCGAGCTGGTCTCCAATGCCGTGCGGCACACCAAGGGACCCGCCGCGCTGCGGGTGCGGTGGGCGGCGGGGGTGTTGCGGATCGGAGCGTGGGACGCGGACCCCGCGCCGCCGGAGCCGCCGGTGCCGTTGGGGCGGGTCATGGACCTGGAGGAGGGGCGCGGGCTGGCGTTGATCAAGGCCTACGCCGATCTGTGGGGGTGGCAGCCGCTGGCGAGGGAGGGCGACCGGGGCAAGGTCGTCTGGTGTGAGCTGGCTGCCGCCTGACCGAAGGGTTCGCCCTGGGGCCCGGGGGTGGGCTCCCCGTCCGCGGTCAGCGGCAGCGCCGCCGCGAACCGTGGCCTGTCTCACCGGTGTTGGACCGGGGCGTGGCCCTCGGACCCAGCCGTGTCCTTGTGTAGCCTGACCTGCGGGCTTCCCGGTGGCAGCACTGTCACAGGCCTCGCTTAGGATCCGCCACATGTCGTTCGCCTTCTCCGCGTCCTCCCTGCCGCCGCCCGACTTCGAGATCGCCTCCGCTTTTCCCGAGGCCGTCCGGCTGCGGCAGGTCGCCGCTGCGGGGGACTGGGCCTCGGCGCGTCAGTACGTCGACTCCCTGCCGCAGGGCGCTGACCGGGCCTTCGCGGTGAGCGTGCTGGCCGAGGTGCCAGGCGTCGAACAGCCGCTGCGGGAGCTGGTCGCCGCGGCTCCGGACGACGTGTTCGCCCTGACCGTGCTCGGCGCCCATGAGATCAGGGCCGGCTGGGAGATCCGCACCGAGGCGCGCGCCGAGGACGTCAGCCGCGAGCAGTTCGCCGCCTTCCACGCGCGCCTGCGGGAAGCCGAGAAACTGCTCATCCGGGCCACCGCCCTCGACCCGTCCCACGACGCGGCCTGGGCCGAGCGGCTCAACACCGCCCGCGGACTGAATCTCGGGCAGAACGAGGCCCGGCGCCGGTACGACCGGCTGGCCGCTCATCATCCGCACCACTTCACCGGCCAGGCCCGCCTGCTCCAGCAGCTCCTTCCCAAATGGGGCGGAAGCCGGCAGGCCGCCCACGGCTTCGCCCAGGAGTGCCTGCGGGGTGCTCCGGACGGGGCCCTGAACGGCGGCCTGGTCGCGGAGATGCACGTGGAGCACTGGCTGGACCTGCCGACCGACCGGGAACGCACCGAGTACCTGCGGCAGCCCCGGCTCCACGCCGAACTCGTGGAGGCCGCCGAGCACTCCGTGTTCCACCCGCACTTCCGGCCCACCTACGGGTGGGTCACCGTCCAGGGGTGCTTCGCCGCCCTCTTCTCGCTGATCGGGGACCGCGCACGGGCCGCCGCGCACTTCCGCGCGCTGGGCAACCTGGCCTCGGAGTACCCGTGGAGCTACCTGGGCGAGCCGGCCGACGCCTACGTCAAGTACCGCGACGCCGCCTTCGCCCAGGGCTGACGGCCCACGACCCCGAGCGCGGCGGACCCCCTCCCCCCCCCGAACCCGCCTGAATCCCATGAACCTGACGAACGCGCCGAACAGAGGCCGAAGATGAACCCGCAGGCCGCCGTCCGCCTCACCGAGACCGACGGCATACCCACTCTCTTCGCGCAGGCTTCCGGGCCGATGCGCGCCGGGCTCGTCTTCCGCGTCGGCGTCGCCGACGAGACGCTGTCCAGGGGCGGCGTCACCCACCTGGTGGAGCACCTGGCCCTGCACCGCCAGGGCCTGGCCGACTACCACTTCAACGGTGCCACCAAGGCCGCCTTCACCCACTTCCACGTGGAGGGCGCCGAACACGAGGTGGCCGCCTTTCTGCAGGGCGTCTGCGACTCCCTCGCCGCCCTGCCCATGGAGCGCTTGGAGACCGAGAAGGAGATCCTGCGCACCGAGGAGTCACGGCGCGAGGCTCCCCAACTGCCGCTGTGGCGCTACGGCGCCCAGGGATACGGTCTGGTCAGCTACCCGGAGTGGGGTGCGCGGAACCTGGGTCCGCAGGACGTGGAAGCCTGGATACGGAACTGGTTCACGCAGGGCAACGCCGTGCTGTGGGTCGCCGGTGAGCGCCTGCCGGCCGGACTCACGCTCAAGCTGCCCGCCGGTCCGCGCCGTCCCCTGCCCGCCGTCACCTCCGCCCTTCCCGCCGCCCCCGCCTACTTCTCCGACGGCACGGGCGGCGTGCTGCTGGACGCCGTCGTCGCCGACAGCGCCGCCGCCCGGCTGTACGCGGGTGTTCTCGAGCGGGAGCTGTCCCGTGCTCTGCGCCAGGAGGGCGGCTTCTCGTACACGGCGGCAGCCGACTACACCGCGCGCCGTGACGGTTTCGCCGTGGTGACGGCCTTCGCGGACGCCCTGCCGGCCAAGCAGGACGCGGTGCTCGGCGGCTTCGTCGACGTCCTCGCCGCGCTCCGGGTGGGCCGGATCGGCCAGGGCGACCTGGACGCGGTCCGCACCCGGGCCGACAGCGCGCTGACCGCGCCCGACGCGGCCGCACTGCGGCTGCCCGGGGCGGCGGAGGACCTGCTCGCCGGACGGCCCTCGCGCACCCTGGACGAACTGCGCGCCGAGTTGCGGGCGGTGACGCCCGAGCATCTGCACAGGGTGGCCGTGGAGGCGGAGGGAACGGCTCTGATGCAGGTGCCCAGTGGGCACAGAGCGGACTGGGCCGGTTACACGGCGGCCCCGACGAGCTCGCCGTACGCCGTGACCGGGCGGCGGTTCGCCTCGAAGAACCGTGACGGTTCGGCGCTGACGGTGGGAGCGGAGGGGGTCAGTGTGACGGCGGGCGCGCAGGACGGCACGGAATGCGCGGTGACCGTGCCCTACCGCGCCTGCGCGGCCATGCTGAGCTGGCCGGACGGCGGCCGTCGGCTCATCGGCACCGACGGTCTGGTCGTCGACGTGGAACCCGGTCTGTACGGCGTCGACGCGCACACCGTGGCCACCGTGGACGCCGCCGTGCCGCCGACCGCGGTGGTGCGGCTGCCGCCCCGGGAGCGGACGCCCGCCCCTGAACCGGCTCCCGGCGGGAGCGGCGCGACCCGCGCCGGTTCGTCGGAGCGGGCCACGGCCACCCGGCGGACCGGTCTCCAGACGGCGGCCCTGGTCGTCTCCGCGCTGTTCGGCGTTCTGTTCGGCTTCCTGGCCCTCTCGGTCACGGCCTTCGGGGCCGATGACCCGGATATCAGTACCGGTGAGTGGATCGCCATCGCGGGCTTCCTGTGGGGACTCACCGGCCTGGTGACCTGGCCGGCCGTCCGCATCCTGCGCCGCACCCGGCGGGTGTGACCGGTATCGGGGTCTGCCGCTATCGGTCGTACGGGTATCCGTACGGCTGTCCCTGAGCAGGTGTCGTCGGTGCCCCGTACGCCGACCGCAGCACCCCCTGCGTCGGCCGCCGCCCGTCGAAGACGGCGAACAGCAGCATCGTCGTCGCCGTCAGCAGGCACAGCAAGGCGACGGCGCCCAGGATCGGGTCTCCGTCGCCGCGGGACGTGAGGGAGGACCATGACAGCGTCACGCACTCGTAGAGGACGAACGCGGCGAACGCCCCCCAGTCCGAGCCCCGACCGCGGCGGATCGCCACGTACAGGAACGGAACCCACGCCAGCAGACCCAGCGAGCGGCGGTGTCAATTCGTTGAAGCAACACCTTCGGTCAGGGCTCGCTGGAAGGCTTCCTGT
>NZ_JBHSPC010000016.1:0-15499 GCF_042656345.1 Streptomyces incanus
TGGGGGTGGGTTCCGGCGGTGGTGGAGGGGGAGGTGGCGGGGTCGGAGTGGGTTCGGGCGGTGGAGGGGGCGGAGATGGAGGCGGTGGGGTCGGTGTGGGCGTGGGTGCGGGGGGTGAACAGGGCGGTGGGAGCGGCCAGGTCGCGTCTCCGGCGATCGCCACCGCCTCCGTTCCCTCCGGGCCCGTCGAGGCGTAGGCGCAGGCGTCGGCCATCGCCGCGCCCGGCGCGCCGGCGAGCGCCCAGGTCAGCGTTGCCGTCGCCAACACGCGGGCGACGAAGGCGGATCGGGTCGGTACGAGTCCTTGCACGACGAAGATCATGAGCCGTGCTCCGCGGGGACACGCGCGAGTGCCGGGTGAATGCCCCGATGGAGGTAAAACCGGCAACTCCCGTTTGAACCGGCGCTGATCACTCGTTGGGGGAGCGTGTGCGGATGTGCGATACGGGAGGGACGGACGGGGTGAGAAGGGGAGGAACCGTGGACTCCGGAAGAAATATTGGCCCGCGTTGAACACGGCAGGTGCTGTCGTGCGTACTCCACGTCGAGCGGCGGCGCAGCAGGGCGCTGCAACACCCTTGCGATGATCTGGAGTTGAGATGAAGACCTCCTGGCGGACCGCCTCACTGGTGGTGAGCGCCGCGGCGGTGCTGACGCTGACGACGGCGTGCGGTCAGGACACCCCGCCGCCGGCCAGCAGTCAGAACGTGGGCGCCTCGGCCGTGCCCGGAGACCTCGGAGGCATCGACACCGGGGCCGGCGCGGGGGCCTCCACGAGCCCGGCCGGCGGCGCGGGCGAGCTGGCCGTCACCACCAACGTCAAACTCGGCAAGCTGGTGACGGACGAGCTCGGACTCACGCTCTACCGCTTCGACCAGGACACCGCCGAGCCTCCCAAGTCCAACTGCGACGGTGACTGCGCCGAGACCTGGCTGCCGGTGCTCGCCGACGACGCCGCGGCCGGCGAGGGCATCGACGAGTCCCTGCTCGGCGAGGTCACCCGGGCCGACGGCGCCAAGCAGCTCACCGTAGGCGGCTGGCCCGCCTACCATTACGTCAAGGACGTCAACGCCGGTGACGTCAAGGGCCAGGGTGTGGGCGGCAAGTGGTTCGCGCTGACCCCCGAGGGCAAGAAGGCGCAGGAGGCGGCCGACCGGCCCGGCCTGTCCACCCGCAAGGATCCCGACCTCGGCGAGATCATCGTCGACAAGGACGGCAGGACGGTCTACCGCTTCATGAAGGACGAGGCCTGGCCGAAGCCGGTCTCCGCCTGCACCGGTGCCTGTCTGGAGAAGTGGCCGGTGGTGGCGCCGGTCGACATCAACGACACCAAGGGCATCCAGAAGAAGAACTACATGACCTTCACCCGCCCCGACAACAAGGCCGAGCAGCAGACGATCGGCTGCTGGCCGATCTACACCTTCGCGGGTGACAAGGACGCCGGTGACACCAACGGTCAGGGTGTCGGCGGGACGTGGTACGCGATGCGGCCGAACGGAGATCCGGTCGGCGCGCCGGAGAAGTAGCGCAGCCTCCCCAGGGCGTCGTTTCCATCCGGCGCCGTCGTCCCCGGTCCGCCTCTCCGCATCCCGCGGAGAGGCGGACCGTTTTGCCGTGATTCGCCGGAACTCATGGAATTTCCGGCGCTCCTCACCTTTCCTGCGCCGCCCGCCCGTTTCTCCGCGCGTCGCGCCATTCCGTGCGCCCGGTTTCTCCGGGTGTCGGACTTCTCCGTGTATCGGAACCCTCCGGAATGCCGCACATGCCTTTCATGGTGTGCACACAGTTGCCAATTCGGCACATGCCGTAGGCAGTGACCGGGAACGGATGGTCAATTTCCGTTTGGGGTCGCTCCATTGACGAGCGATCAGTAGCCTCGGCTCGGACACCGGATCGCCTACGCTGTGGAGAGATAGATGGAGCGTCCTGCCTGGGCCCCACGGAGCATCGACATCACGGTGCCCAGCGTTTCCCGGATGTACGACTACTACCTGGGCGGTTCGCACAACTTCGAGGTCGATCGGGAAGCGGCCCGCAGGGCCATGGAGTTCATGCCGGGACTGCCCAAGATCATGCAGGCGAACAGGGCGTTCCTGCACCGGGCGGTGCGGTTCGCGGCCGGTGAGGGCGTCACCCAGTTCCTGGACATCGGCTCCGGCATTCCCGCGTTCGGCAATGTGCACGAGGTGGCACAGGCGGCCGTTCCCGGTGCGCGGGTGGTCTACGTCGACCACGACCCGGTGGCCGTCGCGCACAGCCAGGCCGTCCTCGAGGGCAACGAGGACGCGGCCGTTGTCGCCGCGGACCTCCGAAAGCCCCAGGAAATTCTGGGCAGTTACGAGGTGGGACGTCTGATCGACCTGAACCGGCCGGTGGCGCTGCTGCTCGTTGCCGTCCTCCACTTCGTGGAGGACGCGGAGGACCCGTACGCGGCGGTGACCGAGCTGCGTGACGCGCTCGCGCCCGGCAGTATGCTGATGCTCACCCATGCCTCGTACGAGGGAATTCCGTTGCCGCCGGAGCGGGCCGGTGGCGCGGTGGACGTGTACAAGAACATCCGCAACCCGTTGATCATGCGCTCGCGCGACGAGATCGCGCGGTTCTTCGAGGGATACGACATGGTGGAACCCGGACTGGTGCCGATGCCGAAGTGGCGGCCGGACACCGCACCGGAGGACGAGGATCCCTACGCCTTCTCCGCTTACGCGGGCGTGGGGCGTACAGCGTGAGCGCGGAGCCGGACGGGCCGGAGGACAGACTGCGCCGGTTCGCGACGATCTGGAGCCGGGCGGTCTTCCCGGTGACCTCGACCTCGTCGACCCGGCCGGAGTTCGAGAAACAACTGCTCCCGCTGGCCAGGCGGTTGAGCGAGGCGCTGCGGGCGAGGGCGTTCGACCCGGACACCGGCAAGGCGGCCGGCGCCGCCCTGGTGGAGGCGCGCTGCACCGATCCGGAGGCGCTCAGCCGGACCCTGGACTGCGTGGACGCCTACCTCGTCCTGTACTGCGGCGGGGACGGCGACGGTGAGGGTCTGAGGGCGCGCAGCGCCAGGCTGCAGCACGCCATGGCCGCCGGATACGCGCAGGCGCTGCGCGAACGGACGCTGGCCGAGCAGGAGGCCATCGCGCAGGCCGCGCTCCGGGCGCAGGGCGTGGTGGCACAGGCCCTGCACGCCACCGAGGCAAGGTTCCGCGCGGTCTTCGAGGGCGCCGCCATAGGCATCGGCATCGCCGACCTCAAGGGCAACGTCCTCCAGGTCAACGCCGCCCTGCTGCGCATGTTCGGCCTGTCCGAGCAGAGTCTGCGCAGCCGCAGCGTCCTGGAGTGGACACATCCCGAGGACGCCCCGCAGACCTGGGCCCTCTACGACGAGCTGGTACGCGGCGAGCGCGAGCACTACCACCTCGAGAAGGCGTTCTACCGGCCCGACGGCACGGCCCTGTGGACCAACCTCACGGTGTCCCTGCTGCGCGACGCCGACGGCGAACCGCAGTATCAGCTCGCGCTCATGGAGGACACCACCGAGCGGCGGCTGCTCAACCTCCGGCTGCGCTACGAGGCCACCCACGACGCCCTGACCGGTCTGCCCAACCGCACGTTCTTCTTCGAGCGGCTGGAGAAGGCGCTGAGCGCCGGCGAGGGACAGCGCTTCGGCCTGTGCTACCTCGACCTGGACGGCTTCAAGACCGTCAACGACAGTCTCGGGCACGCAGCCGGCGACCGACTGCTCGTCGAGGTCGCCGACCGGCTCCAGTCCTGCGCCACGGCGCCCGGAGAGATGGTGGCCCGGCTCGGCGGCGACGAGTTCGTGGCGCTGACCACGGGCCCGGACACCCAGCACACGGTCGACGAACTCGTCGCCCGCATCATGAACGCGCTGCTCGCCCCCATCGGCGTCGACGGCCGGGACCTGACCGTGCGCGGCAGCATCGGCGTGGTCGAGGGACCGGCCGGGGAGCGCAGCCCGGCGGAGGTGCTGCGCAGCGCCGACATCACCATGTACCGGGCCAAGTCGGCGGGCGGCAACCGTTTCGAGCTCGCCGACCCGGAGTCCGATGCCCGCGCCATCACCCGGCACGGCCTCACCACGGCGCTGCCCGCGGCGCTGGAACGGGGCGAGTTCTTCATCGAGTACCAACCGCTGGTCAACCTCGGCGACGGCAGCGTCCGGGGCGCCGAGGCGCTGGTGCGCTGGCTGCACCCGCAGCACGGGGTGCTGTCGCCGGACCGGTTCATCCCGCTCGCCGAGCACACCGGGCTGATCGTCCCGCTGGGCCGCTGGGTGCTCGAGCAGTCCGTGCGCCAGGCCCGCGCCTGGCGGGAGCGGCACGGCGGGGCGGACGCGCTCGGCCCGCTGCGCATCAACGTGAACCTCTCGCCCTGCCAGCTCACCCACCCCGGCCTGGTCCAGGACACCGTCGACATCCTGGAGCGCACCGGCGTCGAGCCGGACGCGCTGTGCCTGGAGGTGACCGAATCGGCGCTCATCGGCGCGGACGACGACCTGCTGAAGCCGCTGCGTCGGCTCGCGGAGATGGGTGTGGACATCGCCCTGGACGACTTCGGCACCGGCTACTCCAACCTCGCCAACCTGCGCCGCCTGCCGGTGAGCGTCCTCAAGCTGGACCGCTCCTTCACCCAGAGCATGCAGCAGTTCCCGGCGGACCCGGTCGACCTCAAGATCGTCGAGGGGATCGTCTCCCTGGCCCACAGCCTCGACCTCACCGTGACGGTGGAGGGCGTCGAGACGGGGGCCCAGGCCGAACAGCTCCGCATACTCGGCTGCGACACCGCCCAGGGCTGGTACTACGCCCGCCCCGGCCCCCCGGAGCGGTTGCACGAGCTGGCTCTGGTGGACGCGACGGGCTGAGGCCGTCGGCCGCGTGGGTCGGCGGTGGGCACCGCGAAACCCCGTCGGCCGCCCCCTGCGGGTGCCGGAGCCGACGGCCGCCCGGCGTCCGGCTTCGTGCCGGACGGCACGGGGATTTTGCAGGTGCCGTGTGCCCCGGCCGGTTGTCGGACGAGGCGCGTTCCGGCCACCGGTCCGTCTTTTGGCGTACGTGCGGACGGGCACCGCGGTCGGTGACACGGGTGGGGCGGGCACCCGGCCGGCCGTCATTCCGGCAGCGGTGGTGGGCGGTGCCGGCCCGGCCTGGGCCGGTGTCGCCCTGCCGGTGCCCCGCTCACCGCTCCAGGAGCATCCGCTGGAGCTCCCGGGCCGCCCGGGGCGGGGCCACGTCGCTGCGGTGGGCCAGGGCGATGGTGCGGGCGAGGCCGGGGCGGGCCAGAGGGGTGACCCGCAGGCCCTGGCCGGACCGCGCGGCGACCATGCGGGGTACCACGGCGAAGCCCAGACCCGCCCGGACGAAGCCCAGCACGGCGTCCATCTCCCCGCCCTCCACCGCGAAGTCCGGCTCGAAGCCCTCCGCGCGGCACGCGGCCACCGTCAGCTCCCGCAGGTCGTAGCCGTGGCGGAACATCACCAGGCGTTCGCCCTCGAGATCGGCGACGCGCACGGTGCGCCGGCCCCGGCCGGGCTTCGGGGCGTCCGGTGAGGACACCACCACCAGGTCCTCGCGCAGCAGCTCCACCGTGGTGAGCGCGGGGGAGGGGGTCGGCAGGGGCAGCACGACCAGGGCGAGGTCCAGGGCGCCGCGGGCCAGCTCCCGTACCAGGTCGTGGGAGCCGCCCTCCTCGATCAGCAGCCGGACGCCCGGATAGCGGTCGTGGAAGGCGCGCAGCACGTCCGGCAGCAGACCGGTGCACAGGCTCGGGGTCGCCCCCAGCCTGACCCGGCCACTGCGCAGCTGCGCCAGCTCCTGCACCTCGTACCGGGCCGTGTCCGCGTCGGCCAGGATGCGCCGGGCCAGCGGCAGCAGTGCCTCGCCCGCGTCGGTCAGCGTGATGTTGCCGCGCGCCCGCAGGAACAGATCCGCCCCCAGTTCCCGCTCCAGCGCCCTGATCTGCTGCGAGAGGGACGGCTGCGCGACATGGACCATTTCCGCGGCCCGGGTGAAGTGCCGGGTCTCGGCGACCGCCACGAAGTACTGGAGCTGCTGGAACTGCATGTGCCCAGCATAGTGGCTTCATAGGGAGAACCTATGGAAACGAGGTATTCCATGTCTTGGACCGATGGGGACCTTTGGCCCTAGCGTGCTGAGACATGGCTCTGGCAACGCGGACGGACCGACGGCCGTCCATGGCACGCAACGTGTGGGACTCGACCGTCGGCAAGAAGACAGTGATGGCCGTCAGCGGCCTGATCATGCTGCTCTACCTGGTCGCCCACATGCTCGGCAACCTGAAGATCTACTTCGGGGCGCTCGAGTTCAACGAGTACGCGCACTGGCTGCGCACCATGGGCGAGCCCCTCCTGCACTACGAGTGGGCCCTGTGGGTGGTCCGCGTCGTGCTCGTCGTCGCGGTCGTCGCACATGCCGTCTCCGCGTACCAGCTCAGCCGCCGCGGCATCAAGGCGCGCCCCAGCAAGTACGTCCACAAGAAGGCGCGGGCCAGTTACGCCACGCGTACCATGCGCTGGGGCGGGATCATCCTCGCCCTGTTCATCGTCTGGCACATCCTCGACCTGACCACCGGACACGTGCACTCCGGCGGCTTCGAGGCGGGCAAGCCCTACCAGAACGTCGTGGACACCTTCTCCACCTGGTACGGCAACGTCATCTACATCGTCGCGATGCTCGCCCTCGGCCTGCACATCCGGCACGGCTTCTGGAGCGCCGCACAGACCCTCGGCGTCGGCAGCCGCGCCCGCGACCGCGCCCTGAAGGCCCTGGCGAACGTCCTCGCGCTGCTGCTCACGATCGGCTTCCTCGCCGTCCCCGTGGGCGTCATGACCGGAGTGGTGAGCTGATATGACTACCTATGCCGAGTACGCGACCGGTGAGCCGGCCGTCGACACCAAGGCCCCGTCCGGGCCGATCGAGGAGCGCTGGGACAAGCGCCGCTTCGAGGCCAAGCTGGTCAACCCCGCCAACCGGCGCAAGCAGACCGTCATCGTCGTCGGTACCGGCCTCGCCGGCGGCTCCGCCGGTGCCACGCTCGCCGAACAGGGCTACAACGTCGTCCAGTTCTGCTACACGGACTCCCCGCGCCGCGCCCACTCGATCGCCGCCCAGGGCGGCATCAACGCGGCGAAGAACTACCGCAACGACGGCGACTCCGTGCACCGCCTCTTCTACGACACCGTCAAGGGCGGCGACTTCCGCTCGCGCGAGTCCAACGTGCACCGGCTCGCGCAGATCTCCGTCGAGATCATCGACCAGTGCGTCGCCCAGGGCGTGCCGTTCGCCCGCGAGTACGGCGGGCTGCTCGACACCCGCTCCTTCGGCGGCGTCCAGGTCTCCCGCACCTTCTACGCCCGTGGCCAGACGGGCCAGCAGCTCCTCCTCGGCGCCTACCAGGCGCTTTCCCGGCAGATCGCCGCCGGGAACGTGGAGATGCACTCGCGCACCGAGATGCTCGACCTGGTCGTCGTCGACGGCCGGGCCCGCGGAATCGTCGCCCGGGACCTGATCACCGGGAAGATCGACACCTACTTCGCCGACGCCGTCGTCCTGGCCACCGGCGGCTACGGCAACGTCTTCTACCTGTCGACCAACGCCATGAACTCCAACGCGACCGCCGTCTGGCGGGCGCACCGGCGCGGCGCGTACTTCGCCAACCCCTGCTTCACCCAGATCCACCCCACCTGCATCCCCCGCACCGGCGACCACCAGTCCAAGCTGACGCTGATGAGCGAGTCGCTGCGCAACGACGGACGCATCTGGGTACCCAAGGCCAAGGGCGACGACCGCCCGCCGAACGAGATCCCCGAGGACGAGCGCGACTACTACCTGGAGCGTATCTACCCGTCCTTCGGCAACCTGGTGCCCCGTGACATCGCCTCCCGTGCCGCGAAGAACGTCTGCGACGAGGGCAGGGGCGTCGGGCCCGGCGGCCAAGGCGTCTACCTGGACTTCGCCGACGCCATCGAGCGCCTGGGCCGGCGTGCGGTGGAGGCCAAGTACGGCAACCTCTTCGACATGTACCAGCGGATCACCGACGAGGACCCGTACCGGGTGCCGATGCGGATCTACCCCGCGGTGCACTACACGATGGGCGGTCTGTGGGTCGACTACGACCTGCAGACCACCGTCCCCGGCCTGTTCGCCATCGGTGAGGCCAACTTCTCCGACCACGGCGCCAACCGGCTCGGCGCCTCCGCGCTGATGCAGGGCCTGGCCGACGGCTACTTCGTCCTTCCGGCCACCATCAACGACTACCTGGCGCGCAACCCGCACAAGGACGAGGTGGACGCCGGCCACCCGGCGGTGCAGGAGGTCCTGGCCGAGACCGAGGACCGGCTGAACCTGCTGCTGTCCGTCGACGGCGACCGCACCCCCGACTCCTTCCACCGTGAACTCGGCGAACTCATGTGGGAGTTCTGCGGCATGGCCCGCACCGAACCGGGCCTGCGCAAGGCGCTGGAGCGCATCCCGCAGATCCGCGAGGAGTTCTGGCGGCGGATCAAGGTGCCCGGCACCGGCGAGGAGTTCAACCAGTCGCTGGAGCGGGCCAACCGCATCGTCGACTACCTCGAGCTCGCCGAGCTGATGTGCCTCGACGCACTGCACCGCGCCGAATCCTGCGGCGGCCACTTCCGCGAGGAGTCCCAGAGTCCCGACGGCGAAGCCGCCCGCCGGGACGAGGAGTTCACCTACGCCGCCGCCTGGGAGTTCACCACTACGGGCGACGCTCCCGTCCTGCACAAGGAAGACCTCGTCTTCGAGTACGTCCACCCCACTCAGCGGAGCTACGCATGAAGCTCACCCTGCGCGTCTGGCGGCAGAAGAACGCCGCCGCCGACGGCGCCATGTCCACGTACGAAGTGGACGGCATCTCACCCGACATGTCCTTCCTGGAGATGCTCGACACCCTCAACGAGGAACTCACCCTCGAGGGCGAGGACCCGGTCGCCTTCGACCACGACTGCCGCGAGGGCATCTGCGGCGCCTGCTCGCTGGTCATCAACGGCGACGCCCACGGCCCCGAGCGCACCACCACCTGCCAGCTGCACATGCGGTCCTTCAAGGACGGCGACACCATCGACGTCGAACCGTGGCGGGCGGCGGCCTTCCCGGTGGTGAAGGACCTCGTCGTCGACCGGACGGCCTTCGACCGGATCATCCAGGCCGGCGGCTACGTCAGCGTCCCCACCGGCTCCGCGCCCGAGGCGCACGCCACGCCCGTTCCGAAGCCGGACGCGGACCTCGCCTTCGAGCACGCCGAGTGCATCGGCTGCGGCGCCTGCGTCGCGGCCTGCCCCAACGGCGCCGCGATGCTCTTCACCTCGGCGAAGATCAACCACCTCAACGTGCTGCCACAGGGCGCGCCCGAGCGCGAGACCCGGGTGCTCGACATGGTGGCGCAGATGGACGACGAGGGCTTCGGCGGCTGCACCCTCGCCGGGGAATGCGCCACCGCCTGCCCCAAGGGCATCCCGCTGACCTCCATCACCGGGATGAACAAGGAGTGGCTGCGCGCCACGGCCAAGGGATCCGGCCGGTAGCCGGCGGGCAGGCAGCGGGGAAACGTTCGCCAGAGGGCGGACGGTCGGGACCGGGAGTGGTGCTCATCCCCGGTCCCGTCTGCTGTCCGGGCAACGCCTGGCATTCAGCATCCCCACATCCGCACTCCCGGCTCAGGTCACGTGCACGCCAACCGGCATCGGCAGAACAAGAGGGAGTCCCACTTCCCCGCTCCGGCGCGTGACCAGGAGAGAGCCATGACCGGCGTCCTGACCGTAGAACACCCCGCGAAGCCCGCGGCACCCACCCGCTACACCGTCACCCTCGCCCGCGACGAGGACGACGTGCGTGCCGCCCAGCGGCTGCGGCACGACGTCTTCGCCGGCGAGCTGGGCGCCCTGCTGAGCACCCCGCAGCCGGGCCTGGACGCCGACCCCTTCGACGCCTACTGCGACCACCTGCTCGTGCGCGAGGAAGTGAGCGGCCAGATCGTCGGAACCTACCGGCTGCTGCCGCCCGAGCGCGCCGCGGTCGCCGGCCGCCTGTACGCGGAGACCGAGTTCGACATCGCCGCCCTCGACCCGATCCGGCCGGGCCTCGTCGAGGTCGGCCGCTCCTGCGTGCACCCCGACCACCGCGACGGCGCGGTCATAGGACTCATCTGGGCCGGCATCGCCCGCTACATGATCGACCGGGGCCACGAGTGGCTGGCCGGCTGCTGCTCCGTCCCGCTCGCCGACGGGGGCACGCTCGCCGCCGCCACCTGGGACCGCGTCCAGGGCAAGCACCTCGCCCCCGAGGAGTACCGCGTACGCCCCCTGCACCCGTGGCGGCCGGCGACCGCGGCGCCCGCCGCCCGCACCGAGCTGCCCGCCCTGCTGCGCGGCTACCTCCGGCTCGGCGCCTGGGTCTGCGGCGAGCCCGCGCACGACGCGGACTTCGGGGTCGCCGACCTGTATGTGCTGCTGCCGATGAGCCGGGTCAACCAGCGCTATCTGCGGCACTTCCTCTCCCTCGTACCGGCGAAATGAGCGTCTGGCTGCCCGGCGCGCCCTGCACCCCGAGCGGCTGCGTGGCGCCGACGGGGACCGCGAGGACCGTACCGGGGGCGGTGCTGCGGCTGACCGCGGTCCTCGTCCTGGTACTCGCCGGGGTCCTGCTGCTGCCCGTCGGGCGGTGGATCCCGGCGGGTCTTGTGGGCCGGTGGTGCCGGGGGATCGTACGGGCCGCCGGGGTCCGGGTCCGTATCACCGGAGCCGCCGCGCCCACCGGCGGGCTGCTGCTCGTCGCCAACCACATCTCCTGGCTGGACATCCCGCTGCTGAGCGCGGTCCGTCCGGCCCGCATGCTGGCCAAGGCCGAGATACGGCAGTGGCCGCTGGCGGGACCGCTGGTCGCGCGCAGCGGCGTCCTGTTCATCGACCGCGACCGGCTGCGCGCCCTTCCGGGTACGGTCGCCCGAGTCGCCGCGGCGCTCGGTGAGGGCTCGGCCGTCGCGGTCTTCCCCGAGGGCAGCACCTGGTGCGGCCGCGGACAGGGCTTCTTCCGCCGGGCGGCCTTCCAGGCGGCGATCGACGCCGGGGTCCCGGTGCAGCCGGTCCGCATCCACTACCGCGACGCGAGCGGAACCCCTGCCACCGCCCCGGCCTTCGTCGGGGACGACACCCTGTTCGCGTCCCTGTGGCGGGTGGTCTCGGCCCGGGGCCTGGTCGCCGAGGTCGAGATACGGGCCGCCATCCCGCCGGGCCGCCACCCGGACCGCCGCGCCCTGGCCGCCGCCGCGCAACCGCACGGCGGTTCGGGGTGGAACCATCGGGCCGGTCAGCGGACCGGGCACAGGGGCGGACATCAGGCCCGTTATCCGCTCGAGGACCTCCGGTCGCGGTCACCGGAAGTGGGCGCTGTCGAAAGTTAAGCGCTCTTTGTCTCTTATGTGAAGTTTTTACCGCGCGGAGGAGGACATCCGGACGGGAGTGACACTGAAAGGAGGGTGAGGCCAGATGATCACCCGCGATGAGGTCAGGATCCTCCTGGATCACCCCGTCTACGACGGCGAAGGCAACAAGATCGGTGAAGCCAAGCACGTCTTCTTCGATGACATGAGCGGCCGCCCCGAGTGGGTGAGCGTCAAGACGGGCATGTTCGGCACCAGCGAGTCGTTCATTCCCATCCGCGACGCCGAACTGGTGGAGGACCACCTCGAAGTCCCGTACCTCAAGGACAAGATCAAGGGCGCACCCGACGTCGACATCGACGCGCAGGGCCACTTGTCGGAGTCGGAGGAACACCGGCTGTACGACTACTACGGCATCGACTGGAGCGGCGTGCTGCGCGAGTACCCGAAGAGCTCCGGCGAGGGCCGGACCGACAAGAGTCCCGGCATGGGCAAGGCTGGAGCGGCCGGAGTGGCCGGCGCGGCGGGCGCGGCGGGCGCGGCGGGCGCGGCGGGCCGGGGCGGGCCGGCAGGTGCCGCCGGTACGGCCCGTACGTCGGGCAAGGACCGGACGGCGACCAGGCCGACCACCACCGCGGGGACGGCGTCGGCGGCCGCGACGGGGACGCCGGCGACCGCCGGCAGGACCGGTCCCACAGGTGCCGCCGCGACTGCCGGAGGGACCGGCGTGCGGGCAGGGCAGGGCGCCGAGTCCATGACGCGCATGGAGGAGGAGATGCATGTCCGCGTCGAGCGGCGCGAGACCGGACGGGCCAGGCTCCACAAGTACGTCGTGACGGAAGACGTCGAACAGACCGTGCCCGTGCGCCACGAGGAAGTACGCCTGGTGCGCGAGCCCATCACGGAGGCCGAGCGCGAGGCCGCGCTGTCCGGCGCGGAGATGGGCGAGGCCGACTACGAGGTCACGCTGCACGAGGAGTGGCCCATCGTGGAAACCAGGGCGGTACCCGTCGAGCGGGTGCGGCTGACCATGGAGGAGCGCACCGAGAACAAGATCGTACGGGGCCGCGTCCGCAAGGAGCGCATCGAGAGCGAGGGCGTTCAGGACGCCACCATGCGGCGGGACGACGCCGCCGGACGGGGCCGCGACGTTCCACGCCGGGGCCGCGCATGACCGGATGGCACCGCGTGCGCACCGGTGCACCCACTCACCGGCGCGCCGCGTTGCCGCCCTCTGTATCCCTGAGATCCGTGGGCCCGATGAGGCCGGTCAGGGCGGCGAGCCGCCGGTAGGAGTCCAGTAGGGCCGTACGGTCGTGGGTGCTGGCGGTGACGAGGACCTCCTGGGCGTCCCGTCCCGCGCTGAAGCAGGGCGCCGTCGACACCGTCGAGGGCGAGGCCCACTCCAGCGTCGTCTACGACGTGCCCTTGACCGGCACCGCGGCCCCATACAGGATGGACGCCTCCGGCGTGAAGGCGTGGGGCCGGCTGGACGTTCCCACGGACGCCGCCGCCGTCTTCCCGGCCGACGCCGTCCCGGCGTCCCGCACCGGCAGTTCGCTCACCTCAGGTGACTACAAGCGGGCCGACGTGCACTACCCCGGCGTGTCCGGCCGCGAGATCAACTCCGCCACTCCGGGCGGACACATCTCCACCACCGAGTACGACCGGTTCGGCAACACCGTCCGTGAGCTGTCGGCCGCCAACCGGGCCGTCACGCTCGGCCTCACCGCGGACGACAGGGCAGTCCAGGCCGATCTGGGCATCGGCCGGCTCACCGCGGGCGAGCGCGCCGACCTGCTCGCCACCCGCTCCGTCTACAACGAGGCCGGTACCCGGGAGCTCGAAGAGCTCGGGCCGCTGCGACGGATCGACCTCACCGCGGACCTGAAGTCCGGCACCACCCCCCTCGTCCCGGTCGGCACCTCGGTGACCGCGCGGACCTGGACGGTCAACGAGTACGACGCCGGACGTCCGACCGACGGCACCGCCAAGGTCAAGGACCAGGTCACCAAGGTCACCACGGGCGCGCAGGTGCGTGAGCATCCCGGTGTGCAAGGCGAGCCCCGCGTGTCGCAGACGGTCTACGACTGGGCCAAGGGCCTGCCCACCCAGAGCATTCAGGACCCGGGCGGGCTGGCCATCACCACGAAGACCGAGTACGACGCCCAGGGCCGCACGATCAAGCAACTCCTGCCGGGTGCCAACGGTACGGACGCGGCCACCAGGGTGACGACGTACTGGTCCGCCACCGGAACCGGCGCGTGCGCCGGACGCCCGGAATGGGCCGACCTGGTCTGCTCCACCGGCCCGGCGGGCGCGATCACCGGCTGCGGCAGCAACCCGGCCGCACTGCCGACCACCACCACCGAATACGACTGGTGGGGCAACCCCGGAAAGGTCGCCGAGACCGCCAACGGCGTCACCCGTACCACCACGACCACATACGACAACGCCGGCCGCCAGACCAAGGTCGCCATCACCGGCGGCACCGGACAGGCGCTCCCCGAGTCCACCACCGAGTACGACCCGGCCACCGGCCAGGCCGTCAAGACCGTCTCGCCCACCGGCGGCACCATCACCAAGGCGTACGACAAGCTCGGCCGCCAGATTTCCTACACCGACGCCGACGGCGGCACCACGACGACCGAGTACGACCTGCTGAACCGGCCGGTCAAGACCGTCGACAACGCGCCCTCGACCGTCACCTACACCTACGACACCGCCATCGAGCCGCGTGGCCTGGCCACCAAGACCACCGACTCGATCGCCGGTGTCTTCCAGGCCACGTACGACGCCGACGGCTCCGTCAGCAGCGAGAAGCTGCCCGGCGGGTACACCGTCAAGCAGACCGAGGACACCATCGGCTCGGCCACCGACCGCACCTACACCCGCGACAGTGACGGCACGATCGTCTACTCCGACACCGTGACCGAGTCCATCCACGGCCAGGTCACCAGCCACGCCGGCTGGTCCGACCAGACCTACCGCTACGACAAGACGGGCCGCCGCACCACCGTTGAGGACACCGCGGACACGGTCTGCACGCGCCGCACCTACACCTTCGACGCGCGCACCAACCGCAAGTCCCTCACCACCGCGGCCGCCGCCCCTGGCCTCGACTGCCCCACCACCGGAGGCACCACCACCGGCCACACCTACGACAGCGCCGACCGCCTCATCGACACCGGCTACGTCTACGACGTCTTCGGCCGCACCACCACCGCTCCGGGCAACGGCACGATCGGCTACTACGCCAACGACCTCGCCCACCAGCAGACCGCGAACGGCAAGCGCCAGACCTGGCAGCTCGACGCCAACCTGCGCTTCCGCTCCTTCAAGACCGAAACCGGCAGCGGCTCCACCTGGACCCAGACCGGCTCCAAGGTCAACCACTACTCCAGCGACACCGACACCCCCCGTTGGATCACCGAGGACACCGCCACCGGAACCCTGACCCGCAACGTCACCTCCGCCTCCGGCGACCTCGCCGCCACCACCAGCAAGACCGGCGACACCGTCCTCCAGATCACCACCATCCACGGCGACATCGCACTCCAGCTCCCGCTGGACACCAGCAAGCCCCCCATCGCCCTGGACTCCGACGAATACGGAAACCCCCGCACCGGCCAGCCCGCCACCCGCTACAACTGGCTCGGCGCCAAACAACGTTCCACCGAGACTCTCACCGGCCTTGCCCTCATGGGAGTCCGCCTCTATACCCCAGCCACCGGACGCTTCCTGTCTGTCGACCCGATATCTGGTGGCAACGCCAACGCGTACGACTACGTATACGGCGACCCGCTGAATAAATACGACCTTGATGGGCGTTGGTGCCTGTTCGGCCGAAAGAAGCACGGGGGCTGCAGAGGTGCTGGCCTGGCGCGAGGAGCGGCGCACGTCGGTATCTACGTCGGCGGAGCTGTGCTCATTACAGGACTGTGCGCTGGGACCGGGGGGCTGGGCTGCGTATTGGCCGCCGGAGGCGTCGCAGCGTTCGGAGCCGGCGCCGACTATGCCGGGTCTCCGAATTTAGTGGGGGTGTGCCTCCCGTCGGCTCCGCCGGGTGGTTGCACAG
>NZ_JBHSPC010000017.1:0-15096 GCF_042656345.1 Streptomyces incanus
AGCACGGCGCGGAAAAATCATCGGTCAGGCCACACTGCCGCAGTAAATATCGGATTTACTGCGGCGGAGCCCCTACCGCGATCATCGCGACCTGCAGCGGGTTCTCCGGCCGCCGCAAGCGAGATGTACGCATTTACTGCGGCGCTCGGTGCTATCGGTCCCCTACGTGTTGCCCGTCCGGCGGTCAGGCAATGGGTTTCCGCCCCGGGTGCAAGGCGTGCCAGGCGGCGTAGCACGCGGCGCCTCGAGCACACTGAAAGCCCGGCCACCCCGTGGCGGGGCTTCAACGCGTGCGGTTACCCCGCCTTCTGAGCCCGGACCATCCGCTCGCGTCGCCCCGCGGCACGCCGTGGGAAGGGACGACCCCTCCAGATTGGGGATAGGGGGGTGCCCAAGACGAGGCTGCCGCGGTGTACGGGAATCGGGGACCTTGGAACCCGCTCATCGCAGCCGACCGCCCGGCGCCGGTCGGTCCGGGTGTCGCCACAGAGGGGAATGTCGTCATGAGCAAGTTCGCGCGGGGCGGGGGCAGAAGAAAACGTACCGCCGCCGCCGGCCTCGTCATCTCCGGCATGGTGATCAGCGCCTCGATGGCACCCGTCACCGCCCAAGCCGCTGTTCCGGTCTTCCCGGACAACATCACGATCTTCCCGGACCGGGACTTCGTCTCCATCGACGGATTCTCCGAGCACGCGGGAGAGCAGGTGACCGTCGAGGTGCGGCGCCCCGGCAGCGGCGTCGTCGGCTCGGCCACCGGCACGATGGCTGCGGCGGCCTCGATCGCGGCGGGCAACCCGGCCATCGAGATCAATCACCCGGGCGGCCTGTGCTGGGGCGCGGGCGGCGGCCCCCAGGTGACCCCGGACATCCGGGCCGGGGACGTGGTGTCGGTCAAGTTCGGCGGCACCGTGGCCGTCGACGCCACGACCCTCGATCTCGGTGTCACCGGCGGCACCCTGACCACGCCGACCACCCTGGTGATCCAGGGGCGGCTCGGGCCCCGGGTCGATCCGACGTTCCTGGAACAGCGGATCGTCGAACCGGCCCTGCGCAACACCGTGGTGGCACGGCGCGACGTGCGGGCGGCGCCCGGCCCGCTCACGAACGCGCCGAAGGGCGGCTACGCCTCCGGACTGCAGGCGGCCGACGGCAGGTTCACCGCGACCTACGAGTTCCTCGACGCGGACACGGCCGCCACCGCCGCCGGCGGTCTGTACATGGCGACGAGCTGGCAGGACCAGGACTCCGACGGCAACACCCAGGGCGTGACGATCTCGGAGTTCGGCGAGGTGGGCGGGCCCGGGATGGGCGGCTGCCCGCCCGGCCCGTCGCAGCAGGGGCCGGCCTCGCCGACCAACGTCGAGGTGCACGACCAGGACGACTCGACGTCCGTGAGCTGGACCCCGCCGAAGCCCGTCCCCGGCGCCGCGCCGATCCTCGGATACACCGTGCGAGCCGTCGACCAGCTCAGCAGGAACAGCATGCAGAGCGAGGCCGGCGTCCGCGTCAACAATCCGGACGCGACCTCGGCGACCCTGCCGGGCTCCGTCAAGGGCAAGCGCGTCGAGGTCAGGTCGTTCAGCGAGACCGGCGAGTCCTGGCCGCCCGCGCTGCAGGGCAACACCCCGTCGGGCGACACCACGCCGCCGACCGTGACCGCGAAGCCCGCCGGCGGCTTCTACACGGGCGACACGCAGGTCACCCTCAGCGCCGACGAGACCGGCTCGGAGATCTACTACACGCTCGACGGCTCCGACCCGCTGGAGGCGGGCACCGCCGGGCCTGCGGCCACGCTGTACACCGGGCCGATCGAGCTGACGGCGTCCGACGGGTCGAAGACCCTGCGGTACGTGGCCTTCGACCCGGCCGGCAACGCCTCACAGGCCAGGATGGAGAAGTACACGTTCGGGTCGACCAGGGCGCCGAGCGCCCCGCAGGGGGTCACCGGCCAGGGCTCCAACGCGAGCGCGACGGTCCGCTGGTCGGAGCCCGAGGATCCGGGCACGTCGCCCCTCACGGGCTACGAGATCACCGCGACGCCCGCTTCGGGGACGCCGGTCACGGCCACGGCCGGGCCCAGCGCGTCCAGCCTGCTCCTCACCGGACTGACGAACGACACGAAGTACACCGTGACGGTCGTCGCCGTGAACGCGGTGGGCAGGGGCGCGGCGTCGACGCCGGCCGACGTCACCCCGAAGGTGCCCGCGGTCGACAAGATCGCGATCACCCTCGCCAAGTGGAAGTCCGGAGACCTCAGGCTCGACGGCACCGGGTCCGTCCCCGGCGCGTCGCTGACGTTCCGCTCCGGGTCGCCGACCGGTCCGGTCTTCGCCACCGGCGTGATCGTGCAGCCGGCCGCGGCGGGCGCGGTCAACGGGACCTGGAGCCTGCGCCTGAGGACCGGCAGTGCCGCGACGAGTAACCCGTCCCCCGTCTACATCTCGTCCGACAAGGGCGGAACCCTGGGACCGGTGACCGTGCCGAACGGCTAGGGCCTGTCGCGGAGGTCCCGCCCGCCCGGCGGCGGGACGACGGGATTTTCGCACCATCGCCGACCGACCGGCGCCCCGTCAGCCGGGGTTCGTTCCCTCAAACGAACCCCGCGGCCGGGGAGCCGGCCAGGACAGGGCAGCCGTAGGAACCCCCCAGTTCACCGGCCGCCCTGTTTCCTCCGGGCAGCCGGTGGACCCCCCTCCACCGGCTGCCCGCTCCTTGCCTTCCCGCCCGGTCGTCTCTCCTCAGCGGTGCATTCAGGAACACCGCGGGCCCCACGGTCGAGGAGCACGACCGGCGTACAGCCCGTCCACCCGCACGGGCATCGCGCTGCCGGCGGGTCATGTACGGCGCCGTACATGACCCACCGCGTACGACCAGCACCGAGCAGTACCGACCAGCACCGAGAAAAGAACACGGGCATCCGCGACTCCAGGGGGAGAGCAGGGCCCGAGCGCCGCTTCGGCGGCCCACCATGGGGGTGAGCACGCAATGCACGAAAACACGTTGTCCAGACGTGATGTGATGAAGTTCGGCGTCCTCGCGTCGGCGGCCCTGGCGCTGCCACTCGAACGCGTCGCACGCGCCAAGACCGCTTCCGACCGGATCGCGGTCAGCAAGTTCCCGAAGCCGTTCACCGTGCCGTTCACGGTGCCGCCCGAGGCGGTTCCGACCAAGCGGTCGAGCACCACCGACTACTACACCGTCAGCATGCGCAGCGCGGCGACGGAGATCCTGCCCGGCATGAAGACCGAGACCTGGTCGTACGACGGGACGTTCGGCGGCCCGACGATCCGGGCCACGCGGGGCCGGCCGGCCGTCGTACGGCAGATCAACGAACTCCCCTCGGTGCACCCCCGTTGGGGGTACGAGTCGTGGACCTCGGTGCACCTGCACGGATCGGGATCGCTGCCGGAGTACGACGGCTACGCCAGCGACATCACACGGTCCGGCCAGTACAAGGACTACCAGTACCCGAACTTCCAGGACGCCCGGACGCTCTGGTACCACGACCACGGCGCCCACCACACCGCCGAGAACGCGTACATGGGCCTCGCCGCGATGTACACGATGCACGACGAGTTGGAGCGGTCGCTGCCCATCCCGAAGGGCCGGTACGACGTGCCGCTGCTCATCCGCGACGCCATGTTCGACCGCGACGGGCAGTTGCTGTACGACGACGAGGGGCACTCCGGGATCTTCGGTGATGTGATCCTGGTCAACGGCCGGCCCTGGCCCGTGATGAAGGTCGAGCGGCGCAAGTACCGCTTCCGGATCCTGAACTGCGCGATCTCGCGGGGCTTCAAGTTCGCGCTCAGCACCGGCGACCCGTTCGTCTTCATCGGGACGGACGCCGGGCTGATGCCGCAGCCCCGTTCGGCGACCAGTTACCGGCACGGCATGGCCGAACGGTACGAGGTCATCATCGACTTCGCCAAGTACAGGATCGGCCAGCGGGTGGTCCTGAAGAACCTGCGCGTGCCGAACGTCGAGGACTTCGACACCACCGGCGACGTGATGGCCTTCGACGTCGTCAGCGACCCCACCGACCTGTCGGGCAACGCGATCCCGGACCTGCTGAACCCGAACGCGCCCGCGATGGATCTCACCGCGGCGATGGCGAAGAAGACCCGGAGGTTCGAGTTCATCCGCAAGAACGGAACCTGGACCATCAACGGCAAGACCTGGGCCGACGTCATCGCCTCCAACTACGAGTACGTCTGGGCCGACCCGGGACTCGGGGACGTCGAGGTCTGGGAGTTCGTCAACACGTCCGGCGGCTGGTGGCACCCGGTCCACGTGCACCTGGTCGACTTCAAGGTGCTGGACCGCAACGGCAGGGCGCCCGACCCCTGGGAGCTCGGTGGCAAGGACACGGTGTACGTCGGTGAGAACGAGACGGTGCGCGTGGCGGTCAAGTTCGGCCCGCACACCGGGCGTTACATGATCCACTGCCACAACCTCGTGCACGAGGACCACGACATGATGGCGCAGTTCCGCGTGGGACCGCCCAGCACCGAGCACCACCCGGTCTTCACCGACCCGGCGAAGACCGATCCCGCACCCGAGCTGGGAGGTGACGATGACACCCTCGCCTGAGGCGCCGCCGGCCGAAGGGGCGGTGCCGGTGGGTCGTCCGGGCCTCGTGGGCGGCCTTCGCCCCCCGCACGTCGCGTCGCTGCTCTGCGTGGCCGCGGCGGCCGGGGACCTGGTCGCCTTCCAGCAGCGCGTGGCGTACGGCCTGGCCGGGGCCCTGCCCTTCCTGCTGGCCGCCGTCGTCCAGCTCGTCGCGGCGCGGCAGGTGTGGGTCTCGCGGGGTACGGCCGCGGCGCTCTCCGCGGTCCTCGTGCTCGGTCTGCTGATCGGTTCGTACGTGGTGGCCGTCAGTACCGGCGTGCCCCTGGGACAGCGGAACCGGCCGGTCGAGGCCGACCCGCTGCTGACGGCCGCGCTGTGCGTGCGGCTCGCCGCACTGCTGGTGCTCGTACGGTCCCTCTCCGGCCGCGCGCGGTCCCGGGCGGTCAACGCACTCCTCGTCATCGGAACGGTCCTGTGGACACTCGGGCTGACCGGCCTGCTCGGGTGAGCCCGCCCCGGCGGCCCGCGGTACGGCACCTCGCCGTACCGCGGGCCGCCGTGCGCCGGGCCGTCGCGTGCGTGGTGGTGGCCGTGGCCTTCGTGGCCGGCAGCCTCCTGCTGGAGCGCGTACGGGTGGAGTCGGCCAGTATGGAGCCGACGCTCCGGGCCGGCGACCACCTGCTCGTCGACGAACGCGCCTACTGGCGCGGAACGCCCCGGCGCGGAGACCTCGTGGTGTTCGACCACGCCGGTTCGCGGCTGGTCAAGCGGGTCGCCGCGGTGGCCGGTGACACCGTCGGGATCGAGGACGGGGTCCTCACGGTCAACGGCCGTCCCGTCACGGAACCGGCGATCGACCGGCGGACCCTCGACGGCCTGTACTACGGGCCCGCGCACGTGCCGCACGGCACCGTCTTCGTCCTGGGCGACAACCGCCGGCACTCCGTCGACTCCCGGCAGTTCGGCCCGGTGCCCGTCGGGGAGGTGAGGGGACGGGTGCTGATGCGCTGGTGGCCGCGTCCGGGGGCGCCGTGAGCGTGATCCGCGTCAGGGGCGGGCACGACCCGTGACCCGCGTACCGCCCTGGGGGCGGCACGCGGAGCCGCCGCCCTCGCCGTCGACCACATGCCGCCCGCCGCCCGCCGCCGGTCGCGCACCGGGAGCGACCCGCCCGGCGGCTCAGGCCCGCGGCGCCACCGTCACGATCGCGTCGAGCACCTCGTCGATCCCGGCGTCCTTGTGCAGCACCGTGGAGGCCCCGGCGTCGAGGGCCGCCTGTTCCAGCCGTCCGCCGACCGCGGACGTCAGCACCACGACTCGGGTGCCGGGCCGCAGGACCAGCAGCCGCCGGGTCGCTTCGGCGCCGTTCAGCACCGGCATGGCGAGATCCATGAGCACCACGTCCGGCGCGAGCCGCAATGCCGCCGCGACGGCCTCCGCCCCGTCGCACGCCACGCCCACCACGTCGACGAGTGCGCTTGCGTCCAGGACGGTGGCCAGGGTGTCCCGCACGAGCTGATGGTCGTCCACGACGAGCAGGCGAATCGGCATGGTTCAACGGTGCCCGGCCCGGGGCGCCACAGCCATCCCCAAACCAGAGGGGTCGGCTACTCGGAAAAAGCACCATTCCTGCACAACTGATAGGCCTTTCCTTACATGCCGTGGTTCCATGTCTCCTGCGGACCGGCAACGGTGGCGGCCCGCCCAGTGGGGGGAACATGGGGGGACACAGGGGTTCGTCGCCGACGCGCGTGCTGATCGTCGACGACCATCGGACGTTTGCCGAGCTGCTGGCCTTCGCACTCGGATCACAGCCGGACTTCGACTGCGTGGGATGCGCGGCGACCGGGTCGGCGGCGGTCGAACTGACCGCGAGGGAACGCCCGGACATGGTGGTGATGGACATCTCGCTCGGCAGGGAAAGCGGACTGGACGTCACCCGGCGGGTCCGCGACGCCGCCCCGAGCGCGATCGTCGTCATCGTCTCGGCGCACCGCGACCCGGATTGGGTGGTGCGGGCCGCCCAGGCGGGCGCGAGCGCGTTCGTGCCCAAGTCCGGATCGCTGGAGGAGATGCTGACCGTTCTGCGGGAGGTGCGGCAGGGCTCGATGCTGGTGTCGGCGTCGACGTTCGGCGACGCCGGCCGGCCCCAGGTCACCGACGAGCCCGGCGCGGCCAGTCTCACCGCCCGGGAGTCCGAAGTGCTCGGCCTGATGGGCAAGGGCCTGGCGCCGGCCGGGATCGCCAGGCTGCTGGGGATCAGCGTCAACACCTGCCGCGGCTACGTGAAGGCGATCCACCTCAAACTCGGGGTGCGCTCGCAGTTGGAGGCCGTCGTGAAGGCGCAACGGCTCGGCCTCGTCGAGGCGGGTGCCGATGGCTGACCGGACGGGCGGCGGCTCCACGGCGGAGACGGGGGGCAGCAGAACCGTCCGACGGGCGCTGGTCGCGATGGTGCTCATCGGAGTGGGTGCCTTCGCGATCGTCGGGGCGGGCACCGTGGTGGCCGCCGACTCGATCGCGGAGAAGACCGCGCTCGCCGAGGCGGCCCGCTCCGCGCAGCTCATGGGCAACGTGATCTTCAAGCCGGCCATGCCGGCGCTGCTCCGCGGGGACGTCTCCGCGCGGACACGGCTGGACGAGGCCGTCAGGGCCCGGCAGCACGAGGCCGGCGTCGTCCGGGTGAAGGTGTGGAACCGACAGGGCGACGTCCTGTACTCCAACGAGCACCACGCCATCGGGATGTCCTTCCCGAACGACGACGTACGCAGGACCATCGACGAGCGGGCGAGCTGGGCCGCCCTGTCCGACCTGTCCGACGAGGAGAACGTCACCGAAGCCCAGGGCGGCCGCCGCCTCGTGGAGGTCTACGTCCCGCTCGACCTGGACTCCGGTGAACGGCTGGCGCTCGAGGTGTACTCCACCGACGCCCGCGTCGCCACCGCGCGGACCGAGCTGATGCGCACCCTCGTGCCCTTCTCCATCGTGGCGCTGCTGCTCCTGCTGGTGGCTCAACTTCCGGTGTCGATCCACCTGTTGCGCCACGTCAGCAAGGCGGACGCGGAACGCAGCAGACTGCTCGGCAAGGCCCTGACCGCCTCCGAACGAGAGCGGCGCGCGATCGCCCGCGACCTGCACGACGGAGTGGTGCAGGACCTCGCCGGGGCCGGATACGCCCTGTCGGCCGTCCGCGGCGCACTGCCCCCGGGGGCCGGCGCCACGGCCGACGGCATGCTCGACAAGGTCGGTGAGGTCCTGCGCGGCGCCGTCGGTTCACTGCGCACGATGATGGTGGACATCTATCCGCCGGACCTGACCGAGGACGGTCTGCCGCAGGCGGTCGAACTGCTCGCCGAACGACTGCGCAGGGAGGGCCTCAGCGTCACCACGACCGTCGAGGTCCGGGCCTCGCTCGGGCCCGACCTCGCCGCTCTCGCCTACCGCTGCACGCGGGAGTGCGTCACGAACGTCCTCAAGCACGCCGAGGCACGGCACGCCTGGATCGAGGTCACCGGCGGCGGGAAACGGCTGCTGGTGCGGGTGGCGGACGACGGGAAGGGCCCGGGAGGCGCACTCGGCAAGGCCGGTCACCTCGGCCTGCAGCTCATCCGGGACACGGCCACCGAACTGGGCGGCGGGATGGCGGTCACCGAACGCCCCGACGGCGGCACCGAGGTCCGTACCGTGCTGCCGCTGCGCACCTGACCCCCTCGTTTTGAGGGGGTCGCACCCCCAAAGGCGAGGCTGCCGCAGGCGGCGGCGAGGACCCACCCTGGACGCGCTGCATCTCAAGGGCACCCAGGGGGAAACGGATGCGCCGCATCATCACCATGCTCTGCCTCGTCCTCTGCCTGGCGGCCGCGTCCGCCGGGCCCGCCTCCGCGCACACCGGCGTACGGTCGAGCGATCCCGCCGCCGACGAGGTGCTGCCCGGCCTGCCCGCCCAGGCGGCGCTGACGTTCCGACAGCCGGTGACCGCGAGGGAGAACGCGGTGCGCGTGTTCGACGACCACATGCGCCGAGTGGACCTCGGCGGCCACCCCGACGACCGGCCCGGCCCCGTCGTTCGGACCGCCCTGCCCGGCGGCCTGCACCCGGGCACGTACACCGTGGCCTGGCAGGTGACGTCGACCGACGGACACCCCGTGGCAGGAACCTTCCGTTTCTCCATCCACAGGACCAGCCGGGTCGTCGGCGCCGTCCCGCCGCTCGGCGGTTCCGACAGCGCGTGGGCGAGCCGCCTCCTCGGCGTGTCACGCGCGGCCGGTTACGCCGGACTCGCGCTCGGTCCCGGCGTGCTGCTGGTCGTACTGTGGCTGTGGCCCGCCGGGCTGCGAGACCGCGGCACCCGGGGCCTGGTGTGGGCGGGGCTCGGCCTGCTGGCCACCGGCACCCTCGCGGTCCTGGCCGTCCACGCCGTCTGGGCCGACGGCCGGCCGCTGTCGGACGCCTGGTCCGGCTCCGGCGCCCATCAGCACGCGGCGCTCGCCGACCACGCCTACGCCGTACGCTTCTACGCCCTTCTCGCCCTGGGCGCCGCGACCGTGCTCGCGACCCTTGCGGCCGGCACGTCGGGCAGGCGGGCCAGGGCGGCGGCCCTCGTGGCGACCGCGGCGGCCGTGGTCCTGTGGGGCACGTGGCCGGTGACCGGCCACTCCGTCGACGGGCGGTACCCATTTCTCGCCCTGGCCGCCGACTTCGCCCATCTCGCCGCGATGACCGTGTGGCTGGGCGGACTCGCGCTGGCCGCGGCGGTTCTGGCGAGGCCGGGAGCCGTCACCGCGCTGGCCTCCGTGCTGCCCCGCTTCTCCCGGCTCGCGTTCGCCGGCGTGACCGTGCTCGTCGTGACAGGCACCTTCCAGGCGTGGCGTGAAGTGGGTGCCGTCGGCGCCCTCTTCGACACCCGGTTCGGCCGGCTGCTGCTCCTGAAGTCGGCCGGCGTGGCCGTGGTCGTCGCGCTCGGCGGCGTCGCCCGGCGCCGGCTGCGCCGGCACACGACGGTCCCGGCACCGACTTCCTTTGCCGCCGCACCCGTTGGCGGGTCCGGGGCGACGGTGACACTGGTCGCGCCGGCGCCTCCCGTGCTGCCGGACACGGCGCACGTACGCACCCTCCGGCGCGGCCTGGTGGCGGAACTGCTCGTCGGGGCCCTCGTCCTGAGCGTCACGGCGGCCATGGTCGTCACCAATCCGCCTGCGTGAGGCGACGCTTCACCGTGCCGCACACCGACCGTCCCCGCCAAGCGGGTGCGGTCCTGGAACGCCCGGCGTCACGGCGCAGTCCGCCGCCGACGCCGTACAGAACCATCCCGCGCCGGATTCAGGCCGGCCGCTCCCACGATCCCTGTGGTCCGTGACCAGCGTGCACGGACGCCGAGAGAGGAATCACCGATGACGTTTCTCCGGTGGCCGGCCCGGACGGCCGCGGCCCTGCTGACCACGGGTCTGCTCATGGGGACGACGGTCCCCGCCTGGGCGCATGTGCACGTGCACTCCGAGGACGAGGTGAAGCCGGGCGCGAAGGACGTGCGGATGACGTTCCACGTGCCCAACGAGAAGGACGACGCCCGCACCGTCGGCGTGTGGATCGAGGCACCGAAGGGCGTGCGGGGGATGCGAGCGGAGCAGGCGAAGGGGTGGACCGCGCAGCAGCAGGCACCCGGCGGCGGGAGCGGCATCGTCGGCTGGTCCGGCGGCGCGATCAGCGGCGAGGACGGGGCCGACTTCGTCGTGCACATCGACCGTGTCCCCACCGGCGGGGACACGCTGACCTTCGTCGCCCAGCAGCAGTACGACGACGGCGAGGTCGTCTCCTGGGACCAGCCGGCCGAAGAGGGCAAGCCCGAACCGGAGCACCCCGCACCGGTGTTGGGTCTCACCGGAGCGTCCCATGCGGAGTCGGCGCCCCACGCCGGGGAGAGCCTGGGATTCGCGCGGACGGCGGCGATCGTCTGCGGTGCGGTGGTCCTCCTGGCGGCCGCGGCGCTGCCGGCGCTGCGCTCCGTGGCGCGACGCCGGAAAGCCGTGTCCCGCTGAGCCGTTCCCCCCGCGCGGCCGCAGCGCACGCACCCGCGCGGCGGCGGCCTCGCGTGCGAGGGTGGCCGTAACCCGGCTGCGCGAGGGCGTCGAGCACGACGCCGCCCGCCGCAGCGTCGTGACGACAGGCGGACCCGCGGGACAGGGAGATCGCGAAGCTGAAGGCGGAGAAGGCCCGCCTTCAGGCCGACCTAGCCAAGGCCCGCACCGTGATCGAGGTGCAGGGAAAACTCTCCGCGCTGCTCGACCGGTTCGCCACGGACAGCGCCCCGGACCGGAACGGCGAGAACACCAAGTGACCGGGGCCGACCCCGCGGCCGTGTTCGACGCTGCCCGCGACCAGGCCCTCGAAGAGCTCACCGGGCTGGTCGGGCGCGTCCGGGCATGTGCCGCGCTCGGCGTGAGCCGGGCCACCCACTACCGCCGCCACCGCCGCAGCCCCGCCCCGGCCAGGCCGCGGCGGGAACGGCGCCGACACCCCACGCTCTCGCGCCCGAAGAGGAGATGCGGGTCCTCGACGTGCTCCACTGCCCGTCCTGTGCCCCCGCTGAGAAGCGAACGCCCACGGCCGCGAGTGGGATACCCGCCGAAACAGAGCAGGATGATGTTGCCGGCGCCCTGCACTGCGCCCGGCATGACAAGCTGTGCTTACCCACCCCCGAACCCAGGAGGTCACCATGACCGCAGAGCCCACAGAGCCCACAGAGCCCACAGAGCCCACAGAGCCCGCAGCTACGGAAGGTTCGGAGCCGGCTTCCCCCGAGACGCCCCCTCTGGCGCCGGACAGCGACGGCAACTACGACCTCAAGCGCAAGTTCCGTGAAGCCCTGGCGCGCAAGCGCAGTGCGCAGGCGGACGCGGCCGATGTTGCCGCCAACCCGGATGCGTCGAAGGTGCGTGCGGCGCACGGCCCGGCTGGGAGCCAGCGGTCGTTCAGGCGTAAGAGCGGCGGCTGAGTCGATCAGTCCCGCGGTCCGGCCGCTTTACCGGCACTCTGCGCGCGCTCCACTCGCGCGCCCGGTACCGTGGCCCGCAACGTGCGCATGCCCGTGAGCGCGTTGCGGGCGAGGCGTAGCCGGCGGTCTCGCCTGGGGGAGAGCCCGACTGAGGCCGGCGCGGGGCGGTGGCGCCGCCGCACCGGCATTCCCGGCGGACGTCCGGCCGCCGACGTTGCACGGTGGCCAGGACGTAGCTGACGGCCCGGTGGTGACGCCGGTACGTCTGGCCATCCCAGCCGGCGTCACCACCGGAGCCGTCCGCATCACTGATTCAGTCCTGGAAGGCGACCGGCAGTTCCTCCCCCCCCGGACATCAGCCCACAACCAAGTCCAAGATCTGGCATCTGAGTATTTGCGCAGTTCAGGGGTCCGATAGGGTCGATCGGGTCAGCAAATGGTCAGCATCGGGCGCGGGAGTGTCCCGGGTTGCTGACCTGTGCTTCTCCGCCCTGCACTCGGCGTGGCGGGACGGGGGAGTTCATTCCCAGCCGATCGTCCCCGGTGGTTTCTGCGTCACGTCCAGGACGACCCGGTCGATCTCGGGCACCTCCGACGTGATCCGCAGGCTGATCCGTTCGAGTAGCGCGTACGGCAGTCTCGCCCAGTCGGCTGTCATGGCGTCGCTGCCGGTGACCGCGCGCAGCGCGAGGCAGTGCCGGGAGGTCGACCGTCCGCCCGCGGCACCATCGGTCCGGGCGGGCAGCAGCACCCCGAACGCCTGCCAGACGTTGTCATAGAGCCCCGCGCGCCGCAGTTCCTCGATGAACACGGCGTCCGCCGTCCGCAGCACGGCAACCTTCGCCCGGGTTACCTCGCCGATGATGTGCACGGCAAGACCGGGGCCGGGAAAGGGATGGCGCCCGATGATCGGCTGGGGCACTCCGAGCATCGCCGCGAGCGATCTGACCTCGTCTTTGTAGAGATCGCGCAGCGGCTCCAGCAGTCGCATCCCCATCTCCGCAGGCAACCCGCCGACGTTGTGGTGAGTCTTGATGACGGCCGATCCACCGATGCCCGACTCCACACGATCCGGGAAGATTGTCCCCTGTGCCAAGATCGACGCTCCGATACGATCGGCGAGCTCTTCGAACTCCCGGACGAAGCACGCGCCTATGCGCTCCCGTTTGACTTCCGGATCCGCGACTCCCCGGATCTGCTCGAGGAAGCGCTCGGAGGCGTCGATGACGGTCACCTCCTGGCCGAGCCAGTCGCGAAAGTGAGTCACCACCTGCTCGACCTCCCCCGAGCGCAGGAATCCGTTGTCGACCAGCGCGTGGGTGACCTGGCCCGGAACGGCCCGGTGGAGGAGAGCGGCCGTCACGGCGGAATCGACCCCGCCCGACAACGCGCAGATCACTCTCTCGCTCCCGACGGCGGACTTGACCGCGTTCGACATGTCACCGAGGAAAGCCGGTCCGTCCGGCGACGGGTCGCATCCGCAGAGGTCCAGCACGAAGCGCCGGATCAGCTGCCTGCCGTGCGCGGAATGGACGACCTCCGGGTGGAACTGCACCGCGTACAGGCGACGGGTGCTGTCCTCGGCGATCGCGATGTGGTTCCCCCACGAGAGGGCGGTGACCCGGAATCCCGGTGGGATCGCCGTGATCGTGTCGTTGTGACTCATCCAGACCTCTTCGTCCGTGACACCGGACGGATACAGATCGGACCGGACACCCGCACGGCCCCGCAGCCCCGAGCGTCCGTACTCCCCGCCCTCGCTCGTGCCGGCCACCTCGCCGCCCAGCTGCCGCACCATCACCTGCGCGCCATAGCAGATCCCGAGGACCGGAACACCGGCGGCGTACAACTCCTCCGACAGCGTGGGAGCTTCGGGCGCGAACACGGAATCCGGGCCGCCGCTCAGGATGATGCCGCGGACCTCCCTCAGATCGATCTCGGCGCGTGAGGCGGTGGGTGGGAGGGGCTCGGCGACGACGCCCAGCTCCCGTACCCTCCGCGCGATCAGATGGCCGTACTGGCTGCCGAAGTCCACGACCGCTATACGCTTCTTCATTCGCCCCCGCCGGATTCCGCCCGGTGGGCGCGCCGGGTCTCGGCGAGGTCCGCGAGCGCCCGGGTCACGACGTCATGACGCGGTCCGTAGATGTCCTCCAGGGCGGCGATCCCCTTCTCCTGGAGAGCCGTCGCCTCGTCGAACCGGCGCAGCCCGGCGTACGCCTTTCCCATCCCACCGAGCATCAGGGCGACATCCCGGTGCGCGGAGCCGTACGCCTCCTCGAAGATCTCCAGGGCCCGCTCGTAGGTCCGCAGAGCCTCCGTGTAGTGCCGTGCGGCCAACCGCGCGAGTGCCATGTTGCCGAGCGCCCAGGCCGTCTGCGGGTGTCTCGGCCCCAGCACGCGCGTGAAGATGCCCAGCGCTTCCTCCAGGTCACGCAGGGCCTTCTCGTGTTGCAGGTTCCCCAGACGGGCGACGGCGAGATTGATGAGGGACGTGGCTACGTCACGGTGCTCTGGTCCGAAGAGTTCGCGGTAGCGGTCCTTCGCCTGGAGGTGGCACGCGCCGGCCTCCTCGTACCGCCCGGTCCGGGTATGCACCCTGCCCAGGTTGTTGAGGGTCCGCGCGACGTCGGGATGCCGTTCGCCGCAGGTTTCGCGCAGGACGGCCAGTGCTTCCCCGAGGGCTTCGGTGGCCAATTGCAGCCGGCCGGCTCCTCGGTGGGCCACACCGAGTTGACCGAGCGTGCGCCCCAGCGGCAGCCGTACGTCCCCGGGCACGGTACGCCAGATTTCCAGTGATCTCTCGAGGAGTGTGGTCGCCACCTGGTGGGCGGCCTGGTCGTTGAGTGAGATTCCCGTCCGGTAGGCGAGGTCCGCGAGGTCCTCCGTCGCGTGGCGCAGATGCGACGCGTGCCCGCAGAGGCGCCTCGGGGGACGGCTCTCCTGGATGTCCGTCAATCCCTTTTTCGGACAATGGCCGTCGACCGCAACTCCCTCGCCACGCCAGGGGCTTCTGCAGGCCACTCGACCATTCGTAAGAATGTCAATTACAGTGTCAAGTCGATCACTTTGTGATCAATTGTTGGCTGAACGCTGCTGGGGGTGGAGACCGAAAAGCTCGTTCTGAAACATTGATCACGTGGTGAGTCATTACTCAACGGCGGGGGCCATGTCGAATTTTCAGGGTGCTGGAGCAGTCACGAGAAGTCGTCTCCAGCAGAGGGAACCGTTCCCCTTCCACATCCGAGTCCGCGCGTTCCGGCAGCGTACAGGCATGACCCAGCGTCAGTTCGCGGAGACGTCAGGGATCAGCGTGCGGACCCTGCGTGACATCGAGAGCGGGCGCGTGGAGCAGCCACAGGTACGAACCCTGCGCGCCCTGGCGGTCGCACTCGGGCTCGACACCGACGAGATACGGCGTTCCATGACCAACAGCCGGAAATCCGCAGTTCAGGAAAGAACCGGTCTGCGCATCGGCATTCTCGGCGACCTGACCATCGAGCGCGACGGCATAGTCACGGCAGCTGTAGTTC
>NZ_JBHSPC010000018.1:0-48794 GCF_042656345.1 Streptomyces incanus
GCGCGGTCTGCGCGATCGTGAGATCCGGGTCCGAGTGGAACAGGGCCACGGCGTCGGCCTTGAACTCGGGCGAATAGACCTTCATCACCATAATCGGTCACCCTCTCCCGGCCCCCACCGGGGCCGGAGGTCAGGGTGTCCACCACCCGGGGGGAGGTCCCGTACTGCCTTGCTGACGTCTGCACGCTCGTGGCATGGGCTCCTTCTTCGAGCCCTGTGGCTGCTCCAGGCCCAGCCGGTGCCCGCACGCCTGCACCATCCGGTTTCGCGACGCCCGGGGAAGACAGCGAGAGGAAACCGGGTATCGGACCCAGGACGCGGCGGTCGAAAGGCTGACGGAGCCGTACGCCGACCGGAAGAGGGTTTCCCTCTCGGTGGCGGAGGCGCGCCGGGACCTGGGGCAGCAGACGATGGAGGAGTACGCCCGGACGTGGTTGCCCCGGCAGCGCCAGATGACCGAGTACTCGACCGCAAAAACCCTGGCGAGCCGCTTCAGGGCACAGAGCAACCCGGTGATCGGATCGCGGAAGCCGAATGCGGTGACACTGAACCGCTCCGGGGCACATCAAAGCCTCCACTGATCCCGGAGCGGTTCACCGTGGGCTGCCCCGAGTTACCTGACGTCCGGTCCTGGCCGGGCAGGCGGCTGAGGGGCTGCCCTCCACGTCCGTCAGAAGTCGCGTCACACTCGGCGGATCTTCTACGAAATCAAGGACTGACAGTACCTCGGTCCCGGTACCATGCCCCGGCCGATTCATCGGCCGGGGCATGGTACCGGAGACGACGACTCAAGGAACTTCCGTGCTCAGGCCGTTCTGTCGGCGTCGGCTTCCGGGCTGATCAGGTCCGCGACCAGATCCGTGACGTCGTCGAGTTCCTCGAGGGTCCGCAGAGACCCCATGAGCTTGTCGATCCGACTGTCCGGCAGGGGGGATGCCGCGGCTGCCAGGCAGTCCTGCAACCTGCGGTCGTGATCTTCCTGGGAAAGGGCGTTCTCGGGGAAGCCCGGCGCGATGTCGAGTCGGAAGTGCTGCTCGGAGTCGCCGCTGACGACGATGAGGTCGGCCGCGCTGTGGCCGCGCTCGTCGAGCGCGGAGTCCGCGGTGACGTGTACTCGGGCGGCAAGGTCACCGACCGCCTTCCCGGTCACGGCCGCCGGAGCGAAATGCTCCAGCCGGGAGGAGCCGTTGAGGAATGCGTTGGCGACACAGAATCGAGCGCTGAACTGGCCATTGACCCTCGGGTTGGTGCCGGGTGCGAACGGATGCCCGACCAGCCGGTAGGCGTACGGCGGGAGCACCACGTCGACCCGGTCGATCTGCTCGGCGGAAATTCCCGACCGGCGAGCCTGCAGGGCCAGCTCGGTCACCCCTTGTGTGAGGCCGCAACTGGGGTATTTCTTGAACATCGTCCCCGTCAGCGCATAGTGATCGCCCAGCTCCTCGACGAAGGTGGTTGCGTCGACCTGGCCCCGCCCGTACAGGTGGGTGTACCCGTAGACGCCGTCCAGGAAGTTGTGGGGGCCGGTGAGCCCTCGCAGGGCCCAGAGCGCGCAGGTCACGCCTGCCTCGGCGGCCCAGCCTTGGATGAGTCGCACGGCGAGGGAGCCGTCCACGTTGCTCTGGAAGCTCCCGCCGGCGCGATTGAAGGCCAGGCCGAGGGCCGCCCGTAGCTGGTCTGTCGACAGCCCGAGGATGCGGCCGACCGTTGCGGTGGCGGCGAGCGGGGCGACGACGCCGGTCGGGTCCAAACCGTCGTACAGGGCCTCGGTCAGGTTGAGCCGCGATCCCAGCTCGGCGCCGACCGCGACGGCTGTGACGAACTCCTCTCCGCTGACCCCGCCGCGGAACTCGGCGGCGGCCAAGGCGGCGGGGACCAGTGAGGAGCCGAGGTGGAGGCCTGGTTCCATGGCGTCGCAGTAGTCGAGCGCACGAGCCATGACTCCGTTGAGCAGCGCTGCCGAGGCGGCCGGCAGGCGGTCTCCGTGGACGAGTGAGGTGGCTTGTGGGGCACCACCGTTCTCGAGCAGGAGTCCTCTCAGTTCTCGGCACCCGTCTTCACCGGCTCCGGCCACCGTGGTGCCGAGCACAGTGGTGATCATGGTGCGGACGACGCGTCGGGCTTCGAGGTCGATCTCGTCAAGCCGCGTCGACCGCACGAAGTCGATCAGCTGTTCCGTAGGGGACACCAGGACTCCTCGCTGTGGAGAGTTTGTCGGGCGGTCAGGCCACCGTCGCGACGGACGGCGAACTCGGCCTGTGTTCCTCGGTGATCTCCTCCAGGGACTTGCCTGTGGTCTTGGGGCCGAAGATCCAGACCAGGACGGCCGTGACGACGTAGAGGGTGACGGACAGCAGGACGACGCCTGTGCCTCCGAAGGTGTCCAGGATCGCGATGCCGAGGTAGGGGATCGCGACGGCGCAGAGGCGTCCGGTGCCGTAGCAGAGCCCGATCGCGGTGGTGCGCAGTCTGGTGGGAAAGACCTCCGAGCCGTACATGTTGATGGAACTGGTCTGCACGTTGGAGAGGAACCCGATCGCGAAGCCCGCAGCCATGATCACCAGGCTGCCGATCCCGAAGCCGAAGAAGAGGCCGGCTGCGGCTGTGCCCAAACCGGTGGCGATGCAGACGGTCCGCCTTTCGTACCGCTCGGCGATGAGTGCGGCGGTGAACGCTCCGAGCGGGTATCCGATCGCCATGACAGCCGTGTAGAGCAGGGAGCTCTTCAGGTCGTAGCCCTTGTCGGCCAGCAGGAGCGGGGTGAGCGAGCTGAAGCCGTAGTAGGCGAGAACGTTGAGCGTCCACAGTGCGCCGGCGGCGATCATGGCTCTGCGAGCGCCGCGTTTGAAGAGGTCGGAGACCCGTGCTCGGTCCTCGCCCTGGTGCGCGGGTGCCTGGGACACGGTGACCGGCACGGGCGGAAGCGGCTTTCCGGTGCTCTCGGCGATCTCCTTCTCGATTTTGGTGATCAGCGCGTCGGCCTCGTCGAGGCGACCGACCGAGGCGAGCCAGCGGGGCGACTCGGGCAGACCACGGCGGAACCAGAGCAGGGCGAGGACGCCGCTGGAACCGATCACCAGCAGCCAGCGCCACCCGTCGATGAGGAAGTGACTCCCCGCAAGGGGGGCTCCGATGAGGGTGATCACCGGGTAGGCGAGGAAGGCCATGGTGAAGGCGTAGCCGATGTGGCGGCCTCGACGCTTCGGCGGGATGAACTCCGCGAGGTACGCCGGGATGAGGGCGGCCTCCGCGCCGGCGCCGATGCCGGCGATGAAGCGGCAGGCGACCAGCACCCAGAGGTTGGGGGCGAACGCGGCGACCAGGCTGAAGAACAGGTAGATGGTCAGGTTGATGAGGAACATGCGCCGTCGGCCGATTCGGTCGGCGAGGCGCCCCAGGGTCAGGGCGCCGAAGAACATGCCCAGGAACACCGAAGCGATGAGGCTGGCGGTTTCGAAGCTGTTGAGCTGCCACAGCGGGCCGAGGACCGCGGCGAGCACTCCGCCGAGGAAGACCTCGTAGTACTCGTAGAAGGCGCCGATCCCGACCAGCACGGTGAGTTTCCAGTGCCACCGGCCGACCGGCAGACGGTCGAGCCGCGCGGCCGGCGACGGTGCATCGGGAGCACCCGTGGCATGTGGGGTAGCAGTCACTGTGCGGCCTTTCAGGAGGAGGGGGACGCCGGTCTGCTTGACCGAGGGGTGGTGGGTGACGTGATGCCCCACCACCCTTCGGCGTGATCGTCGTCACCGATGGGCATCACTGTGACCCGGAATGCATTTCAGTGACATGTCGATTGCAGGTGACGTTCAACAGCTCGGTGTCAGACCCGGAATGAGGTCGGCCGGGGCGGCTGCGCAAGCGCGGTGACAGCGGCTCCGAGGCCCCGGGTGAGGGCGGCGTTCACCTCGACCGCGGTGGGACCGGTGAGTGTGGCGGCCAGGTGGGCGTCGGGGCGGATCACCCACACCTCGTCGGGCTTGATGCCCAGCGTCGCGGCGGTGCCCTCGGCCAGGTCCGCGCTGCGGTGCACGGGCACGGGCACGGCACGGCCCAGGTCGAGCAGCTCCTGATGCAGCGTGTCACGACGAGCGGCTGGCCGGCGATCCGCTCGTCGAGCACCTGCTCGGTGCGGGTCTGGGAGATGTTGACGAACGGCGGAAAGACGCTGCCGTCGTCGGTGTACTCGGTGCAGAAGAGTTCGTGCTCGCGGTAGAACGTGCGAGAGCGGTTCCAGGTCAGGCCCTCCTGAGTGATCTGCCGTCCGGCTCCGTCGAGGGTGTCCCAGATGTCGAGGATGTCGCGCTGCTGGGCGATCGCCTTGGAACCGACCGGATCGCGCTCGGGACGTTGGTCCAACACGATGGTGGACAGACCCGTTCGCTGTGCAGACCCCTTTGCCGCTGCCGACACCGAGCAGAAGGGCGCGATCGTCACGGCAGCGGTCTCGGCCGGACTGATGTGGCGCTGCCCGAAGTGGCGGCGGACGAACCCCCGTGCCGCGACGAGCTGAGAGGGCCCCTGACGGCTGCCGCACCGCCGGCCAGCCAGCCAGCCGGAAAGCACGCAGGTGGCCGCTCTGCTCCCAGGGCAGTTCCCCGCGTTGGAGGGACCGCGATGATCAGCACGTACCCTCCCGCACCCCAGCACCTTCGGGCTGCGTGCCTGCATCCCGACGGCCATCTCATAGGAAACGTCAGCGCCGCGACGCTCCAGGTCTACCTGGACGACGACCTGGTCTACCGCAACGACGGCGACCGCTACCGGCTGCCTCCGGGGACCGCCCAGAAGAAGTGGCGTCGGACCGTACTTCATCACCGGCGCGGGGAGGCCGCGCGATCCTGAGCGACGCCCAGCGGGCCGCCGTCGGCTGGCCGACCAGCGCCTCCCTGGTCCGGCTCAGCCTCGTCGAGTACCGGGACGCCGCCGGCAATCCCCCTACCATCAACGGCGACGACGGCCGCACCGGCCCCAGCATCGCCCCCACCTCACCACCGCTGGCAGCTCATAGGCACCCTCATGACTTCGCTCATCCTGTTTGACCACCACCTCGACGAGACCCCGCACCCACCTCGCCGACGCCCTCCCGCACCCCGGCGGACGTGGTAGCCGCGGACACGTTGGCAGCCTTCCGCGCAGCTCCGCACAAGTCGCTCTCCTACGGCCTCGGCCTCGACTCGACAGCCCTACTTCTGACAATCCTCGACGATCCCGCCAGCTTCGGCATCGCCGAGGACTTCTCCGAGCTGTCCGTGGTGACCGGTTTGACCGCTTCGAGATTCCCGACATGATCGCCGATGTCCAGGACCACGTGCTGCCCCGGCTCCGGCAGAAGGGTCGTCCGGTACGCGCAGGTCGCCCGCGCCGGGCGTCGGGAGGGAATCGGCGTCGAGGTCGTGTCCGACACCACGAATCCCGGGAAGGTGTTCAGCCGCGGCCAATGGACGCTCATGGGCGAGCTGGAGGCCAACGGCACGGTCCCCCAATACGCCGGCGGTCACCGGTGCAGCTTAAAATTCAAGGCCTCCCATATTGATCGCTTCCAGCTCGACCAGGCCGGCGGCCAGACGGCCGGCAAGCTCTTCGGCTGCAACGCCGACGAGTACAAGCGGGCGGCCGAAGCCAATAAGCACCAGGCCCGCCGCGCCAAGAAGGCCGGCACCCGGACCTCGGCGGTCGTTCGCAAGGTGACCGTCCCGCCAGGTCCAGCACGGCGTTCGCCGCAGTGGAGACAACGGGGCCCGCGACCGAGACGGGGCTCGTGATGGCTCGTCCTACGAGCACACGGGCGGAAACAACGCCGCACCACCTTCACTGACCAACAGCAACGGGAGTCCCTGAGCAGTGCGGCCGTGGGAGTTGGCCAGTCGTCCCATCTCACTGTGGTGAAACACGAGGGGCAGCCGTGCGCGGTCCGCCCGCAGCGCCTCGATTTTGAGCAAGACAATCACGTGGTCGCCGGCGTCGATCTCCTGGTAGACCGAGCAGTCGAACACGGCCGCGGCACCGTCGATGAATATCGCACCCTCGACGGTCCTCTTCCACCCAACATCGCGGAACCTGTCGCCCCGTCCCGCGAGGGCTCGGCAGGCCGCCGCCTGGTCCTCGGCGAAAATACTGATGCCCAACCGGGGCAGGTCCCGCAGGAAGGGCCACGTCGACGACGTCTTCTGCACGCAGACCGACACCAGGGCGGGGTCGAGGGAGACCGAGGTGAAGGAGCTCACGGCCATGCCAGCAGGCTCGTCCTCGATGCAGCCGCACACAGCCACGACACCGCTGGGGAAGCAGGCGAAGGCATGTCGCAGTTCGGTCGGGTCGGCCGACAACGGGCGCAAGTTCATAGGGATGTGTCCTTCATGGATTCACGGCCCGGCGTGACGGCGTCACGCCGGACGGGGCGGTCGACGCGTGGTCGAGGAAGGCCTAGGGCGTGAGAACGACGTGCTCGCTGACCCACGCGATGACGGCGTCAAGCACCTGGTCGTTGTTGCGTTCAAGCATCATGAGATGGCCGTTGCCGTGGATCCCGAGGTCACCAAGTCGAAGGTGGTCGACGTTCTCGCACCCGGCTTGGCGCAGGAAGGCGACAGTGCCGGCGTCCATGGGCCCGGCGAAGGACTGCTCGCCGGTGACGATCGCGATCGGCGTGTCGGTGAGGCCCGGCAGGCGACGGGGTGGGGCGGCTTGCAGTCGCATCGGAGGCTCCGAGTCGGTGGCCTGGACGTTGATCAGGTCGATTGCGGCGGCCAACGGTGCCGGGTCGTAGTTCATCCGGCAGGCGGCGAGCCCCCACGGCAGCGGGAACGGCCCGCTCGGACCCAGCGGCTCCAGTGCCACAATGGCCCGCACAAGGTCGGGCCGTTCGTCGGCCATCAGCCATCCAGCCGGGCCGCCGGCGGAGTTGGTGATGATGATGGCCGGACCGATCCGATCCAGGAGCTCCGCTCCTCGCCTCCGCATCAGCTCGTGGTCGTGCGCAAGGTCGGGCATTGGTCCTTGGGAGGCCAGGAGCTGGGCGAGTGCGGGGTCGTCCGCGAGGCCGGTGCCTGGCCATTGGGTGTGCTCGGGGTTGTTCGCTCCGGCGAACATGACGCCGAGCGTCTCCACCGAGGAGGGCATCGGCGAGGGGCCGGTGATAGCGGGACGGACCGGGGAACGGCCCTGTCCCGGGCGGTCGAGGGTGTAGACGGAGAAGCCGCGCTGGAGCAGGAGCGTCCGCCAGCCGGGTCGGCCATCGGGAGTCGACATCCAGTCCAGGCCCTGGCCCCCACCACCGTGGATCAGGACGACCGGGTAAGCCTGCGTCTGCTCCTCCGGCACCTGGAAGTCGACAAAGAGTTGCGTGCCGTCGACAAGCGTCTGGCCCTCGCTCTCCTGGTACGTGACGCCGACCCAGAAATACCCCTGCTGGGCGAGGCGCACAGCGCTCGTCACGGGCTTGGACTCAGCCTGCATTGCGCGCTCGCAGGACAGGCATGACCTCCTGCGCGAACAGGCGGGTCTGGTCGGGGGTGAAGGTCTCGATGAGCAGGCGGCGCGCGCCGGTTGCGTCGAGTGCCTCCTGGAGCTGGTCGATGATCTGGTCCGGCGTGCCGACTACCGTGAGTGCAGGGCGGTCCTTCTTCTTGTCAATCGCGAACTCGCCGTCGCTCTTGGGGACCGAGCGGCCGTTGGAGGCGTAGTGCGCCATGAACTGATTGAACGTGTTGGCGAAGACGTCACAGTTGGCTTCAGCCTCGGCCTCGGTCTCGCCGATCGCGATGAAGCGCTCCACCATCATGTTGGCCGCTGATCGATCGTGACCGTGCTTCTTGGAGACCTGGAGGTAGTAGTCAAGCGCCTCCTTGTGGGACTGGTCGGTGCCGAAGTTGCGCATCACGCTCCAGCCGTACCCGCCGGCGACCGCCATGCTTTCGAGGCTGCCGGATGCCAGCCAGATCGGGAAATCCTCCTGGAGCGGGCGGGTGGCGATCGTGGTCGGCCTCGTGACCTTGAAGTACTTGCCATCGAAGGTGACGTCGTGCTCGCTGAGCAGGAGTCGGACGAGCTCGAGGGACTCCAGCCATGCCTCCTTGAGATCCGCTTCGCTGAGGTCGCGCCCCAGCGCGATGCGTGCCTCGCCCGGCGCGCCTCGTCCGATGCCCAGCTCGAACCGACCGCCGCTGAGCAGGTCGAGGGTGCCGGCCTCCTCGGCCACCCGAATGGGGTTGTACAGCGGCAGGATCGTGACTGCCGTGCCGAGGCGGATCGTGCTGGTCTTCACGGCCGCCGCCGCGATCAGCAGGTGCGGCGAGGGACAGGTCATCAGTGGCGCGTGGTGCTCGGTGACGGTCAGACCATCGAATCCGAGCTCTTCGGCGAGCTGGGCGAACTCGACGAAGTCGTCGATCTGCCGCTTCTGCCAGGTGGGGTTGTGCACATCCGGCACCCGGTCGGTGGTGTGCAGACCTAGACCGTACTGGTGTACGAACTTGATGCCGTTCATGTCGTCGCTGATGGCGCCCATCGATTGTGCTCCATTGTTTCTGGGATGTGTTGGGTGTCTCACGCTAGGAGGGTCTGGACGAACCTCCGATCCGCGTTGCGACGTGCCGATCCGTAATGCGACCCCAGTTGTGGGGGCGATGACACTGCCCGTGGGCCGGAACACAGTGGACTTGCCAGGGACAAGACCGCAGGACCTGCCCTGGTCAGGGCAGGTCCTGCGGTCTTGTCCCTACGACTTGCTGCCTGCTGATCAGCAGAGCGGCTCCGCGGTCCCCCATGCGACTCACCCGCTCAGTACGCACTGCCGCGCATGCGCGGGGGCTGTCCTACCGGGTCGCAGACTCACGCAGAGTCACCAACGGCGGGACGCCATAGCGCTCCCGGTATGCGCCGGCGAAGCGAGGCACGTGGGTGAAACCCGAGCGGTAAGCGATCTCGGCGACCGTCTTCCCCGCCCCCGCAGCCAGGTCGTTGTGCGCATGCTCCAACCGAACCCGTTGCACGTATTCTCGCGGCGACAGGCCGACGTACTCGCGGAAATGTCGCTGCAGAGCCCGCGCGCTAACCCCCGCCACCGAGCAGAGCCGACTCAACGACAGATCGCCGGCAGGCTCTTGCTCGATGAGTTCGACCGCGCGCTTCAGTGACTGGGGGCGAAATCCATTGACCTGCCCTTGGTTGAGCCACTCCGAGTAGTTGTTCGGCTGGGCCAACAGCAGCCCCGTCATGAGGAAGTCTGGCCACGGGTTGGCTTCTGCTCCTACGGCGCTGAGGCCTGAGGCTTCATCCAAATCCTCCAGCAGCACCTTGACCCCCCTGACCCAGGATGCGAGGACGGGTCGGGTCAGGTCCATGTCTATCTGGAACCGGATCGGCTTGGTGACCGGCCTGTCGAGCATCCGTTCGAGGTTCCGGTCCAGGGCGAAACGCTCGATGCTGACGTGCACTTGCGCGTACCCGTCGCTGAGGTGCATGCCGGCGACCATCTGCGGCGACAGAATCACCGCTCGCGTGGCCGAGCAGAGCGCCTGCTCATTGGCTACGGTCACCTGGTTGGTGCCTGCAAGCGCGAAGCTCACGACGTAGTTGGACTCTTGCCGAGTGAAATCGACGGCCAACTCGCTGCCGACGGTGTGGGCGTAGACGAGCTTCACTGGTCCGAGCGTGGTCGCCGAAAGCGACGCTCGCGTGATGGCGGCAAGTTGACGGCGAGGCGTCTTGAACTTGCATTCGGTGAGCCAAACCGGGGCGCTCGCCTCGAGGGCCTCCAGCTCGGCGTCTTCCATCACGCTGAATCGGCGTAGCGGTGTCCTTGTCAGCAATCCTGCCCTGGTCGCCATTGGCAATGCTCACCTCTTCCGCCAACGCTCGGAGCCCGATCGTCAACGCTTGTATGACATGCATCGTAGAATAGCAAGGGCTTGTGGTCGTGTCGCGGGATCAAGGGTGCCTCGTGTGCCGAGGGCCTGGAGGCGCGAGGCGCTCAAACAACGGCCTACATCCTTCATCCACGCTGTGACGCACGCGTTGCAGATCGGACGCCGGCCGACCAGTGCAGGGACACGGGCGTTGACGTGGACCCACAGGAACACCACGTCGCCAACCGAACTGGCACCGACCTCCGTCGAGGACATGTCGAGGTATTCCATCGCTCAGTTTGACAAGGCATTCGGTTTTGGTGTCCCACAAGCCTCTGGTGAGTCTGTAGCGCAGGCCGGCGTGAAGTAGGTCTGTCAGCGCATAGATGTCGCCCGCGGCTATTGCGGCACAACGAGCGGCTTCGGCGATTCGGACCTCGGTGAGGGAAGGAGCGTTCACGACCCAGTGGGGGCAAGGACGATGTCGAACCGGGTGCGGGTCCAGGTGCCCTCGACAACCCGTCCGTCAGGTGTGGGCGTGCCGGCCGACTGCTCGACGAAGTCCTTGATGAGGGACTCCTTGACCCCGAAGACGCTGTCCTTGTCGAGCAGATCGTCACCGGCGACGAAGATGTGGGTGACCAGCCGGCGGCACCCAGGTGCGGTGACCATGAAGTGGAGGTGGCTCGCCCGGTACGGCGAGCGACCGACGGCCTGCAACATCTTGCCCACCGGGCCGTCATACGGGATCGGGTACGGCGTCGGCGTGCCGCCCCAGAAGCGATAGGCGCCGTTCTCGTCGGCGAACAGGTGGGCGCGGGCGGCGACCCGGCCGTCCGCATACTGGACGTCATACAGGCCGTCCGCGTCGGCCTCCCACACTTCGATCCGAGCGCCGGGGAGGCGGTTGCCCTCGGTGTCGGTGACGGTGCCCTCAACCCAGCACGGCTGGCCGGCGGCTCCGAAGGACATGTCCTCGCCGTTCTGAATTTCCGGGGAACCCTCGACGAAGAACGGGCCCCACACGGTTGACTCGGTGGCGTCCTTGTACGCCTCGTTGTTGATCGCGATGGTCTGCATCGAGGCGCCCAAGGTGTCGGAGAGCAGAATGAACTCCTGGCGCTTGTCGTCAGTGATGTGCCCGACCGCGGTGAGGAACTTGATCGCTTCGCCCCACTCCTCCTCGGTCAACCGCACGTCGCGCAGGAACGCATGCAGGTGCTCTACCAGCGAAACCATGACTCGCTTCAGGCGCGGATCTGCACAGCCGTCGAAGGAGCGGATCACGCGCTGAAGTACGTCCTCCTCAATCTCCGCCTGGCGCGCTTTGACTGGCCGGCACGGGGTCTGTTGTTCGGCCTCGGCGTATTCGATCCGCTGGACAGCAAGGTTTTGGGCGTCGGTCGGGCTCATGCGGGTTCGCTTCCTTCCCAAGCCGCCCGCAGAAGGGCGGTGACGTTCTCGTGAGTGACTGGGGTCGGGTTGTTGACCGGGATCGCTCTGAGGAGCGGCGCAACCGCCTTCTCGATCCCGCTCTCCGGCATGCCGAAGTCCTTGAGCGCCCTTGGTGCGTCGAGGGTCTTGCGCAACGCGGCGAGGCCCGCAGTGGCGGTCGGCGACCCAAATGCGGTCGCGATCCGGACATCAGCGTCAGCTGCGTTGGGTGAGTTGAAGGCCAGGACATACGGGAGTACGACAGCGTGCGTCTGTGCGTGCGGCAGGTTGAACATCCCACCCAGCACATGACAGATCTTGTGATGCATCCCCGACCCCGCGGAGGCGAAGGCGACCGCGGCCAGGTAGGCGCCGTAGAGCGTCTGCTCGATCCCCGCCATGCTCGCCGGGTCAGCTGCCACCACCGGCAGCCCCTCCGCCAGGCCGCGAATGCCCTCCTGCGCCAACGCCCGATCGATCGGGTCCGACCGCGGCCCCCACATCGAGTCCACACAATGCGCCATCGCGTTGAGCCCACTGGCCACAGTCATCTTTCCCGGCAGGCTGGTCAACAGCGAGGCGTCGTAGACGATCGAGGCCGGCAAAACCTTGTTGTCCACACCGGTGGTCTTCGTCTCACCCTCGGTCAGGCCCCACACGCTGGTCGCCTCACTCCCGGCGTACGTCGTGGGAACGGCAATGATCGGCAGACCGGTTGTCATGGCCACCGCTTTCGCCAAGCCCGTTGTCGATCCGCCGCCAACCGACACCAGGACATCAGCTCCCGAGGTCTCTGCGGCCTCGCGTGCCCGGACAGCCACCTCGACAGGCACATGCATCACGACGTCCTCGTGCCGGAGCACGACCGGGAGCTTCTTCGCGATCGGGTCGACCAAGCCGGCTTCCCGCCCGGAGGCGATGAGCATGACCCTGCTGCATTTCAGTGCCGCCACCTCCGCCGCTACGGCCTCTGCGGCCGAGCCGGCGGCGAAGACGACACGCTGCGGCAGCGTCTCGTGAGTGAAGTTCATCAGTTTCTTTGGCTTCCTTCTTGTTTTGCGTCGTCCTTATGGCGTTCAACAGCTCGGTGTCAGGCCCGGGAGGATGTCGGCCGGGGTGACTGCGGAAACGCGGTGACAGCGGCTCCGAGGCCCCGGGTGAGGGCGGCGTTCACCTCGACCGCGGTGGGACCGGTGAGTGTGGCGGCCAGATGGGCGTCGGGGCGGATCACCCACACCTCATCGGGCTTGATGCCAAGCCTCGCGGCGCCGCCCTCGGCCAGGTCCGCGCTCCGGTGCACAGGCACGGCACGGCCCAGGTCGAGCAGCTCCCGGTGCAGCGCGGCGGCGTCCACCCCGTCGCCGGTGACCACCGTGAAACGCCTGCGCGCCAGCAGTCGCAGGCGCGTAGCCCTGGCCGTGGCGGGATCGGCGACCGGGATGTCAGGTACCAGTACGCCAGGTCCGGGTGCCGGCACGGATCCCTTCGGCGGGCGACCGGCGAAGGGGCGCGCAGGGTCGGTGGTGGTCAGTGGCGAGTCGACGTACCAGAACGGCTCTGCCAGCCGCCCCGAGTCCACCTCCGCCCGGGCGGCCGGATCCGCCACCGCACGCTCCAGCACGTCGAGCCGCCGGGCCTGTTCCGTGGGGGTCTGGGGCACCAGGAACTCCATCGTGGCTCCCGTGATCGCGAGATTCTCCAGGGCCGCGGCGTGCCGCTCGTGGTGATAGCTGTCCAGCAGGCCCTCCCCAGCCATGCCGTGCAGGACCGCGGCGACCTTCCATGCGGCGTTCTCGGCGTCCTGCACCCCCGAGTTCAAGCCCCGGCCGCCGAACGGGGAGACCAGATGGGCGGCGTCGCCCGCCAGGAGCACCCGCCCCACCCGGAACCGGTCGGCGACCCGGGAGTGGAACCGGTAGACCGACTTCCAGACGATCCGATACGCATGGTCGCCGATCACAGCCCGGATCCGGCGGTCGAGCCGGCCGTCGCTCTCCTCGGCCGCCATGTCGAAGTCTTCGGGCACCTGCCAGTCGATCCGGTACGTCGAATCGGGGCAGGGGTGGATCAGCACCTGGCGCCCGGGGTTCCACTCCGGGTCGAAGTAGAAGCGCCGCTCCCGTTCCCAGCCGGGCAGATCGGCTTGGATGTCGCAGATGAGGAACTGGTCGCCGAAGGTGCGGCCGCCGAACCCCACTCCGAGGTGGTCGCGCAGGTCGTGCCCGCGGGCGCCCACGCAGGCCAGCACGTAGGCGGCGTGGACCGTGACGTTCCCGTCGGCGGTCTCACAGAGCAGCTCGACGTGGTCCTGATGCTGGATCAGGTCGGTGACCCGGTGTCCCCAGCGCGCCTCGATGAGCGGCTGGTTGGCCATGCGTTCGTCGAGCACCTGCTCGGTGCGGGTCTGGGAGATGTTGACGAACGGCGGAAAGACGCTGCCGTCGTCGGTGTACTCGGTGCAGAAGAGTTCGTGCTCACGGTAGAAGGTGCGAGAGCGGTTCCAGGTCAGGCCCTCCTGAGTGATCTGTCGGCCGGCTCCGTCGAGGGTGTCCCAGATGTCGAGGATGTCGCGCTGCTGGGCGATCGCCTTGGAGCCGACCGGATCGCGCTCGGGACGCTGGTCCAACACGATGGTGGACAGACCCCAGTGGGCCAGGAGCAGGGCGGCGGTCTGGCCGACCGGGCCGTTGCCGATGACGACGACGGGGGCGTCGATCCGGCTTCTTTCGGTGGTGGTCATGGTGTCGTCACGTCCTCAGTGCTGCAGTTGGGCCCAGACCTCACGGTCGCGCTCCGCGGTCCAGATCGTCGGGTGCTCGCTTCCCGAGAGCTCCTCCCAGAGCCGGGCGACGTCGAAGGGCAGGCAGTGCTCGAAGATCGGCCAGCCGCCGTACTGCGGCTCGAGTGCGCCGTGGGCGGCCTCGAAGGCCTCCTTGAGGCCGCCTCCCCGGGCCTGGACGCCCTGGACGGTGTCGATCAACGTGGTGAGGAAACCCCGCGTCTGGGCGATCGCCGCCGAGACCTCGTCCCGGCCCCGGGCGATGACGCCCCGGCCGCCCACCAGCACCTCCGCGCCCAGGGCCGCGACCCGGTCGAGGGTGTCGGTGGCCCATTCCCGGTGGTAGGCGTCACCGGTGTACAGCGCGGCCTGGGTCTCGACCAGGTCGCCCGCGAACAGCACCTTGTGGCGCGGGAGCCAGGCGACGATGTCACCGGACGTGTGCCCCCGGCCGAGGAAGAGGAGTTGCAGCTCGCCCCGGTCGCCGCCGAGGTCGATGGACAGCCCGTCGGTGAAGGTGACATCCGGCCGGGTGAGTCCGGGGATGGAGTCGGGGTCCTCGAAGAGCACCGGGAAGCGTCCCTGCTCGGAGTCCCAGTCCTGCTTGCCGCGCTCCTCGATCAACGCCTTGGTCTGGGCGTGGGCGATGATCACGTCGGGCTCGAAGGCGCTCGCTCCGAGGACGCGGGCCGCGTGGTAGTGCGACAGGACCAGGTGGCGCACCGGCTTGTCGGTGTGCTCCCGCACCATCGCCAGGGTCCTGCGGGCGACGGTCGGTGTGGCGAGTGCCTCGAAGCAGACGAGGAAGTCCTCTCCCTCGACGGCGCCGAAGTTGGGGTCGCCCTCGGCGGTGACGGCGTAGACGCCGTCGGCGAGTACTTCCAGGGTCTGCTGCTTGACCCTGGTCTCACCGGTGGAAGCGAACGGCTTGGACATGGCGGCTCCAGCGCGTAGAGGTCATGAGGTCCGGAAGGTCATAAAACCTTTGATGACCTTGGATGGGAAGACCGTAGGGGGAAGCGTCACGTCCGGCAAGGGGCTTCGGAGAGCTTTTCGCCGGCGCCTCGTCGCCGGGACGCGTCGCGGCAGGGCGGGTCAGTCGGCGCGGCGACGTACTTCGAGGTCGTCGGCGGCTGCGAGCAGCTTGCCGAGAGCGCTCACGACCGCGGCACGCTCCTCGGGGGTCAGGAGCCGCGCCCACAGCCGTTCGCGGTCGTTGTGGGCGCGGTAGACCTCTCGAACCCGCTGTTCGCCCTCGGCGGTGAGCGCATAGGTGATCAACCGGCCGTCGTCGGGCCGGGGGGCACGGGTGAGCAGTCCATGGCGTTCGAGGGTCTTGGACAGCGTCGAGGTGCTCTGCCGGCTCATGCCGGAGAGGCGGGCCGCGTGCCGGGCTTCGAGCGGCCCCGAGACCCAGAGCACGTACAGCAGGCGGAAGCCCGACCAGCTCCACCCGGCGGGCCGGTGGACGGTCGACTCCAGGTCGTAGACGACTGTGCCCGCCGCGCGGTGGAGAGTGAGCACCAGCGATGCGGCCTCGAGATCGGCGTCGTCGACGAGCTCGCTGGTGCGCCCGTGGGCGTACTCGGCGAAGGACTGGAAGTCCAGGTCGGTGACGTCGGGCTCCGGCTTCTGGGGCATCATGTGCCCAGCATCGCAGAGCCCACGACCGCGCCCGGGTGCGGCCAGGTGGGATCTCGGCCTCGCCGGCTCTCCGGCAAGGGCGGATCGGGAAGGGTGAGCCGGTATCAGGTGGAAGTGGTACGCCAGCGTGCGCTCAGGCACACACCGCACAGAGCCGCCACCGCCTTGAGGTAGGTGATGCTCAACGGGCCGAAGGGCTCGGAGGAGTGACGGTGCAGGCCCATCGCCCCGACCACCGAGGAACCGCTGCGCAGCGGGACGAAGAGGTAGGTGCCGGGCAACTCCACGTGAGCCAGCGCCGCCGTGCGGGCATACCCCGCCTTGGTCGAGAAGCGGCGCAACTGCACCGGTTCCTCCGCCGTGAGCGTGCGGACGGCGGCGAAGCCGGAGTCGGCAAGACGCAGTTCCTGGGCAGCCTCCTGCCAGGCGGCGCTGAACCCGTGATGGGCGACCAACTGCAGTCGATCACCGTCCAACAGGTGCAGGCCGACCGCATCGACCGTCCCTTCCTGGACGAGGGAGCGGGCGACCAGGCTCGCCGCGGACCTGGCGTCGGGTGCGCTGGCGAGCTCCTCGCAACGTCGGGCCAGTCGCTCGGCCAGGAGCAGGTCGCTGCCCGTCTCGGACGTGCGCCGCTCCTCCTCCCTGGCCCCCACTTCGGTGACCTGACCACCGAACCGATAGCCGGAGCCTCGCACCGAGAGGACGAAGCGCGGCTCGTGGACGGTGTCGCCCAGCTTGCGCCGCAGACGCCCGACTCCGATACGGAGTGTGTTGAGTCCGTCGTCACCGCCGGCCCACCCCCACACACGGGAGGTGAGACGACTGGCCGGGACCACCTGTCCTCCGGCCTCCATCAGACAGACGAGCAGCTTGAACTCCGTGTTGGTCAGCCGTACCGGCTCGGTGTCGAGGGTGGCTTCTCGCTGCCACAGGTCGACGCGCAGCGGCCCGGACAGAAGGTAGCGGGCACCCGCGTCGGAGCCTTCGGCCGCCCGCCGCACCAATGCCAGTACCCGAGCGCCCATCTCCTCCTCCCGGGTGCTGGTGGGCAGCACGGTGTCCGCTCCGGCGGAGATCAGCGCGACGCTCTGGGGCCCGGTGACGTCGGCGAGTACGGCGATGGGTGCACGCGTGGCCCGGCGCACCCGTGCGACGGTCGTGGGGTCGGGCGGCAGGTCCGCGGGGATGATGACGAGCACGGCAGCCGGGCGGTTGACCGTGAGCGCCCAGCCCAGTTCCTCGGCCTCGTGCAGGTGCAGCACGCTCCAGTTCAGTCTCTCGGACATCGCCCCGACGTGGGGCCTGGTGTGCAGCTCGTTCCCCAGGTCGACCACTGCCAGCCGCTGGGCCGGCACCGGGAAGACCGAGGCGGCGCCGGTCCGTGCACGGCGCGTCCGGGGATCGTCGCCGATGTCACGTGTCCTCACGGAATCGGCCTCCTCTCCTGGCATTGCGGCAGCGATGAGCGCTGCGGCCCTGGTCACGAGGGCCCAACGTCGACTCTGGCACGCCGAACATTTCATTTCCATGTCAACGTGGAAGCATCTTGCCCGGCCGGATCGGGATTCTCGCCGACGCGGCATCCCGCGCCTCACCCGCTCGGAGAGCGGGAAACCGGCTCGAAGAGGGCGTCGCGACCAAGGCGTCCAAGGGGCCCGGGCCGGCTTTGCGTCTCGAGGAGACCCCTTCACAAGATCGGGGCACATCACAGCTCGACGATCACCAAGGAGCGCCTGATGGCGTACTACCGCTCACTGGGCGAGGTGCCGCCGGTCCGGCACACCGTGTTCCGGTCGGACACCGGGGACCTGTACTACGAGGAACTCATGGGTGAGGAAGGCTTCTCTTCCGACTCCTCCCTCCTGTACCACCGTCATATCCCGTCAGCGGTCGTGGGCGCCCGACGCTGGGAGCTTCCCGACCAGACGCTCACCCCCAACGCTCCCTTGCTGCCCCGGCACCTGAGGCTGCACGACCTCGCGGATGCCACGACCCTCGCCGAGACCGACGCCGTCAGGGGGCGTCGTCTCGTTCTGGGTAACGAGGACGTGCGCATCTCCTACGTCGTCGCGGGCGGCACCTCACCGCTCTACCGCAACGCGCTCGGCGACGAGTGCGTCTACGTGGAGGCCGGCGAGGCCGTCGTCGAGACCGTCTTCGGTGCCCTGCCGGCACGCCAGGGCGACTACGTCGTCATCCCCCGCGCCACCACGCACCGATGGGTCGTGGAGGAAGGCCGGGAGGTCCGGCTCTACGCCATTGAGGCGAACAGCCACATCGCGCCGCCCAAGCGCTACCTGTCGCAGTACGGGCAGCTGCTCGAGCACGCTCCGTACTGCGAGCGCGACCTGGTGGGCCCGTCCGAGCCGCTGCACGTCGAAGAGACGGACGTCGACGTCTACATCAAGCACCGGAGCCCGGCGGGGGTCACCGGCACCATCCACACGCTGCCCCACCATCCGTTCGACGTCGTGGGCTGGGACGGCTGCCTGTATCCCTACACGTTCAACATCGCCGACTTCATGCCGATCACCGGAAAGGTGCACCAGCCGCCGCCGGTCCACCAGGTCTTCGAGGGCGACAACTTCGTGATCTGCAACTTCGTGCCGCGCAAGGTGGACTACCACGAGAAGTCGGTGCCGGTGCCCTACTACCACTCCAACGTCGACTCCGACGAGGTCATGTTCTACGTCGGAGGCGACTACGAGGCCCGCAAGGGCTCCGCCATCGGGCTCGGCTCGATCTCCTTCCACCCGGGCGGCCACCCCCACGGGCCACAGCCCGGCGCGATCGAGGCCAGCCTCGGCAAGGACTACTTCGACGAAACCGGCGTCATGGTCGACACCTTCCGGCCGCTGCAGCTGGGCGAGGCCGGCCTCGCGACCGAGGACAAGGCCTACGCGTCGTCCTGGAGCGGTGGGCGGTGGCTCGCGTGACGACGACCGCCCCGGTATTCGCCGGCTTCTTCGACGACGCCGCGATCTTCCCGCCGGGATCCGCCACCTTGCCGGACGCCGTACGCGCGCACCTGGCCCGCCGTTCCACGCCCCTCCTTCCGCTGGTCGGACCGCTCCTGCTGACGGTCGACCGGGTCCCCGAGGCCGCACGAATCGCCCGGGCCACGAGCACCGAGCTCGGCCACGACCTCGGAAGTGAACCGCTTCGGACCGGACTGGTCGTGGCCCCCGGCGCACTGGACACGGCGCGCCGCATCGCCGACGACCCCCCGGAAGGGCTCGTGGTCTGCGGCCTGGAGGTGAAGACCGACGAGCGATGGCCTGAGCAACTGCGTGCGGCGGTGGACCTGGCGGCGACGTCCCCCTACACCGTGCATGTCGAGCTCTCCGGTGGTGCTGTCGGAGAGGGAGGGGTCGCGTCCCTCGGCGGAACACCGGCCCGGCTGAAGTTCCGGACCGGTGGCCTCGACGCCGCGCTGTTTCCCACTGCCGAGCAGCTCGCCGCGGTCATCGACGCGGCCGTCGCGGCTCGGGTGCCGTACAAGCTGACGGCCGGACTGCACAGGGCCATCCGGTACGTCGGGCTGGAAACGGGCTATCCGCATCACGGCTTCCTCAACATCGCCCTCGCCACCGCCGCAGCGCAGCAGGGCGCGCCCCTGGCAGAGGTCGTACGGATGCTGTCCCTCACGGACCGTGGCGAGGTCCGCCGCGCCTACCTGGAGGCCGGCGCCGGATGGCGCGGCACGTTCGAGTCCTTCGGCACCTGCAGCATTCTCGAGCCGGTCGAATCCCTCATCGATCTCGGCCTTCTGGACCCAGCCCTTCTCCCCGCCCCTGATGGAGGCACCGCATGAGTACCCCGTCCCCCACCAGCGCCGCCGCGGCACTGGGCACCGTCGGCAACGGCGTCGAGCACCTTCCCTACGGATCGTTCACGGCAGGGGACGCGGCACCTCGGCTCGGCGTACGGCTCGGAGATCACGTCCTCGATGTGGCGGCCGTGCTCGACCTCGCCGGAGGGAACGTCAGCGCCGCTGCCCGGGAAGCCGCCGACTCCCCCTCCCTGGACGGGCTGCTGGCCTGCTCCAAGGCGGTGTGGGACGAGGTGCGCGGCGCGCTGCAGGCAGCGTTCCTGGACCCCGCCCGTACCGACGCGATCCTCGCGACGGCGGTGCCCCTGAGCGACGTGACGCTCGGCCTGCCGTTCACCGTCGCCGACTACGTGGATTTCTACGGCAACGAGTTCCACGCCCGCAACGTCGGCAAGATCTTCCGCCCGCACATGGAGCCGCTCACCGCGAACTGGAAGCACCTGCCGATCGGCTATCACGGCCGCGCCGGCACCATCGTCCCCAGTGGGACGGACTTCCCCCGTCCGCAAGGGATGCGGCCCGAGCCCGAGGGGGCGCCCAGCTTCGGCCCCAGTCGGCGCCTCGACATCGAGGCCGAGGTCGGTTTCGTGCTCGGCTCCCCGGTGCCCGGGGGACGTGTGCCGCTCGCCGAAGCCGAACAGCACGTCTTCGGTCTCACCCTCGCCAACGACTGGTCGGCGCGGGACATCCAGAGCTTCGAGTACGTTCCTCTCGGCCCCAACCTCGGCAAGTCCTTCTGCACCACCATCTCGCCGTGGGTCACCCCGCTCGCCGCCCTGGCGGGATCCCGTGTCGCGCCGCCGCCCCGGGACACCCCGCTCGCTTCGTACCTCGACGACAGTGATGCCGACCCGTGGTGCTTCGATCTGCAGATCGAGATCTCGCTCAACGGTGAGGTGATCTCGGTGGCGCCCTTCGCCGAGACGTACTGGACCGCCGCCCAGATGCTGGCCCACATGACCGTCAACGGGGCGGGCCTGCGCGCGGGCGACTTCTTCGCCGGCGGCACCGTCTCGGGACCGGAGCGGAACCAGCGAGGATCGTTCCTGGAGCTCTGCTGGGGAGGCGCGGAGCCGCTCACCCTCAAGGACGGCAGCGAGTTCACCTTCCTCCGGGACGGCGACGTGGTCAGCATGCGGGCCACCGCCCCCGGCCCCGACGGCAGCGTCATCGCGCTCGGGGAGTGCGCGGGCCGGGTCCTTCCTCCCGCCAACAGCTGACGCTAACGGCGTCGGGCCTGTCGGCCCCCGCCGGGGCCGTAGTTGCTGCATGCCAAGACCAGATGCTTCATGCGCGGCCTCGCCGCGCCCCTCGAAGGATGGGAAACATCATGTCAAAACTCTGGACGAGCGCCGCGGAAGCACTCCAGGACGTGCTGCACGACGGAATGACGTTGGCAGTGGGCGGGTTCGGGCTCAGCGGAGTTCCCGTCGATCTGGTCGACATCGTCCGGGACTCCGGAGTCAAGAACCTGACGATCGTCTCGAACAACATGGGTGTCGACGGCAAGGGCCTGGGCGTTCTGATCGAAGCCGGGCAGGTCGCCAAGGTCGTGGCCTCGTACGTGGGCGAGAACAAACTTTTCGCCGCTCAGTTCCTCTCCGGGAAGCTGGAGGTCGAGTTCAATCCGCAAGGGACGCTCGCCGAGCGTCTGCGCGCGGGCGGGGCGGGCATTCCGGCCTTCTACACCAGGACCGGTGTGGGCACGCCGGTGGCCGAAGGAAAGCCGCACGCGGAGTTCGACGGCGAGACGTACCTCCAGGAGCGGGCCATCGTCGCGGACGTGTCCTTGGTCAGGGCGCATCTGTCCGACACGGACGGCAATCTCGTCTACCGGTGGACCGCCCGGAACTTCAATCCGGTGGTGGCCACTGCGGGGAGGACGACCATCGCCGAGGTGGAGCGGGTCGTCGAGGTCGGTGAGATCGACCCGGACCACATTGTGACCCCCGGGGTCTACGTACAGCGTGTCGTGCGGGCGGGCGACCGGCCCAAGGACATCGAGCAGCGCACCGTCAGGCCCCGGCCGACGGCGGCGGCCGCAGCCAAGTAGCGAGAGACGAAGGAGGAGTACGCCATGCCATGGACCCGCGCCGAGATGGCCGCGATCGCGGCCAGTGAGCTCAACGACGGTGACTACGTCAACCTGGGCATCGGTATCCCCACCCTGGTGGCCAATCATTTGCCCGAGGGGGTACGCGTGACCCTGCACAGCGAGAACGGCCTGCTGGGCATGGGACCTTTCCCCTACGACGGCGACGAGGACGCCGACCTGATCAACGCCGGCAAGCAGACCGTCACCATCCTGCCCGGCGGAAGCATCTTCGATTCCTCGGAGTCGTTCGCCATGATCCGGGGCGGCCACGTGAAGGTCGCCGTCCTCGGCGCCCTGCAGGTCTCCGGTTCCGGTGACCTCGCCAACTGGAGCATCCCGGGGAAGCTGGTCAAGGGGATGGGAGGAGCCATGGACCTGGTCGCCGGAACCCCCCGCGTGGTGGTGCTCACCGACCACGTTGCCAAGGACGGCACTCCCAAGATCGTCAAGGAGTGCACCCTTCCCTTGACGGGGCGCAAGGTGGTGGACCGGATCATCAGCGACCGTGCCGTCTTCGACGTGACCGAACGCGGCCTGTTGCTGCGGCGCATTGCCCCCGGCGTCACGATGCGCGAGCTTCGGGACCACACCGACGCCGAATTCGATGTGAGTGACGAGGTCGAGGAGACGTTGGCGGCATGAGCCTGACAGAACAGTTCGGCAAGGACGTACTGATCACCGGATGGGGGCACTCCCGGTTCGGTAAACTGACCGACGACACCCTGGAATCGCTGATCGTCCAGGTGGCCGCGGAGGCCATCCGCAACGCCGGTGTGGAACCCGGCCAGATCGACGAGGTCTTTCTGGGCCAGTTCAACTCCGGTATGGTCCCGCTCGGTTTCGCCTCGTCCCTGGCGCTCCAGGTCTCCGACGAGCTGGCGGGCGTCCCAGCCACCCGGGTGGAGAACGCCTGCGCCTCAGGCTCCGCCGCGTTCCACCAGGGTGTCAAGTCCCTGCTGGCCGGGACCGCGCGCACCGTACTGGTCATCGGCGCCGAGAAGATGACCCACGCGACAGCGGACGTGGTCGGCGCGGCCCTCCTGGGGGCCGATTACGAGATGGCCGGGCAGCACTCCACAACAGGGTTCGCCGGACTCTTCGCCGACGTGGCCAACCACTACGAGAAGCGATATGGCGCGGTCGGTGACGTCCTCGGATCCATCGCGGCCAAGAACCACCGCAACGGCATGCTCAACCCGTACGCCCAGCTCCGCAAGGACCTCGGCGAGGACTTCTGCCGGACCGTCTCCGACCGTAACCCCGTGGTGGCCGCACCGCTACGCCGCACCGACTGCTCGCCCGTATCCGACGGGGCTGCGGCCCTGGTCCTCACCACCGCCTCGTCGCCGTCCGCCGCGACCCTTCCGGTCCGGCTTGTCGGCTTCGGCCAGGCCAACGACTTCCTGCCCGCCGGCAAACGCGATCCGGTGGCCTTCACCGGAAGCACCACCGCCTGGCAGCGGGCCACGGCGATGGCCGGCGTATCCCTGGACGACCTCGACTTCGCCGAGGTGCACGACTGCTTCACCATCGCCGAGCTCGTGCTCTACGAGGTCATCGGCCTGACCGAGCGGGGCGCGGGCCGCCGCGCGGTCGAGGAGGGTTGGGTGTACCGGGGAGGCAAGCTGCCGGTCAACCTCTCCGGAGGTCTCAAGGCCAAGGGCCACCCCGTCGGGGCCACCGGGGTCTCCCAGATCGCCCTCGCAGCCATGCAACTGTCCGGCGCCGCCGGCGACATGCAGCTGCCCGGCGCCCGGCGCGCCGCCGTACACAACATGGGCGGTCTGGCAGTGGCCAACTACGTCAGCGTCCTGGAAGCCGTCTGAGCCGGGTCGTGATGGGCGCGCGGGGGCAGAAACGGGGCGGCTTCGTCCAGAACCTTCCCGCGCGCCATCCCACCGGCTGACTACCGCATCGCCACTGACCGGCCGTACTACCCCGGAAAGCACCGGAAGCACGGGGTGAACGTGCGGGTCCCCGCCGACCCGTTCGGCACCTGCTGTGGGCCTCGCCGGCTCTGTCCGGCGCGGTCCACGACGCCCGCGCGGCTCGTACCCACGGCGTCATCGACGTCCTGGCCGAGGCCGGCATCCGTTGCTGGGCCGACAAGGGCTACCAGGGAGCCGACGGTACGGCACGCGCGCCGTACCGTCGGCCGCTGGCGTGTGGCCCTACCAGCCCCGTCGCGCCTGTCGTCCGAAGAGGGCGCCGCCCGGTTCGGGCGGTGGGGGAGTGCCCGGCTTGAGGGGCCAGGCGAGCAGCATGCCCACGACGAAGCCGACCACGTGGGCCGCGTACGCCACCGTCCCGGCGGTGGTGACGCCCGCGCCGGACGAGTACACCGCCTGCAGCACGAACCACATGCCGAGCACGATCCAGGCCGGCAGCCGCAGCGGCAGGAAGATCAGGAAGGGGACGAGGACCCAGATCCGGGCCTTCGGGTAGAGGACCAGGTAGGCGCCGAGGACGCCGGCGATGGCGCCCGAGGCGCCGATCAGGGGGGCCCCGGAGCCGGAGTTGAGCAGCGCGAAGCCGTAGGCGGCCGCGTACCCGCAGACCAGGTAGAACAGCAGGTACCGCACGTGCCCCATCCGGTCCTCGACGTTGTTTCCGAACAACTATGTACCGGACATACGTGCTGGTCACAGCCGTGATGACCGGGCTCGGGTCAGCAAGGCCTCAGCAAGAGTCGTCGTTGCTGACCTCTGGGCGTGACCGTGGGGACCGCGACCAGCGCTGTCCCTTAGTAAGCTTCTTCAGCGGTGGTGCTCCAGGGTGAGGACGGCTTGGACCATTGACGTGGGCCGGTTCGGACTGCAGCGTGCGTGACGAAAGATCCGCTCAGACTTCTTCGTGAACGTTCTTACCGGTGCTGCCTCGGGCAGTGCCTCCTTGCCCGGGGCAGCACGTTGGCCGGCCTGCCTCACGGCCGACCGGCCAACGTGCCCTTCCGTAGCCCGGCTAGGGGGAGCCCAACGGACTCAGGCCGACAGGTACTTGTCGCTCGCGTAGACGGACTTGTACTCCAGGTAGGCATTGAGGCCTTCGGGCCCGAGCTCGCGGCCGATGCCGGAGTCCTTCATGCCCCCGAACGGCGAACCGAGGTCGAGGGTGTAGTAGTTCAGGCCGATCGTCCCGGTGCGCACCCGGCGGGCGACGGCCAGGGCCCGGTCCTCGTCGGCGCTCCAGACGGAGCCGCCGAGCCCGTAGTCGCTGTCGTTGGCGATTCTGATGGCGTCCTCGTCGTCGTTGAACGGGATCACGGCCATGACCGGGCCGAAGACCTCCTCGCGTGCAAGGCGGTCGTTGTTGTCGACGTCGGCGAAGACGGTGGGCTGCACGAACCAGCCCTGCTCCAGCCCCTCGGGCCGGCCACCGCCGGAGACGAGACGCGCATCGGAGTTCCGTGCCATGTCGATGTAGCCCAACACACGGTCCAGTTGGTTGCGACTGGCCATTGGCCCGCAGGTCACGGACGGGTCGAGAGGATTGCCCAGGACCATGTCCGAGGTGTACTGCGCGAGGGCGTCGACGACTTCGTCGTAACGGGAACGCGCGACGAGGATACGGGCCTGAGTGGTGCACGTCTGGCTGTTGTTGAGGAAGCACGCGCCGTCCAGCCCGGCCAGGAACGTGTCCAGAACCCCGTCGTCGAGGAACACCGCAGCGGACTTCCCGCCCAGCTCGAGGGTGCAGCGGCGGATCAGGCGCCCGCACTCGGCGCCGATCGCGCGGCCGGCCTCGGTGGATCCGGTAAAGGCGATCTTGTCGACCAGCGGATGCGACACCAGCGCTGCTCCCGCGTCGCGGTCGCCGAGCACTATGTTGAGCACACCGTCCGGCAGCCCCGCCTCCAGCGCGGCATCGGCGAAGACGTACGAGTCCAGCGCCGTCTCCGGCGAGGGCTTCAGCACCACCGTGCAACCTGCTGCCAGCGCAGGGGCGATCTTGAACATGGCCAGGGCCTGCGGGAAGTTCCACGGAGTGATCGCGCCGACCACTCCGACCGGCTCCCGGCGCACGATGGTCGACCCTGCCTGGCTCGGCCGTATCTCCTCCAGTTCGAGGTTCTCCACCAGGTCCGCGTACATGCGGAGCAGGCCGGCCGGAGCACCACCGTTGAGCATGTGGGACAGCCCGATGGGCATGCCGTTCTCCCGGCTGACCAGCACGGCGGTCGACTCGGCCCGCTTCTCCAGGGCGTCGGCCATGCGCCGCATGACCGCGGCGCGCTCGGGGGCGGTGGTGCGTCCCCAGACGCCGTGGTCCAGGGCGTTGCGGGCGGCGAGCACGGCCGCGTCGACGTCCTGTTCGTCCGCCAGGGCGCCGCGGGCGAGAACATCACCCGTGGCGGCCTCCAGGGCCTGGTGAGAGCGGGCACCGTGGGGGGTGGCCCACCGCCCGTCGATGAAGAACCGCATACGGTCCTCGGGTGCTTCGAGTGAGGCGACAGAAGGCACAAGTCCTCCAACACGGACGATGATGGGAAGAGTGAAGCGGGGGAAGGTGGCGAAGGCCGGCAGTGGCCCCCCGCGTTCGCCAGCATGCGGAGGGTCTCCGCCCGAGGTAAAGACTCAAAAACTTGCATCCGGCCATGCGTGAGGTGGATGACGATCCGGCCGGCGGGAACTCCCGTACGCCCGGCAGCTGTTCGTGACCGCGGGCAGGGGGTGGCAGCCGTGCCCGGGGACGGGCCGCACGCCGGTTCCTTCAGTTTGTGAGGGCACCATCCCCCACCGGGTGCTCCCGACAGGACGCGGACGGCCACGCCGCGGACGTGGTGGCGTGACCCGCCGAGAAGCACGGAAGCACCGGGGCCGCCGCACAGGGGGTCGCTGCCGGCCGGGTCCGCCGACCGGCCGTGGCCGCACCGTCGACACCGCGTCCGAGACCGGGCGCGAGGGGGGGGTGTCCCGGGGCCCATGCGGCAGGCGCATGAGCAGCCCCAACATCGTGTGTGTATACAGCCCATGGCTCCCCGGCCACCATGAGCCCACAACACACCAGCCGACCGCACGAGGACGTGGCCGTACTCCGGGCAGCCTCGCGCGGAGGCTGCGGAAGAGTTCGTGGCTGCGAGCGCCCTTGCGACCCAAGGGGCTCGAACCGTGTCCGGCCACCGGCCACGCCCCCCGGGCAGCAAGCCGTGACACGGGACGCGTCGCCGCCCCGGACGCCGTCCGTCCGACCGTCCACCTTCCGTACGGGCGCCCCTGGACGCCTCCGGCCCAGGTCGGCACCCGTCACCGCGCCTGCGTAAGCCGGCCGTGGCTTCCGCCGCCCGTCGGCACGAGTCCGCCGCCCGGCCGCCGACCTGCCCGATGACACCACCACCGGCCGGACCGCCCGGCAGCCAGGGGTGGCCCGTCGGACGGAAGCACCGTCACCCCAACCACTCCGCGACAGGGATACCCCTATGTCTGTTTCCCCGACTGCAACCGCCCACGACCGTGAGAGATCCGGTAAGGGCCCACGTACCCGGAGTTTCCTCGGCACACTGATCGCCGGCTGTCTGGCGGTCTTCGTGGCCCAGCTCGCCACGACGATACCCGCCACCCTCAACGGCCTGTTCCAGGCCGACCTGCAGCCTCTGGGATCCCAGCTCACGTGGATCACCGCGGCGTTCCTGCTGCCGATCGTCGTCCTGGAACTCACCTTCGGCGTGCTCGGTGACCTCTTCGGACGCCGCAGACTGCTGGTCGGCGGCGCCCTGCTGATGGTCGCCGGTGAGGTCGTCGCCGCGTCCGCACCCGACGTCATCCTCCTATGCGTCGGCCAGGCCCTGTCCGGCATCGGCGCCGCCGCCGTCATCCCGACCTCGCTGACGGCGATCGCGGTCAGCACCGACGACGGCCCCCGGCGGGCACGCGTCATCGCCATCTGGGTCACCAGCCTGGCGGTCGGCAACACCCTCGCGCCCCTGCTCGGCGGCATCACCGCCAACTTCGGCAGCTGGCGCTGGTCGTTCGTCGTCCTTGCCGCCCTCGCCGCGCTCAGCGCACTCGTCAGCGCCCTGTTCGCCGAGGAGTCCAGCGCCCCGGAGGGCCGGAAGCTGGACGTCCGGGGCCAGATCACGATCGCCGTCGCGCTGATCGCCCTGCTCTACGCCGTGGTCCAGGGACCTGCCGACGGCTGGGGCTCGCCGCTCATCGTCGTCGCGTTCGTCGTCGCGGCCGTGTTCCTGGCGCTGTTCGTCCGGATCGAGAACACCGCCAAGGCGCCGCTGCTGCCGCTCGACATCTTCCGCAACCGCTCCTTCACCATCGCCGCGGTCGTCGCCGTCGTCGGCATGTTCGCGTTCCTCGGCGCCGGTTACGCGACCAGCATGCGCATGGGCCCCCTCCAGCACCAGAGCCCGATGCGCATCGCGGTCGCGTTCCTCGTGTCGAACTGCTGGGTCGCCGTGCTGACACCGGTGACCGGACGCATGCTGACGCGACTGGCACCGCGCTGGCTCCTCGGTTTCGGCCTGGCCCTCATCTCGGCCGGCGGATTCTGGGCGGCCACCCTGCCCATCACCGACACCTCACTCCTGTCGATCACGCTGCCGCTCGGGCTGATCGGTATCGGGTTCGGCTTCACGGTCTCCTCCATCACCGCCACGGCCGTGAACACGGTGCCCGCGCACCTGGCGGGCATGGCCAGCGCCACCACCAGCCTGCTGCGCGACCTCGGCTTCGCCCTCGGCCCCGCCGTCGTCGGCGCCATCGCGCTCAGCCGCGCCGACTCCCTCTTCAGCACCGGCCTCGCGCAGGCCACGGACCTGAGCCCCGCCGCGCAGGCCGCCGCCGGACAGCTCGCCGAGGCGGCGGGCCCGCTGGCCGTCAACTCCGCTCCGGCCGGCTCGCCGCCTGCCGAGGCGGCGGGCCTGGCGCTCGAGTCGCTCAGCAACGGCTTCTCCACGGGCTACCTGGTGTGCGGTATCGCCGCTCTCCTGTGCTGCGTGCTCGTCGTCGGTGCCCTGCGCGACAAGGCCGGGGACGACGGAGCGGCAAGCACCCCGGACAGCGGGGAGGCGAGTACTCCGGACAGCGGGGCGGCGGAGGCTCCGGCCGAAGGGACCGCCGTCTGATCGGAGGTTCCGGCGTGCCGGAACGGTGGTGGGGGCCCTGAGACGGACCCCGGAGCTCAGGGGCGTACGGGCCGGGATTCTTCTCCCGGCCCGTACGCCGTGCTGCCCGGGGACAGCCGACCTGGACCGCGTGCCCGCAGCGGCACCGAAAGCAAGCGGGACTATCGCCGGGCCGCCCGGAGAGAGGCTCAGAAATGTCGAGCCGATAATGCACCCCGTGCATAAGGGGCCCCCGAGGTGCTGTAAAGGACCGGAATTCGCCGCCCGGACGTGGGTTTTTCCAGATCTCCGGATAATGCGCGACGTGCATATTGAGCAAGCTATGCACGGGAGGTATGTTGCAGGTCAAGACCGCAAGACTGGGAGCACCAATGGAGCTGCGCGAACTGGAGTGGTTCAATACCCTCGCCGAAACCGAGAACATGACAACCGCCTCCGCGCGGTTGAACGTCAGCCAGCCGACCCTGTCACGGGCCCTGGGCCGACTCGAGCGCAAACTCGGCGTGAAACTCTTCGACCGGCGCCAGAACAGGCTGCGGCTCAATCGATACGGTGCGGTCTTCCAGGCGCACGCCATGCGGGCCATGAACGAACTCGCCAAGGGAGAAGAACGGATCGCCACGATGGTCGATCCGGACCAGGGCCAGGTGTCCCTCGGCTTTCTGAACTCCTTCGGGGAGTGGCTGGTCCCGGACCTGGTGAACCGCTACCGGGAACTGACCCCGCGTGCGGTTTTCGAGCTGCGCGGCGGCGCGTCCGACGCGGTGGCGGACGACGTACGGCAGGGCCGCATCGACATCGGCTTCGTGGCTCCGGAGCCGGCCGCGGAGGACCTGGACTGGATTCCACTCGGCAGCCAGAGACTGTGCGTAGGGGTTCCCGAGGGCCACCGGTTCGCCGAACGCGAGTCCGTCACGCTCGCCGACCTGGAGGACGAGCCGATGGTCTCGCTCAAGGTCGGTTACGGCCTGCGGCACATCACCGAACGCCTGTGCCGACAGGCCGGGTTCACCCCGCGGTTCGTCATCGAGGTCACGGAGCTGTACACCCTGCCCCCGTTCGTCGCGGCCGGATGGGGCGTCGCCGTCGTTCCCGAACCGCAGCCGGGACAGCAGACACTGACTCCTGTCATCCTCATCGACGACCCTTCCGCGGTCCGGCCCTACGGAATGCTGACGCGCCGGGGCGGGCCTGCCGGGCAGGCCGCGCGTCGCTTCCTGGCATTCGCGGCGGCGCAGTCGAAATGCACGGGACTCGCTCAGGAGGCCGTCCCGCAGGCCGCCGGTGTCGCAGAGCTGCCCGGCTGACGAGCGGGCAACGGGAACGAAGTGGTGAAGGCACACAGCCGGGGACGGCTGTGTGCCTTTGCCGCGTCGGGGGCCGCATGGTCCGCATGGTCCGCATCTACCCTCCGTCCGGAAAGGCCGGCCACGACGGCGAGTCCGGCGGCACCACCGGGAGGCGGGAACCCCGCGAGGGACTGCCGTCCGATCGGACGGCAGTCCCTCGCGGGGCGGAGCGTGTTTCAGGAGGCGTTGCGGTCGGCCATGTCCACGAATCCGCCCTGCAGGAAGATCAGCGGGGGGTTGGGAGCGCGCAGCTCCATCGCCTCGACACGGCCGACGACCTGATAGTGATCACCGATCAGGTCGATCTTGGCCCGGGTGCATTCAAGGGTCACGATGGCATCCGACAGCAGTGGGACGCCGAGGTCGGACATGTGCCAGTCCACCCCTTCGAAACGGTCCTGGGAGCGGCGGGAGAAGGCCCGGCACAGCTCGCTCTGGGCATGCCCCAGGATGCTCACGCCGAAGTGGTCGGCCGCGTACAGGTGGGGCCAGGTCGACGATGCCTGATCGACGAAGAAGGCGATCAGCGGTGGGTCGAGGGAGACCGAGGTGAACGATCCGACGGTCATGCCCACCGGTCGTCCCGAGCGGCCGGTGGCGGTCACCACGGCCACGCTGGTGGGGACGTGCCCGAGGACACGCCGGTAGGCTGCCGCGTCGCCGATCGCCACGCGGCCGCTCGCGATGGGGGAAGTCTCAGTCATGGCAGGCATGTCACAGCTCGATCAGGTGGTCGTTGTTGCCCAGGAGTATGCGGCCGTAAGCCTCGCGGCCGATGCCCGAGGTGACGTGCGCGTGCCGGTTCGCGATCTCCGAGTCGCGCCAGATCCGGCTGATGACGTTGCCCTCCGCGAACGAGCCGGAGCCGTTGGCCGTCAGCAGGAGGCCGATGGCCTCCTTGCAGAGGTCTGCGATGACGCCCGTGTCGTTGCGGATCCGGGCGCGGGTCTCGACATCGAGGCGCCGGCCCTCGGCGCTCGCCGTGTCGATGTCGTGTGCGACACGCTGCATGGCCAGTTCGGCGAGATGAAGCTTCGTCGCGGCATCGGCCACGTTGAGCTGGTGGGTGGGGGACAGGCGGGCCTGGCGGTAGGCCGTGTTCGTCACCGGCTTGTCACCCAGCTTGGCGCGGGTGATCTCCAGTGCGTGGCGGGCCATCCCGAGTTGGGGAGCGGCGAGGATGATCGACGCCATCGAGCTGAAGGGCCAGGTGGCGATCCTGTCCTCACGGTGTGAGGACAGCAGTTCGCCGTTGAACATGTTATGCATGGGCTGGATCCGGTGGTCCGGGACGAACTGGTTGTCCACGACCACGGTGTCGCTGCCCGTGCCCTTGAGGCCGGTCACGAACCAGGAGGGCTCGATCCGGCAGGCGTCACGGGGGAAGAGCGCCATGGAGACCGGGTTCTCGTCGGGATTTTCACGCGGGATCAGGAGTCCCAGGGTGACCCAGTCCGCGGCGAAGGAACCTGAGGAGTACGGCCAGCGGCCGCTCACCACGTAGCCGCCCTCCACACGCTCGACCTGCGCGGTGGGGGCGAACGTGCCCGAGACGCGGGCGCGCGGGTTCGCACCGAAGACGTCCTGCTGGGCCTGGTCGGGGAAGGTGGACGCATAGCCGGCGGCCGACGAGAGCAGCGTGGTCACCCAGCCGGTGGAGCCGTCTCCGCGCGAGACCTCGGCCAGTGTCTCGAAGATCGTCGCTGCCGAAGCCTCCAGGCCGCCCAGGCGGGCGGGCACGAACAGTCGGAAGAGGTCGGCCCTGTCCAGCTCTTTGATCACCTCGGGCGCGATTCTTCTGCCCTCGGCGCCCTGATCGGCGTATTCACGGATCACTGGCACCAGAGCCGTGGCGCGGGAGACGATCTCCGGATCCGGCCCAATGGTCGTGCGTGATCCGAGAATTGATTGTGTCACGGCTTCCTCCACAGTGTGCGGCGAGGCTGATGTCCGGGTAACGCCGGTCACCCAGCAGCATGCGGACTGATGGCGGCCCAGGGAAAGACCAGGAAGTTGGTGATGGCCATGCAATAGGCACATGGCATGGTGCGCCGCCCGTAAATCCAGGGGCACGGGCGTTATACGGGAAACGCATTACCGGGCGAATCTTTGCGTCATTGATGTGTGCGTTTCCCTGGGACACGCTGTGCGCAGCAGGTCACACCGACCTGTGCGGCTGCCGATGGTTCAGCCGGTGGAACGTCCTGGAGGAGTCCGGTGCTTTCAACGCAGGGGACGGAGACGAAGGTCGCCGTGGTGACCGGCGGAGCCGAAGGGCTCGGCGCCGAGATCGCGCACCGTCTCGCAAGCGAGGGGTTCGAGATCGCGCTGTTCGACCTCAACGGCGAGGGCCTCGAGTCCACAGCCGCCGTCATCCGCTCCGCGTTCCCCGGGCTTCGGGTACTGACCGTCGAGGCGGACCTCACGGACGCCGCACTCGTCTCGGACGCCTTCGCCGAGGTGGAACGTCACTTCGGCCGGGTCGATGTGCTGGTCAACTCGGCCGGAGGCAGCGGCACCAAGTCCGTCCACGACATCGAGGACCTCACGCCGGACATGTGGTCGAGGGTCCTGGACGCCAATGTGACCAGCGCGTTCCTGTGCAGCAGGATGGCAGTGCCGCTGATGCGCCGAAACGGCTTCGGACGCATCGTCAACTTCTCCTCGGCGGTGGCCGACGGCCTTGCCGGGCCTTCGGGCACGGTCGGAGCGCGCCTGCCGTACGCGGCGTCGAAGGCTGCGATCAACGGGTTCACGAAGCAGCTCGCGAAGGATCTGGGCAGCAGCGGCATCACGGTCAACGCGGTCTCGCCCGGACTGATTTTGCCGGAGTACGGCCGCGTGCGGCGCGTGTTCGAGGCGCTGCCGGAGGAGGCCCGGGCGGCCACCCGCACGGCGATCCCGGCGGGACGTACCGGCACCGGTGCAGAGATCGCCGGCACCGTCGCCTACCTCGTTTCCGCAGAGGCGGGGTTCACCTCCGGCTGCATTCTCAATGTCGACGGCGCTGCGTGAGCCGGGAGGAATGAAGATGCAGAACTACCCGCTGGTGCTGGTCCCCGCGCTCGGCGCGGACGAGAGCCTCTGGCAACCCGTCGTCGAGCGACTGTCCGGACACGTCGAATGCCAGGTGATCCGGGGCGAAGGCGCCTCGATCAAGGCGATGGCCGACAGTGTGCTGGAGAAGGCGCCGGAGAAGTTCCACCTCGCCGGTATTTCGATGGGCGGATACGTCTCGCTCGATGTCGTACTGCGCAACACCGGCCGGGTCCAGGGCCTCGCGCTGCTCAATTCCTCCGCGATCGCCGCGGAGCCGAAGCGCCGGGAGAACTCGCTGAAGGCCATCGCACTGGCGGAGTCCGGCGAGTTCGAGAAGGCGGCCGACCTGATCGCGAGCGCTGTGGCGCCCAACCGGCCCGACATCACTGCACTGGCAGGTCGGATGGTCCGCTCCCTGGGCGTGGAGGTCTTCAAGGACCAGCAGCTGGCGGTTGCCGAGCGACTCGACCGGCGTCAGGAGCTGTCCACGATCGCTGTGCCGACGACGGTCCTGGTGGGAGACAGCGACGCGATCACCCCGCCGCACCTGGGTCAGGAGGTCGCCTCCGGGATTCCCGGCGCGCAGCTGGTGACGCTCGAGGGCGTGGGGCACTTCTCCGCCCTTGAGGATCCCGACGGGGTCGCCTCCGCACTGCTCGGGTGGCTGCCGCGGAACGAAGGAGAGTGAGCCGCAGATGAAGTTCATCCATGAGACGCTCCCGCAGCGCGTCGTCTTCGCCCCCGGCGAAGCCCCGTCGGCCGTGGCGGCCGAGGTCGGGGCGCTCGGTGGCGCGAAGGTGATGCTGATCGCCTCGGAGCAGGAGGCGGCCCTGGCCGACCCGATCGCCGCGGCGGTTCCGGTCGCGTTGCGCCACGAAGACGTCGTGATGCATGTGCCGGTCGAGGTGGCCGCCCGCGCCCGTCAGGCCGCTGCCTCCTGCGGGGCGGATGTGATCGTCACGGTGGGGGGCGGCTCGACCACCGGACTGGGCAAGGCGGTGGCACTGACCACGGGACTGCCCGTCGTCGCGGTGCCGACGACGTACGCCGGCAGCGAGGCGACCGACGTGTGGGGTCTGACCGAGGGCGAGACCAAGCGCACCGGGGCCGACCCGAAGGTGCTGCCGCGCTCCATCGTCTACGACGCCCACCTCCTCACGACCCTGCCCGGCGAGCTGACCGTGTCCAGCGGTCTGAACGCGCTGGCCCACTGCGTGGACTCGATGTGGGGGCCCCGCGCGGACCCCATCGACCGGGTGCTGGCACAGGAGGGCATCCACGGCCTCGCCGCGGGGTTGCCGCAGGTGGCGGGCGACTCGGCGTCGATCGAAGGGATCGAGAAGACGCTGTACGGCGCCTACCTGGCAGCGGTCGCGTTCGCCTCCGCCGGCTCGGGCCTGCACCACAAGATCTGCCATGTGCTCGGCGGCATGTTCAACCTGCCGCACGCACAGACCCACGCGGTCGTACTTCCGTACGTGCTGGCCTTCAACGCTCCCTACGCGCCTGAGGCCGAATCCCGGATCGCCCACGCGTTCGGCTCGGCGACGGCACGGGAGGGGCTGGCTGCACTGCGCGACGCCCTGGGCGCGCCACGGGCGTTGAGGGACTACGGCATGCCCGCCGACGGCATCGCCAAGGCCGTCGGCCCCATTCTGAAGGCCGTCCCGGCCGGCAACCCCGCGCCGGTGACTCAGGCGGACATCACCGCCCTGCTGCAGGCAGCATGGTCCGGAGAGGAGCCGGCATGACCGGCACCGGCGAGTCCTCGGCCACCGAGGGCGTCGGCGTGGAGCAGAGCCGGCGCGAGGAAGAGCTGATCGAGCGCGTGGTGCGCTCCTTCGACACCTGTGCCGATCCGCGGCTCAAGGAGCTCATGACCGCGCTCGTCCGGCACGTCCACGCCTTCATCCGGGAAACGCGCCTGACCGGGGCCGAATGGAACAAGGCGATCGAGTTCCTCACGGCCACCGGCCACATCACCGATGACAAACGGCAGGAGTTCATCCTGCTCTCCGACGTGCTCGGCGCTTCGATGCAGACCATCGCGGTCAACAACGAGGCCTACCGGAACGCCACCGAGGCGACCGTGTGGGGCCCGTTCTTCGTCGAGGGCTCCCCGGAGATCCCGCTGGGCGGCGACATGTCGTTCGGCGCGGTCGGGCAGCCGTGCTGGGTCGAGGGCACCGTCACTGACACCGACGGCACCCCGGTTCCCGGCGCGCTGGTGGAGGTGTGGGAGGCCGACGAGGACGGCCTGTACGACGTGCAGTACACGGACGACCGCACCGCCGCACGCGCCCACTTCCGCACCGACGTCCAGGGGTCCTACCGCTTCTGGGGCATCACGCCGACTCCCTACCCGATCCCGCACGACGGCCCGGTCGGACGGCTGCTGCAGGCCGTCGGCCGGTCCCCGATGCGCGCTTCCCACCTGCATTTCCTCGTTCGCGCACCCGGTCACCGGGAGCTGGTCACGCACATCTTCGTGCGCGGTGACGAACTCCTCGACAAGGACAGCGTCTTCGGCGTGAAGGAGTCGCTGGTCAAGGACTTCGAGGAACAGCCGGCCGGAACACCCACGCCGGACGGCAGGGTCGTCGACGGCACCTGGTCGAAGGTCCGCTTCGACATCGTGCTCGCGCCGGCCGAGGCCTGAGCAAGCGATCCGCCCGGGGCCGGCACCCCGGGCACGAACGAAATGACAAAGGAGTCTCTCGCCATGATCAAAGTGACAGTCGATTTCGACCGGTGCGATGCCAACGGCACGTGTGCCGCACTGATGCCGGACGTGTTCCGCATCGGTGACGAAGGCCTGCTCGAGCAGCTGACGACCGAGGTGGACCCCGGGCGTGAGGCCGAGCTCGAAGAGGTCATCGTGTGCTGCCCCGTCGGTGCGATCGCCCGCGGATGACTGCCATGACTCCCATGAACGCGACAGCGACCTTTGATCCGTTCTCGCCCGACGCCGGCACGCACCAGGGCGGTGCGCTCGACGGACATGCCCTCGTGCAGGGCGACTACGGCACCGCCGTCCTCGGCTACGACCTGGCCTCCCAGGTGTTGCGCGACAAGCGGTTCCAGAACTCCGCGCTGCGGCTGATGGAGGAGTTCGGCATCACCGCCGGCCCCGTCCACGACTTCCGGGCCCGCAGCATCATCATGCTGGAGGGCGACCCGCACCTTCGCCTGCGTGTGCCGCTCGCCCGCTTCATGAGCCCGGTGACGGTCAGGAACACACGCGACGTGCTCCGCCGGATCGTGGAGTCGATCAACGCCGATCTCGACGACTCGGCGCCCGTCGACTTCTACCGGGGCGTCGCCCAGCGCATCCCGTCGCTGGTCTACTGTCACCTCGCGGGCGCGCCCGCGAGCGACGCGCCCCAGGTGCAGAGCCTGTCCGAGCGCACGCTGTCACTGCTCACCAGGGACCGCAGTCTGACCCCGGTGATCGTTGAGGCCTACGACGAGCTCTTCGCCTACCTCGCCGGCCTCATCGCCAGGAAGCGCGCCGAGGGGCTGGGCGACGACATGCTGTCGTACCTCATCTCCCTCGGCGACGAAGGCAAGCTGACCGAGCAGGAGGTCCTGACCGAGGCGACCTCGATGCTCGAGGCGAGCTCCGTCAACACCGCGCACCAGGTCGGCCTGGTCGTCTGGACCCTGCTGCGCGACCGCGAGGCCTGGCAGCGGATCGTCGCCGATCCGGAGCTGATACCCGCGGCGGTCGTCGAGAGCCTGCGGCTCTTCCCGCGCACCGGCGTGGTGAGCAAGATCGCCGTCGAGGACGTCGAGCTGGAAGGCACCGTCATCCCCAAGGGGAGCGACGTGCACGTGGCGGTCTGGTCCGCCAACCGTGACCCGGGGAGGTTCGAGCGCCCCGAGGAGTTCGACCTCGACCGGGAGCGCAACCAGCCGCTCACCTTCAGCACCGGTTCCCACAACTGCCTGGGGCAGGGGCTGGCCAAGGCCGAGATGGAAGAGGTGGTGCGCCACCTGGCCGAGCACTACCCGGACGCCCGGGTCGTCGAGGACGCCACACGTATCGGCCAGGCGGGCGGCCGGTGGCTCGTCGACAGACTCACCGTCCATATGAAGCCGTGAGGTGGCCGGATAAATGACCAATAGCACATCCTCGTTGACGGAGACGTTCGCCGCCCACTGGGCGGACATCACCTTCCAGGACCTGCCCGACGACGTGGTCGTGGGAGTCAAGGACCACATCCTCGACACGCTCGCCGTCGCGATGCTCGGTGCGACCACCGCCGAGGCGACCAGCGTGATCGACGCGCTGGCGGGGATCCAGGACACCGCGTCGGGCTCTCTCGTGTGGGGCACCGGCATCAGGCTCACGCCTGCCCAGGCAGCCCTCGCCAACGGCACGTCGGCGCACGCTCGCGACTTCGACGACGGAGGCGGGCCCGGACACGCCGGCTCGACCGTGCTGCCGGCTGCGATCGCCACGGCCGAGGCGGCGGGTGCCTCCGGACGTGACCTCATCACGGCCACCGTCGCCGGGTACGACATCGGCTACCGCGCCCTGGGGGCCCTGGGCGGTTTCGCCGCGCACACCGACCGCGGCTGGCACTCCAGCGGCACGATGGGCAGTATCGCAGCGGCTGCAGCGGCTGCGAAGTCCCTCGGGCTGGACGCGCAGCAGTTCGCCGATGCGCTCGGCATCGCCGGCTCCTTCACGGGTGGCGTGTGGGCCTTCAAGGACGACGGGGCGATGACCAAGCGACTCCACCCCGGGAAGGCCGGCGAGACGGGCGTGGACGCGGCCGTCCTCGCTCGTGGGGGAATCACCGGTCCGCGTCGGCTCTTCGAGGCGAAGTGGGGCGGACTGTTCGCCACCTACAACGGCGGGGAGGGGTTCCCCGATGCGGCGCTGAAGGACCTGGGCACCGACTTCAATGTCGCGAGCTCCTACCTCAAGCCGTACGCGTGCTGCCGAGGTTGCCACTCGGCCATCGACACGGTGATGGACCTGCTGGCCTCGCGGCCGATCCAGGCGGAGGACGTGCGGAGCGTGCGCATCACCGCGGGCGAGACGGCGATCAACATGCTGTCGGTCGACCCGGTGGAGACCGTGTTCGACGCCCAGTTCAGCCTCCCGTACTCGGTCGCCCTGGCGCTGTGCGGTGGTCGGCTCGGCCTGGACGAGTACGAGCCGCCCCGGGTCGACGAGCCGCGCATCAAGGAGACGATGGACAAGATCTCCCTGCACGTCGACGCGCGTATCCAACTCGAGGACGGCCCTCGCTTCGACATCGAGTTCATGGACGGTGAAGTGCTCACCCGCGAGGCGGGCAACCCGACCACGGCCAAGGGTTCGGCGCAGAACCCGATGTCCCACGAGGAAGTCGTCGCCAAGGCACGGGCCCTGGTCGAGCCGCTCGGCGCCGGTACGGCCGCGCAACTCATCGACGCGGTGGAGCACCTCGAGGACGCACCCGATCTCTCGGAACTCCTGCACGCCCTGCGTGCACGGGCATGAACGAACACGCATGGGCATGAACGGAACGGATGGCATGACGAATCAGAAAACGGTCGAGCGCACCGAGGTGATCGCCGCCGAGCCGGCCGAGGCGCTGGCAGCGATGCTCGATCTCGACATCCCCCACAAAGCCGGGGACCGCGTGCTGCCCTTGTGGCACTGGATCTACCTGCTTGAGCGCAGCCGGGAGAGCGAACTGGGTGAGGACGGGCACCCGGTCGTGGGCATCCCGGCGCCCCCGGGCCCGGGCCGTCGGCGCATGTTCGGCGGCGGGCGGGTCACGACCCACGGGCTCCTCGAGATCGGCAAGCCGGCGACCAAGGTGACCTCCGTCGCCCGGTCCATCGACAAGCAGGGACGTACCGGTCTGCTGACCCTCACGACGGTCGCTCAGGAGATCTTCCAGGACGGGCAGTTGGTGATCCGCGAGGAGCAGGACATCGTCTACCGTGCCCCGGGCGCGAACGCCCTGCCGACGCCCCCGGCGCCGCCCGAGCCCCCGGCCGGCCCGCAACTGCGGCTCTCCGTCGACGAGCGGATGCTGTTCCGGTTCTCGGCGCTGACGTACAACGCCCACCGGATCCACTACGACCTGGACTGGTGCCGTCAGGAAGGCTACGACGGGCTGGTGATCCACGGCCCGCTCCTCGCCTTCATGATGGGCGAGCACATGCGCCGCGAGGGCATCGACCTGGTCGGCCGGACCTTCGGCTACCGCCTGGTCTCGCCGATGACCAAGGCGCAGACCTTCTCGGTCGTGCCGGGCCCGGACGGCCTCGCCCAGGGCGCCGAGGCACGCAGCGCCGCTGGGACGGTGTGCGCCGTGAGCACCTTGACGGAGGCGTGAGGCCATGACCGTGCGCGTATCCGACATCGTGGTCGTCGGCGGCTCCGTCGCCTCTCTCCGCGCCGCGGAGACCGTCGCCCGCCAGGCACCGCACCTCAGCCTCACGGTGGTCAGCGACGAGGCCCATGTGCCGCACGAGCGTCCACCGCTGTCCAAGGTGGGACTCGAGGAACCCTTCGACCGCGAGGCGCTGACCTACCCGGCGGTGGCACGCCTGCGCGAGCAGGGCGTCACCTTCGTGCTCAACACCCGGGCCGAGGGCCTTGACGTGGCGAACCACCGGCTGCTGACCACGGCCGGCTCCCTGGAATACGGCGCCCTGGTGGCGGCCACCGGATGCGAGCCATTCGTGCCGCCGGTGTTCGCCGGTCAGCCCGACGTGTTCACGCTGCGCCGCTATGAGGACGCGGTCGGGCTGCGCGCGGCGGTGTCGCGGCCGGGCGTACACGTCGCCGTCGTCGGCGCGGGATTCATCGGCGGGGAGTTCGCGGCCACCCTGGCCAAGGCCGGCCACCGGGTCACCGTGATCGACCTGGCGAAGCAGCCACTGGGCCGGTTCGGCGACGCTGTCGCGCAGGAGTACCAGGCCCTGCACCGGGCCGCCGGCGTCCAACTGCGGTTCGGCGCGGCCGTGACCGGTCTCGGCGAGGACGGGGGCCGGCGGTTCCTACTGCTCGACGACGATTCGCGGGTGCCGGCGGACGTCATCCTGGTCGGGGTCGGCGTACGGCCGTCGACGGCCTGGCTGGAGGAGTCCGGGGTCCTGCTCGACAACGGCATCATCTGCGATGCGACGCTCAAGGCGGCCGAGCGGGTCTTCGCCGCCGGTGACGCCGTGCGCTGGCCCAATCCGCGTTGGGGCGCCACGATGCGGATCGAGCACTGGACCAATGCCGCCGAGCAGGGGCGCGTGGCCGGCATCAACGCCGTCAACACCGTCTCGGGCGAGGGCTTGGTCGTCTGCGGCAGCGTGCCCTACTTCTGGTCCGACCAGCACGGTGTCCGCATCCAGTTCGCCGGCTACCGCACCGGAACAGAGGAGATCGTCGAAGACCGGAACGCCGACGGGCTTCTCGTCGTCTACCGCACGGGCGATCTCGTCACGGGTGTGCTGGCCTTCGAACGCCGGGCCCAGTTCGTGAAGCTCCGCGCCATGCTCCGCAACGAACTGCCGTGGCAGCAGGCCCGGACGGTCCTCACTCCCGGACCGGCTCCGGTCGGCTGAGGAGACCTCAGCCGGACGCCTCCGCCCCATGATCCTGGCCGTCAGGTGCAGGCAGGGGCGTCCTCGGCGTAGGCCTCGAACGTCCGGCGGGCTTCACGGTCTCGGCAATCCTCCGGCATTCGCAACGGCGCGGAAAAGCCGACAATCCCGATTCCATGCGCGAAGTGAATCGCCCGGGCAAATAGGTGGCATTGGCGGTCGGTCCCATTCTCGTTCATCGTGAAGCGCGGGATTCCGAAGCCGAAATCCCCGAAAAAAATAAGGAATTGTGGAGGGTGACGGTGAGCGAAGAGCAACAGGTCGTGGTGGTCGGCGCGGGACCGACAGGGCTCCTGACCGCACTCGGCCTCGCCCAGCAGGGAGTCGAGGTCACTGTCGTCGAACGTGCCCCCGGTCTTCAGGACGCGCCCCGGGCGATCGTCTACCACTGGTCGACCCTGGACGGCCTCGACCGGCTCGGCCTCTTCGAGGCGGCCCGGACGGCAGGCTTCCTCAAGCAGGATTACGCCTACCGAGTGCGCAGGACCGGCGAGATCGTCGAGTACGGACTCCAGCCGCTCGCGGGCCGGGTCAAGCACCCGTACAACCTTCACCTCGGCCAAGGGGCACTCGCCCGCATCATTCTCGACGAGGTGGAGAAGTTCCCCAACGTCCGTGTCCTGTGGGGCCATGAGCTGGTAGGCGTCTCCCAGGACGAGTCGGGCGCCGACCTGCGCCTGAGCTCGGACGCCGGCGAGACCACGCTCCGCGCTCCCTGGGTGGTCGGCGCGGACGGCGCACGCTCGGCGGTCCGCGGCGCGCTGGAACTCGGGTTCGACGGTATGACCTGGTCGGAGCGGTTCGTGGCCGCCAACATCCGCTTCCCCGACGACCGGGAGGGCTGGGCCCAGTCGACGTTCTACGTCGACGAGAAGTACGGCGCCATCATCGCCAAGATCGACGAATCCGGTGAGCACGGCCTGTGGCGCTACACCTACATGGAGGACGCGGCGCTCCCCGCCGAGACGGTGACCGAGCGCCTGCCGGGGTTCCTGGCGAAGGTCTTCGGCGAGGACGTCGCGGAAAACGTCGAGCTGGACGCCATCTCGCCCTACCGGATGCACCAGCGCAGCGCGTCGACCTACCGCGCCGGCCGGGTGCTGCTGGCCGGTGACGCGGCGCACGCCACGAACCCGTGCGGCGGGCTGGGCCTGACCATGGGCCTCTTCGACGCGTACGCGCTGATCGAGACGCTCGGCGCGGTCGTCGTGAAGGGCGTCGACGACACCGCCCTTACCAGTTACGCCGATGCCCGCCGCGCGGCCTTCGTCGACAAGGCGAGCCCGCGCGCCACCGCCAACAAGCAGCTCATCTTCCACTCCGGCGATCCCGCGAAGCTCGACCAGGACCTGGAGGTCTTCCGCCGGATGACTCGCGAGCCCGAACTCGCCGCCGATGTCATGTACTTCACCAAGACGCTGGAAAGCCCCTCCCTCCTCGCCCGCTGAGCCCCCGGCCCCTTCTCCAGGAGCACGCACATGCATCCCCTCCAAGGCCTGACCGTCGTCGCGCTCGAACAGGCGGTGGCCGCCCCGTTCGCCACCCGGCAGCTCGCCGATCTGGGCGCCCGGGTCATCAAGATCGAGCGGCCGGGAGTCGGTGACTTCGCCCGCGGCTACGACGAGACCGTGCGCGGTCTCGCCAGCCACTTCGTCTGGCTCAACCGCTCCAAGGAATCGGTCTGCCTCGACCTCAAGAGCGAGGACGGCCAGGCGGCCGTCCGCGAACTGATCCGGCACGCCGACGTCTTCGTCCAGAACCTCGCGCCCGGCGCAGCCGAGCGGCTGGGCCTGGGCGCCGACGAACTGCGAGCCGTGAACCCGGGACTCATCCACGTGTCGATTTCCGGATACGGCGCAGGGGGCCCGTACTCCGGCAAGAAGGCCTACGACCTCCTCGTGCAGTGCGAGGCGGGACTGGTCTCGATCACGGGCACCGAGGAGGAACCTTCGAAGGTCGGCATCTCCATCGCCGACATCGCGTCAGGCATGTACGCCTACACGGGGATCCTGACCGCGGTCATCCGACGCCGGCAGAGCGGGGAGGGCGCGACCATCGAGATCTCCATGCTCGAGGCGCTCGCCGAGTGGATGGGCTACCCGCTCAACTACGCCGCCTACGGCGGCACCGCGCCCGCCCGTACCGGCGCCCGCCACGCCGCCATCTACCCGTACGGCCCGTTCCGCTGCGGAGACGGCAGTCTGATCTTCCTCGGCCTCCAGAACGAACGCGAATGGCGCGTGTTCTGCGAGGAGATCCTCGACAAGCCGGAGCTGGCCGAGGACCCGCGGTACCTGCGCAACTCCTTGCGTGTGGAGAACGCGGGCGACCTGCGCGACGAGATCGAGCGGGCCTTCCTCGGCAGCACGGCGCCCGATGTCGCGGCGAAGTTGGAACAGGCGGGCATAGCCAACGCCCTCCTGCGGGACATGCACGGGCTCGCCGCCCACCCGCAGCTGAAGGCGCGAGGCCGGTGGAAGACGTACGAGTCGCCCAAGGGAACGCTGCGGGCGCTGGTGCCGCCCGTCACGATGGACGGTCTCGACCCGGTCATGGGGCCCGTTCCCGACGTCGGTGAGCACACCACCGCCGTGCTCGCCGAATTCGGTATCGTGGCCGCTGCCGAGCAGGCCCGGGCGTGAGGAGCAGCGACATGGCCGGACTGACGGCGCCGGAAGCGAGCGATGTGCTGCGATCGGCCGTCTCCTTCCTCTTCGTGCCGGGTGATCGCCCCGAGCGGTTCGCCAAGGCGGCCGCGACCGGGGCGGACGTCGTCGTCATCGACCTGGAGGACGCCGTCGTCGAGGAACGCAGGGACAGCGCCCGCGAAGCCGTCGCGGCGTACCTTGCGTCCGGCGGCCGCGCCTGCGTCCGGGTCAACGCGGTCACCAGCCCGCACCACCATCGCGATCTGGCTGCGCTCGCGGACCTGCCGGGCCTGCTCGCGGTGATGCTCGCCAAGGCCGACACCCGCTCCTCGGCGGCGTCGGTCGCGAGCCTCATGGACGTCCCCGTGATCCCGCTCGTCGAGTCGGCGGAGGGAGTGGCGCATGCGTACGAGCTGGCGGCCACCGCCGGTGTCGTCCGGCTGGCCTTCGGGCACCTCGACTATGCGCTCGACATCGGAGCGGAGCCGACCTGGCCGGCGATGCTCCACGCCCGGTCGAGGCTGGTGCATGCCTCACGGCTGGCGGGTCTCCCGGGACCGGTCGACGGCGTGACCACCGCCTTGGACGACGAACTGATCCTGGCCGACGACCTAAAGCGAGCGCAGGAAGTGGGCCTCGCGGGCAAGCTCCTGATCCACCCCCGGCAGGTGGCGCAAACCCAAGCCGCGTTCCGGCCGAGCGCGGAGGCCGTCGGCTGGGCCCGGAGTGTGCTGGCGGCCGCCGGCGGGGGCGAGGCGGTCCGCGTCGACGGGCACATGGTCGACGCGCCGGTCCTCGCCCGGGCCGAGGCGATCCTGCGCAGGGCCGAAGACGTCAGCGGGCCATGAGCAGGATCTGCTCGCGGTCGTACGTCAAATGAGGGTGGACCGCGCGTAGGTGAGCCTGGACCGCAGCCACCAGGGTGTCGTCGTCCGTCCCCTCGAGCAGTTCGCCGCAGGGGCATTCAAGGTATTTCTTCCGCTGCTTTTCCATGGCATTCAACATTAGCGGTGGAAGGACGTGCGCGGATGGTTCCGGCCACGTCTTTTCATGCGCGTTCTGCATCGGTGCACGCAACTTCCCGGCATTGTGCGGGCCGCCGCCGGACAGCACCCTGGAGGCAGTGGTGCGGTTTCCTGCAGCTCCCGCATTCAGGAATATTCCTGTCGTCACCACCAGGTCTCGGGGAAAAGGAATGCCCGCCTCGCGGGCAGCGCCGCCGAGTCCCGGCGGAGTACCTCACGGCCTGACCCGGCGACCGTTGATCCGAGTACGGAGACAAGACCATGACCCATGCATCAGCCGTCGTCGACGCCTATTTCGCCGCCGTCGTTGCGGGCGACCCTGAGGCCGTCGTGGCCCTGTTCGCTCCTGACGCGGTCCTCCAGAACGCCGCCGGCACCCTCAACGGGAGGGAGGCCATCGCGGCGATGTACCGCGCCGGCGTCGCTCCGGGGGCGATGAAGCCGAGCCCCCGTCCGTACGTCGTCAACGGAGACACCGTGGCAGTGGAGATTGACCTCTCCGCCAACGGCAAGGCCGTCGCCCTGGCCGACTTCTTCACCGTCCGCGAGGGCAAGATCCAGCGCTTGGCCATCTACAGCCTCACACCGGCCGACGCGCGCTTCTTCGACGACAAGACCGGCGAGCAGTCCTGACCGACATCACCCGCGACCACCCACTCAACGACAAGGCGCAGACATGAAGGTTGCAGTTTTCGGATCGGCCCACCGGGTCGGTGTAGTGCAAGACGACCGCGTGATCGACATCAGTGCCGCGTACGCCAAGTACCTGGCCGAGACCTCCGACGCACCCCGGCCGCAGGCCAGGGCCGCGGCCGAGGTGCCGTCCGAGCTGGGTGCGTTCATCGAGGAAGGCGACGGGGCCCTCGCGGGAGCCCGGGCCGCGCTCGACCACCTCCGTGACAACACCGCGGACCAGCGTGGCGTGGACGGCGAGCAGATCGTCTTCCCCTTGGAGGACGTGCAGCTGCATGCCCCCGTCACCGACCGCGCGCGTATCTTCTGCGCGCTGGCGAACTTCGCCGCCCACATGCAGAGCGCGGCCGAGAACACCCAGGACCCCGAACGCGAAGCCACGATCCAGCGCCTTGTTGCCGGCGGGCCGAAGTACTTCCTCAAGGACTCGCGTGCCGTCTCCGCGCACGGCGAGCAGGTGCGCTACCCGGCTCGCACCGAACGCCTCGACTACGAGGCCGAGATCGCCGCCGTCGTCGGCAGGCGCGGCCGTGACATCGCCGCCGACGATTTCGAGCCGTACATCTGGGGCTACACCCTCTTCAACGACTGGTCGGTGCGCGACAACGTCTCCTTCGGGCCGGACTTCGCCTACTCCAAGAACTTCGACACCTCCGCGACCGTCGGTCCGTGGATCGTCGTGGACGAGGGCCTGGAGCCGCAGGACATCCCGGTGGAGTGCCGCATCAACGGAGAGGTGCGCCAGAGCGGCAACACCAGCTCGATGATCCACACCTTCGCGGCCCTCGGGGAGTACCTCTCCCGCGACACCACCCTGTGGCCCGGTGACCTGATCGCCAGCGGCACGCCCAAGGGCACCGCGGTCGACTCCACGAAGGAGCAGGCCGACGGCTCGCACCCCGACGCGCTGTTCATCAAGCCGGGTGACGTCGTCGAGGTCTCATCCAGTGCGATCGGTGTGATCCGCAACGAAGTAGTCAAGCCGGACAACTGAGCATAACGGGGCCATGACCATGAAGAAATTCAACGTCGGGGGCATCCTCTACGACCGCCCGTTCAAGATCCGACGGCTCAACCACTTCGGCATCAGCGTCCAGGACACCGGTGCCGCCCTGACCTTCTACCGCGATCTGCTCGGCTTCAAGGTTTCGGACGTCGTCGACCTCCAGGAGGCTGATCCCGGACCGTGGCTCGACGGCCTTCCCGACACACGGCTGTATTTCCTGCGGCACAACAGCGACCACCACACCTTCGTCCTGATGCCCAGACCCTGGGTCGACAAGAACGACGACCCGGACCGTGACGACATCACGATCAATCAGATCACCTGGCAGGTCGGCACGTTGCGCGAGGTCGTCGAGGCGCGTCTGTGGCTCGAGGAGCAGGGCACGAAGATCGACCGCTACGGCCGTGACCCGGGATCGAACTGGCACACCTACTTCCCGGACCCGACCGGCCACACCAACGAGCTGGAGTACGGGATCGAGCAGGTCGGCTGGGACGGCCTGAGCAAGCCGACCGCGCTGTGGCCCTGGGTCCAGGAGCACCCGGAGCTCCCGACCAAGGCGGAGGCCGACGAGCTCATCGAGGCGGTCGCCCGGGGCATCGACCTGAACTCCGGCCATCGGTGGCTCGACGACGCGGAGAAGACGTACGACCTGGGCGGCGTACGCATGGCCCGGCCGTTCGCGCCGGTGCGCCTGGGCCCCGTCAGCCTCTTCGTCGAGGACGTGGCGATCGCGGAGGCCTTCTACACCGGGACGCTCGGCTTGGTGAAGAGCGAGGAGACCGTGGTCGCGGGGCATCGGGCGGTGTTCCTGCGGGCCAACACCGAGCACCACAGCATCGGCCTCTTCCCGCTGGAGCTGCGCGAGACGCTCGGCCTCGGCGACCACAGCACGCTCCTCTCCTTCGGCATCCAGATGGGATCCTACGAGCAGCTGCGCGCGGCGAAGACCTACCTGGAGGAGCGCGGCGTCACGCTCATCGACCTGCCCCAGGAGATCCACCCGGGCATCGACTACGTCGTGCATGCAGTGGACCCCGAGGGCCATGTGATGCAGCTGTACTACTACATGGAGCAGGTCGGCTGGGACGGCTCTGTCCGGCCCGCAGCCGAGCGGCGCCGCGTCGAGCCGGGCGTGTGGCCCGAGACGCTCGAGCCGCTCCCCGACACCTACCACGGAGAGACGTTCTGGGGGCCGATCGGCTGACCGGAGCGAAGCCGCGACCGAAGCCTGGGTCCATCGACGCAGAGCCGCCGATGGACCCCGGCTTCTTCTTGTTCGGGCGCGCCGCCCACAGCGGGATGCCGTCCGGCGCGACTCCTGCGGGGGTGCTTCCCGCCTGACGTGGAGTCAGGAAAGTGGGCAATGGGTCAGCGTGAGCCCTGTCAGAGGCTCGAAGATCCGGCAAAACATGCAGGTGGTTGAAGCATTCAACAATCGTCGGCCGGCCCGGGAATGCAAATATCACTTATGCAAAGCTGTTCAGGTTCTTCTTGCGCCGCCCGTTTCCTGGCATGCGGCCCTACCAGGGCCCCCGGGTCTGCCGTCCGTAGCGAACGCCGCCCGGTTCGGGGGGTGGGGGAGTGCCTGGTTTGAGGGGCCAGGCGATCAGCATGCCCGCCACGAAGCCGGCGACGTGGGCCAGGTAGGCGACGCTGCCGGCCTCCGAGACGCCGCCGCCGGAGGAGTACACGGCCTGCAGAACGAACCAGGAGCCGAGCACGATCCAGGCCGGCAAGCGCAGGGGCAGGAAGATCAGGAAGGGGACGAGGACCCAGACGCGTGCCCTCGGGTAGAGGACCAGGTAGGCGCCGAGGACGCCGGCGATGGCGCCCGAGGCGCCGATCAGGGGGGTGGTGGCATTGGGGTTCGTGAGTGCGAATCCGTATGCGGCCGCGTAGCCGCAGACCAGGTAGAACAGCAGGTACCGCAGACGGCCCATGCGGTCCTCGATGTTGTTGCCGAAGATCCACAGGAAGAGCATGTTGCCCAGCAGGTGCAGCCAGCCGCCGTGCAGGAACATCGCCGTGAGCACGCTCAGCTCGGGCGACTTTTCGTACGACGGCGGCCCCACCACGCACCCCGGCCCCTGCGGTCCCACCCCCGTGGCGCCCGTGGGCACCAGGTGGGGCACCTGGTGGTGGATCAGCTCCCGCGGCACGGCCGCGTACCGGTCCAGGAACGCCTGGAGATCGCACAGCTCCGCGAGACTGCTCCCGCTGCCTGTCAGGGAGCCGACGACACCGGGCGTGAAGAACACGAAGACGACGATGTTCGCGGCGAGCAGCGCGTAGGTGACCCACGGGGTGCGCCGTGCCGGATTCACGTCATGAACGGGGATGACCACGTTCCACTTGTGCCCTTGCCGCCGCCGGTGAATCCGCCGCCCCGCTGAACACCGCCATCCGGTCCTGCGTATCCCTTCCCAACTGCCTGCGGCGCGGGGAAGGGGCCGCGGGGCCGACGGGAGGAACGGGCCATGAACGACCGAGTGACCGCTGCGATGCAGGCGCTGCCCGACGGGGAGGCGGAACTCACGCTCGTGGTGCGCCTCTCCTGGGAGGACATCGCCAGGCTCGGCCAGGAGGCGGGGCGGCTCGCCTCCCGGATGCAGCGGCCGGTGACGCTGGACGAGGCGGTGAGCCACCGCCTGCGTTCGGCGCGGGCCACCGCCGCGCACGCGAAGCCGGCGGGGGAGCAGCCGCCGGCGGCCGTGAG